>JAJDEM010000073.1 GCA_029259795.1 Planctomycetota bacterium
CGCGTGCCGCCGATGCCGATCGACACTGCGAGCCCCGTCTCGGCCTTCACCGTGCGGTGGATCAGGGCCGCGGCGCTGAGCCAGGAGCGGTGATGGCGCTCGCACCCCGCGAGGTCAAGCAGCGCTTCGTCGGGGGAGAGCGGCTCGACTTGCGGCGTGAAGCGCTCGAGGATCTCGAGCACCGTGCGCGAGGCCTTGAGGTAGGTGGCGTGATCGCCGCGGAGGAAGACCGTGTCGCGTGGGCAGCGCCGCTCGGCTTCGTAGAGCGGCATGCCGGCGTGGACGCCGTAGGCGCGCACTTCGTAGGAGGCGGAGGCGACGACGCCGCGCTCGCCGGGGACGCCGCCGACGATGACGGGCTTGCCGTTCAGCGAGGGGTCGCGGACGCGCTCGACGGCGACGTAGAAGCAGTCGAGGTCGACCAGCATCAGGTCGCGCGGGCGCGGCCGGAGCGGGAGGGGGGGCTGGGGGGTGGGCGTGGGGTGCATGCGGTCCTCGTGCGACCCCTCGCAGCCAAACAATAGGCTTACATAAGGCGGACGGCAACCCGATTCTCGGGGTCGGTGGCGTTGTGGCGGAAACGATCTTGAGTATCATTCTCAATATGAACCCGCCCGTCCCCATGCCCCACGGTGCTTGCCGCACGGCCCAGGCCGAAGGCCAGACGACGCTTGGTGACTTGCGACCGGGCGAGCGAGCCACCGTGACTGCAGTGTGCAGCCGCGGAAGTCTGCGCGGCCGTCTGCTCGAGATGGGGTTCGTGTCCGGAACGGACGTGCGCATGGTGCGCTTCGCCCCGCTCGCCGATCCGTTGGAAGTCGAACTCCATGGCTACCACCTCTCCCTCCGACGCGCCGAAGCCGACACCGTCCTCGTTGAGCGGGTCTGACATCGACGCGCCGGGTGGGCGCCCCGTCATCGCGCTTGCGGGCAATCCGAACAGCGGCAAGACCTCTGTCTTCAATGCGCTGACCGGGCTCCGCCGCAAGGTGGGCAACTACCCCGGCATCACGGTCGATCGCGTCGAGGGTGACCTGCTTCTGTCCGACGGGCGCAAGGCTCGGTTGGTCGATCTCCCCGGCTGCTACAGCCTCCTGCCCCGCGGTGAAGACGAGCGTCTCGCGCGCGGGGTCCTGCTCGGCCTCGATCCGCGCCTGCCGGAGCCGAGCGCGGTCATCGCGGTCCTGGACGCCTCGAACCTCGAGCGCAATCTCTACTTCGCGACGCAGCTCCTCGACATGCGCGTGCCCCTGGTCGTTGCGTTGAACATGACCGACGTCGCCGAAGAGCGCGGTGTCCCCGTGGATGCGGCCGCACTCGAAGCGGCTCTCGGTGTACCGGTGGTCCCGGTGAGTGGGCGAACCGGGGCGAACGCCCACGCCTTGCGCGAGGCCCTGACCCGCGCGGCGGCACCCGGCCGCCTCTGGAGCCTCTCGGCCGACGGTGAGACCGCGCTGGATACGCTAGTGCAAGCCATCCGCGCCGAGGGCGTCCTGCCCGAGCGGATCGTCGAGGCGGAGGCCGTCAGGCTCCTGTTCCACGGCACGGACGCGTCGGCCTATGGCGGCATCGTCGGTACCGTGCAGGCGCAGCTCGACGATGCCGGGGTGGACCGGCTGGCGCTGGAGGCTGAGTGCCGCTACCTCTTCTGTCGCGACGTCGCCCGCAAGGCCCGCAACGACAAGGATCCCCAGGGACCGTCGCGGTCGGAGCGCGTCGATCGGCTGCTGACGCACCGCATCCTCGGACCGATCGTGTTCCTTGGGGTGATGGCGACCATGTTCCTGGCTGTCTTCGCCGGAGCGGATGAGGCGATGGGGGCCGTCGAGGCGGCCACAGGATGGCTTCAGGGCCTTGTTACCGAGCACCTGGGCGAGGGCATGCTCCGCGATCTCCTGGTCGACGGGGTCATCGCCGGCGTTGGCAATGTCCTCATCTTCCTGCCGCAGATCTGCATCCTCTTCCTGTTCCTCGCCGTCCTCGAGGACCTGGGCTACATGGCACGCGCGGCGTTCCTGATCGACCGGCTGATGCGCGGTGTCGGCCTGAGCGGCAAGGCGTTCGTTCCCCTGATGTCCTCCTTTGCCTGCGCGATCCCAGGCATCATGAGTGCGCGCACCATCGAGAGTCGGCGCGACCGACTCGTCACGATCCTCGTCGCACCCCTGATGTCGTGCAGCGCGCGGCTGCCCGTCTATGTGCTTCTCATCGGCGCGTTCATCCCCGCGGGCATGCAGAGCCTGACCATGCTGAGCATGTACCTGCTCAGCATCGTGGCGGCGCTGGGGGTGGCGTTCGTCCTGCGACGCACCCTGTTCAAGGGCGAGGAGTCGCCTTTCATCCTGGAGTTGCCGCCGTACCGTCGGCCGATCGTCAAGACGGTCATTCGGACGGTGACCGGCAAGGGTTGGGTGTTCGTCCGCGAGGCGGGCACGATCATCTTGGCGATCTCCGTACTGCTCTGGTTCCTCGCGTACTTCCCGAAGGACGACAGCCTCAGCGCCGAGGCTGCGCAGCGCATCGAGGCCGGCGAGGACGAGACGGTCGTCGCCGACTGGGAGGCCAGCGCGCAGCTCGAGCAGAGCTACGTGGGGCGTCTCGGCCACGCGATCGAGCCCGTCATCGCGCCGCTGGGTCATGACTGGAAGACCGGCGTCGGCCTGATCGCGTCGTTTGCGGCGCGTGAGGTGCTCGTCTCCACGCTGGGCGTGATTCACAGCGTGGGGGAAGCCGACGAGGAGTCGGTATCGCTTCGCGAGCGCATGCGCGCCGAAACCAAGCCCGACGGCTCGCCGGTGCACACACCGCTGACGTCGATCTCGCTCATGGTGTTCTTCGTGCTCGCGTGCCAGTGCATGTCGACGCTCGCCGTCGTGAAGCGCGAGACCAACTCGTGGCGCTGGCCGATCTTCATGCTCGTGTACATGACGGTGTTGGCCTACGTCGCCAGCCTGGTCGTCTATCAAGGCGGACTTGCGCTTGGGTTCGGTCCATGAGCGCGCAGGAAGTCGTCGTCCTGGTGATCGGCCTCGCCGCCTTGAGCTATGCGTTCGTACGCTTCGTCGTTCGCCGGCGCGCGGGCACCTGCTGCGGGGAGTCCTCGTGCCCCGCAGCCAAGGGCGCCGTCGAGCGGCTGGCCTCGGCGAGCGATCAGACCGAGTCGTAGCCCGATTGCGGGTTACACATGTAAAGCGGGGGCTACGCTCCGCGGGCGGCTGCCGCCGCGAGGCGGCGCTCGGCGAACAGCGCCAAGCCCCAGAAAACAAGGCTCTGACTAGGGTTGCGTACGTCGGGCCGGATTTCGGCATCGGCCTTGCGAAGCGAGGGGTGAGCGGGGCAATCGGCCCCGCCCTTTAGGACCCCAACACACAGATCGCCAGATCCTCGTCCCCGCGGGCCCAGCCGTTTCCAAACGGTTTGGTGTCCGCGGGGGCGAAATTGCCGTAGGAAGAGGCCCCTGGGAGACTCGGTGGTTCCCCGGAGGACTCCCATGTTCAGGCGCCTGTCACTGTCCACGCTCCTGCTTTGCGCCCTCGTGGTCGCCCCGCTCGGCTGTGGGTCCGGAGGCCGTGATGCCACGCGCGGCGCGCGCCGTACGGCGTTCGTCTTCACGCTGCCCTTCCTCCCGAGCGCCGCGGGCGAGTCCGCCACGCTCGGGTTCAAGAACGCTACGACCACCGCAGCCCCTGTGCACGTGACGCCCTTCAAGGCTTCGGGCGCGATGTACGCGGCAGCCACCAGCAGCTTCACCGTCCCCGCACAGGGGGAGTTGCGTCTCGTCCTCGCCGGCCTCCTCGGCGAGGCGGCCGCCGGCGGTTGGATCCGCGTCGACACGCGCGACATCACGACGCTCGTGGTCGCAACCGGTGAGCCCACCGTCCTGTCGACCAGCGGCTTCGTCTACCCCTACATCCAGCGCGACATCCTGGGGGCGGGCGTTGAGTCCGACGCCCTGGCCGCGCAGGCGACCCGTGCGGACGAGGTGCGCGTTGCCGTCACACCGTCGACGACTTCCGTTCAGCTGGTCAACCAGAGCGTCATGGAGATGGCCGGCGGTTCCGTGCCGCTGGCGCGCATGGTTGAGGTGGCCCTGGTCGGGGCGGACGGCACGATGCCCACGCCGACAGTCATCCCAGTCGCGCCCAATGCCGCCTTCGACGTCCCCTTCGGCGGGCTGACCGGCGGGGTGGGTCACGTTCGCGTGCGGCCGATGCCGGCCGCCGCGGCTGGCGAGCTGAACCGCTTCTCGATCGCCGCGCGCGAGAGCGCCCTGCAGATCAACGCCGAGTCCCGCTTCCGTGAGACGAGCGATGCCCATCTGGCGGGCCTCCTCGACGTCGGATTCGATGTGGAGTTCGGCGCAGACGCCGGCGGGACCGTCCATGACTTCGGCACGCTGCTCTGCAATGGCTCCGCCAGCACCCAGAGTGTCGTACTGCAGGCGATCTACCGTCGCGGGGGGCAGCCGATGCTCACCGCGCCGCGGCTGTTCTCCCTGCGCGCGGGCCGCACGGTCTTTCTCGCGACGACCGATTCGCTCTCGTTGGGCCTCGAGGGCACGGAGACGAGTTGGCTGAGCGACCTCTTCGGCGACGTCTTCGCGTTCGGCGGATTCGAGGCCGTGACCCTGGTCATCCAGGCGCCCGCCGCCGTGGATGTGTCGGCTCGCCATATGGATGCCGCGTTCGGCTCCTTCTATCGGATCCTTCCCGCGCAGGTCCAGACGAACCGCGCGTGCATCTACAACATGCCCGTGGCGACGTCGACGGCCTCCGGCACGCGCACCTGGATCAGCATCACAAACACCACGACGGGTGAGCTGACGGTGCCCGTGCGTGCGTTCACCCCCATGCTCGGCACCGAGTACATCCTGCCGGACATCGTCGTGCCGGCCCGCTCGCGCTTGGACTGGAGCCCGGACGGGACCCAGCTGCGTGAGATGCCGACCGCGACGGTGGGGCCGTTCGTTTCGTTCCTGCGCCTGGACATGGCGCCGGTGAGCGGCGCCCTCTTCGCCGGTCGGGTCGAGGCCCGGGATGCGTCCGGGGCCCTCCTGTACGCGCGCCCCGTCATGGTGCGCGACAACTAGACTCGCCTGGCGGCCCAGTCAGCACGGGCCGTGGAACCCGAGCGAGCCGTCTCGCGTACTAGTTACTTCCTGCCATCCTCGACGACACAGTAGAGCCATGCGAATCCTCAGCGGCGTCAAAGCAACCGGTCGACCTCACCTCGGAAACTACTTCGGGGCGATCCGGCAATTCCTCGAGCTCCAGAGCCAAGGCGAGGGCTTTTACTTCGTAGCCGACCTGCACGCGCTCGATCTCGTGCGCGACGCGGAGAAGATGCGCGAGTACGCCCTCGGGGTTGCGCTCGACTACCTGGCGCTCGGCCTGGACCCCGAGCACTGCACGCTGTTCATGCAGTCACAGGTCCCCGAGGTCAGCGAGCTCATGTGGGTGCTCGGCAGCGTCACTCCGATGGGGCAGCTGCAGCGCGCCCACGGCTACAAGGACGCCGCGGCGAAGGGCAAGGAGGTCGACTTCGGACTCTTCGCCTATCCCGTCCTCATGGCCGCGGACATCCTGCTCTACCGAAGCAATGTCGTGCCGGTCGGCAAGGATCAGAAGCAACACCTCGAGCTCACGCGCGACCTCGCCGTGAAGTTCAATCTGACCTACTGCAAGGACTTCGACCCGGAGACTGGCGAGGGCGGTGCGCTGGCCCTGCCCGAGGGTCACATCCTCGATGATGTCGCGGTCGTGCCCGGCACGGACGGGCGCAAGATGTCGAAGAGCTACGACAACACGATCCAGCTCTTCGCCAGCGACAAGCAGGTCAAGAAGTCGATCATGCGTGTCGTCACGGACTCGACGCCGGTCGAGGACGCGAAGGATCCCGAGAACTGCAACGTGTACGGCTTGCTCAAGCTCTTCCTCGCTGATGCTGCGCTCGCCGAGGTCGCCGACCAGTACCGGGCCGGCGGCACGGGTTACGGTGCGTTCAAGACCCGGCTGCTCGATGCGTTCCACACGCAGTTCGATGCGGCCCGAATGCGACGCCAGGAGTTGCTGGAGAACCTCGACTACGTCCACGAGGTCCTTCGCAAGGGCGCCGCCCGCGCCCGCGAGGTCGGCGGCGAAGTGCTCGCCGACGTCCAGAGGGCCTGCGGCCTCCGCTAGGCCCCGTTCCGTCCTTCCGTTTTCGCGTCTCCACGGGCACCATCGCCTGTCTTGGAGTAGGTCCATGTCCGCACGCCAGATCCTCGTTACCGCCGCGCTGCCCTACGCCAATGGCCAGTTGCACGTCGGGAACATGCTCGAGCACATCCAGACCGACATCTGGGCACGCTTCCAGCGCCTGCGCGGCCATCGGGTGCTCGCGGTCTGCGCTGACGACACCCACGGCACCGCGACCATGATCCGTGCGCGGGAGGAGGGGCGGCCCGAGGTCGAGCTTCTCGCCGAGATGAATGCGGCGCACCAGCGTGACCTCAAGGGCTTTGGCGTCGACTACGACCACTACGGCAGCACGCACTCCGAGGCGAACCGAGAGCTCTGCCACGAGGTCTGGGCTGCGATGCGCGCGGCCGATCTTGTCGTGGAGCGTGAAGTCACACAGCTCTACGACCCCGTCGCCGGGACGTTTTTGGCCGATCGGTTCGTGCGGGGCACATGCCCGCGCTGCAAGACGCCGGACCAGTACGGCGACCACTGCGAGTCGTGCAACAGCACGCACACGCCTGCCGACCTGATCGATCCCATCAGCGCGCTCTCCGGCGCGACGCCCGAGACGCGTACGGCCAACCACCTGTTCATCCGCATCGCCAAGTTGCAGCCGTGGCTCGAGGCGTGGACCCAGGAGGAGGGGCGGCTGCAGCCCGAGGTCGCGAACTATCTCAAGGGCGCGTTCTTCAGCGAGGACCTCTGGGATTGGGACATCTCGCGCCCCGAGCCCTACTTCGGCTTCGAGATCCCCGATGCGCCAGGCAACTACTGGTACGTGTGGTTTGACGCGCCGATCGGCTACATCGCCGCCACGAAGGAGTGGTGTGACGCCAACGGTGAATCCCTCGACACGTGGTGGCGCAACCCCGACACGGAGATTCGCCACTTCATCGGCAAGGACATCATCTACTTCCACTGCCTGTTCTGGCCCGCCATGGTCAAGACGGCCGGCTTCACCCTGCCGGACCGCGTGCAGATCCACGGGATGCTGCAGTTGGGCGGCCAGAAGATGTCGAAGAGCAAGGGCTCACTTCTTCGGGCCGCCACGTACCTGAAGCATCTGGACCCGGCCTACCTGCGCTACTACCTCGCAAGCAAGCTGGGGAACACGCTCGCGGATCTGGACTGGGGCGCGGACGACATCATCGCGAAGGTGAACAGCGATCTCGTTGGCAAGGTCGTCAACCTCGCCAGCCGCACGGCGCGGTTCGTCAAGTCCACAGGGCTGTCGGCGGTCTACCCCGACGACGGCGGGCTGTTCGAGGCGGGCGCGGGAGCCGGCGTTGCGATCGCCGAGGCCTACGAGTCCTGCGAGTACGCCAAGGCCATGAAGGCGATCATGGCACTCGCCGATCGCGCCAATGAGTTCGTCGAGAGTGCCGAGCCTTGGGCGCTCAAGCGCGACGAAGCGAAGGCGCA
This sequence comes from Planctomycetota bacterium, assembly GCA_029259795.1. GTDB lineage: Bacteria > Planctomycetota > PLA2 > PLA2 > JAEUHO01 > JAHEIK01. The sequence goes on from JAJDEM010000073.1 coordinate 7,644, forward strand.
ACAGCTGCAGGACGTCTGCACGATCGCACTCAACCTGTTTCGCCAGATCGTCGTCTACCTCACGCCCGTCCTGCCGCGACTCAGTGAGCAGGTCGGCGAACTGCTCGGTACGCCGATCGAGCATTGGGACGAGGCCCAGGCGCCGCTCACCGCAACGCCCGTCGCCAAGTTCAAGCACCTCATTCAGCGCGTGGACGGCGACGCCGTACTGGCCGCCCTCGAGGAGGCCCGGGAGGCCGATGCCGCGAAGGACTCGACGGCGCCCACGACCTCGACCGATGACGACGCCGCCCTCAAGGCAGAGCCGCTCGCCGAGGAGTGCTCGTTCGACGACTTCATGAAGGTCGATCTGCGCGTCGCACGCGTGCTCAAGGCCGAGCATGTCGAGGGAGCGAAGAAGCTCCTTCAGCTCACCCTCGGCTTGGGCGGCGACGAGACTCGTCAGGTCTTTGCGGGTATCAAGAGCGCCTACGATCCCGCCGACCTCGAGGGTCGGCTCGTGGTCTGTGCGGCGAACCTGGCACCGCGCAAGATGAAGTTCGGCATGAGCGAGGGCATGGTCATCGCGGCAGGCCCGGGCGGGAGCGACATCTACGTGTTGTCTCCCGACGATGGGGCCGTGCCGGGTCAGCGCGTTCGCTAGCTACTCTGGGGACACCCATGCTTCGCACCATCGCCGCTTCGCTCTGCCTCTTCGTTCTGGTCGGGGGCGTCTGCGCCGAGGACGAGGCGCTGCCGTTCCCCGAGGGCCGCAGCACGCAGCAACTCGAGGGACTCACCGTCGAGGTCGGCCTGCCGAAGGGCTTGAGCAAGGCCAAGCCGGCCTCACTCGTCGTGGTCCTGCATGGCGCCGGGGGCTCGGCGACGGGCATGGCTGCTGCGCTACGCGAGTGGATTCCCGACGGCTATGTCGTGTGCGCGCCCAAGTCGAGCGGCCAAGTGTGGTCGGACTCCGACGTCGGGCGCGTGAAGAAGATCATGCAGCACCTACTGAAGGTCCTCCCGATCGATGCTGCCAAGGTCCACGTCGTCGGGTTCTCGAACGGCGGCTGGAACCTTCCGCCGCTGGCCTTTGACGATCAGCTCAAGCCGGCTACGGCCACATGGGTCGCCTCGGGCTGCCGTGGCGCGAGCGCGCCGAAGTGGGCAGTCACGCAAGGCGTGCTCGCGTTGGCCGGAACGAAGGACGCGAACGCCTCCTCGGCCCGTGAGACGGTGAAGCTCCTCTACAAGAAGGTCGCGGTCGTCGAGGCGCGCTTTGAGTCGAACCTCGGTCACGCGTGGCCGACCAAGTTGATGCCCTACTTCCGCTGGTGGATGGGAACCCGGGAGGGGCGCTTTGTTCCGGGCGTCGACATGAACTTCGCCTGGCACGACAGTCTCGAGTCGGCCATCGCCACTGAGCGCGACAAGAAGAAGGGCGGCGTGTTCGTCTACGCGTTCGACCCGAGCGCCACCAGCGATGCCCACGCCAAGGCGTTGCAGCGTGACATCTTCATGGACCCGCTCGTGCGCTTCTACGGCGAGCAGGTCTCGGGTGTGAAGCTCGACGGGACGGCGCACCGGGAAGCGCTCGTCGCGCTTGGAGTGAAGAGCCTCCCCGCCGTCGTCTTCCTCAAGAAGGACGGCAAGGTGAAGAAGGTCCTCGAAGGCAAGAAGGGGCTGAAGCTGCGCAAGGTGACCAGCGGCTTCCGCTCCATCGCCCCCAACCCGAAGAAGCCTGCGGGGCTTTAGTCGCAGCTGGCGGGGGTGCCTGAGCGACGGCCCGAGAACCGACAAGACGACAGCGTGTCTGATGGGGTGTCCCGGAGTCCGTCCATGCGCTTACTTGCCCTCGCCGTCCTGTTCTCCCTCGTGGCAGTCGCCGCGGGGACCCACCCTGCCTCGGCCGACTCCTGGATGCCCCCGCGCCCGAAGCTCGCGAGCTCGGAGGACGGGCGCTGGTACGTCATCGTCGAGCCGGTCGAGAACCGGACGGGCGCAGGGTTTCAGTTGGTGAAGCGCGCCAAGGGCAAGCCCGCGCGGCGGATGCCGCCGCAGGACCGCAACAGCGGCCTGAGCTCCGGCCCTTCGATCGAGCTCGAGAAGGGCGACCGCGTCGTCGCGCGCGGCGAATGCCGCATGCCCATGGAGATCCGTTGCCTCAACGCGGGGCAAGGGTTCCTCCTCTTTGAGACCTACGGGGCCGTGGGCAGTGCGGCCGTCGTCGACATGCGGGATGCCGCCGGCCGCTCGCGCTTCCAGCGTCGGCTGAACCAGCTGTTCTCGGCTTCTCGCATGAATACCTTCCGCCAGTCGGTCTCTTCGTTCTGGTGGTACGAGGGCCTCTGGATCGACGAGCAAAAGCGCGACATCGTGATCCTCTGGAACGGCTCGGCCGGCGGCGGGGTCTTGCGCGTGGCGCTCGATGACGGCAAGCAGACGGACGCGCCGAAGTCCGATGTCTTGACCCGCTTCGGGCGCGGCTTGGCCCAAGAGCAGGTCGACGCACTCGAGTGGGCGCTCAAGTGGAAGGTCGAGGGCGTGCTTGGCGCTGCCCGGCGGGCGTTCGATGACGCCTCCGTCGCGCCCCTCGCGCGGCTGCACTTTGCAAAGCTCCTCTTCGAGCGGGACGACAAGCGCGGCGAAGGCGTCTTCATTGCTGCGGCGAACGACGAGGACCTCGAGGTGCGCGCCTTCGCCGTGCAGCACCTACCTCTGGCGGCGGGTGTCGCGGCACTGCCCTTGTTGCGTGAGGCCATGCGTTCGAAGGACAGGGCCGTCCGCGGCGCCGCGGAGTACGCGTTCCGCCACATGGGGACTCGCGCGGTGCCGACCTTGATCGAGATGATCACGGATGAGAGCGCGCCCGAGGACTACCGTGTGGGGGCCGCGACCGCGCTCTGGAACATGGAGCCCGCCCACGCCATCTCGGCGGAGGCCGCCCTGGCGAAGGCGGCGAAGAGCCCGCTCAAGAAGCTCGCCTATGCGGCGGGCCACGCCCTGCACCGCGTGAAGACGTTCCGCGAGCAGCAGGCCGCGAAGAAGTAGGCGGCCAGCCAACGCGCTACGAATCCGCGGGCAGTCGCCGCAGCAGTCCGACGACAACGCCGAGGACCCGTACCGAATCGAGGGGCACGCGGCGGTGCACGGAGCCGGTGCTCAGGCGCAGCTCGCTGCCCTCGGGGTAGACCTTCCAGATGGCCTCGGCGCCGTCCTCCTCGATGAGGGCCAGGTCGCCATGCTCGGGGCTGCGGCCATGCACGACGACGACCTCGTCGCCGGCGCGGACATCGAGCGCCTCGAGGGCGTCGTCGGGAATGGTGGCCGTCGTGGTGCGGCCGTCGGGGGCGAAGATGTTCACAAACAAGAGACTAACGTCGGGCTCCCCCAGAGGGCTCGGTTGCGGGAAGCGGGCCCGTGCCCGATAAGGGCGCCCATGCGCTGCGCCCCCTTCGTCTGCCTCCTGCTCTTCGCTTTCGTCTTCGCCGGGCAGAGCGCGGTCTGGGCGGAGGACTGTGAGCCGGCAGCCAAGCCGCCCGTCCCCAAGAAGCCGGTCGTCAAGGCCCCCGATCCGGCGATCCTCACGCTGAAGGATCTCTACGGCGGTGGCCGGACCTTCACGAAGCCGATTCTCGCGTGGCGCTGGCGTCCCGGCCACGCCGAGCTCGTGCGGCTGGATGTGCGCAAGGTGAAGGTTCGCAAGGGCCGCGGGCGTCCGACGGCAGAGTCGAAGCCGAAGAAGGACAAGGGCCCCAAGGCGCCGCCGCCGAAGCCCGTGATCGTGGCGATGGATCCGGGGACCGGTGCCGTGCGGGATCTGCTCGATCTCTCGAGCCTCGCGGCCCTCGTCCCCGACCCGGCCCCCGACAAGGACGGCAAGCCCGTCAAGAAGAAGGTGCGTGCCATGCGCGGCGTGGGCCGCGCGGGCGCGAAGCGCTTCACGTGGAGCAAGGACGGCACCAAGCTCTGCGTCGTCGTGAAGGGTGATCTCGTGTGGGTGGACCTCGCGTCCGGCGCGCGCCGTCGCTTGACGCACACGCAGACGCCCATGGCCGATCTCAACATTGCGCCGGACGCGTCGCATGTCTCCTTCTCGCGCGCCAATGAGCTCTGGGTGGTCGCGACCAAGGAGGGCAAGCCCCGCGCGCTCACAAGCGGCAGCAGCAAGACGCTGCTCAACGGCACGCTCGATTGGGTCTACCCGGAAGAGCTCGGCCACCGCACAGCCGCCTGGTGGTCGCCGGACTCGAAGCAGATCGCCTATCTGCAGATGGATCAGTCAGGAGTTCCGGTCTACCGCGTGCCCGGCATCCTGCCGCTGCGCAGCCCCGGCCGCGAGATGTTCTATCCCAAGGCGGGGGACCCGAATCCCAAGGCACGCGTCGGGGTCGTGTCGGTCGAGGGTGGCGAGACCCGTTGGGTCGGTGGCGTTCCCTGCGAGAGCTACCCGTTCACCATGGAGTACGTGGTGCGGGTTGGCTGGCAGCGCGACTTCGAGGCCAAGGACTCGCTGAAGGCGTCCCCGTGGGTCATGACATCCGATCGTACGCAGCGCCGCTACGCATTGTTCGTCGATGGGGCTGATAAGGACGTGTGGCAGTGGCAGATCGGTTGGGGCTGGGGCTGGCCCGCCCCAAAGCCTCGGGTGGTGGATTACGGGACCACGCTCTGGCAGCGCGAGCAAGACGGTAGGCAGTGGTTCCGCGAGACGTCGATCGAGAGCACGCCGCATGAGGAGCGAAGTGTGCAGCTGACGGCGGCTTGGCAGGACGCCGGCAAGTTGCTGCACTTCGATCCGAAGACCTGGCGGGTCATCTACCCGGCGACGCCTCGAGGGTCTCACACCCCCGGTGTCTTCGTCGGTGGTCCGGGCACGAAGACGCTGGTGCGGGCTCCGTTTGCCACGGACCCGAAGCTTGCGACGACGGCCAGCATCGACGAGTCCGGGACGTACGCACTCGTCACGACGCAGAGCGCGACGACGCCGCCGCGCACCGTGCTCGCGAAGGTCGCCGATGGCGAGCTGATTCGCGAGATAGGCAGCGCGCACAGCGAGAAGCTCGACGACCTCGAGCTCGCCGTGCCGGAGTACGGGGCCATTCCCCAGGGCGAGCACGGCAAGATCTGCTGGCGTCTCTGGAAGCCGCATGACTTCGACCCGAAGAAGAAGTACGGCTTGATCGTGCACACCTACGGCGGCCCAGGTTCGCGCATGGTGCGCAACACCTGGGGGCGGGGGCCCCTGATGGCCACGATGCTCTGCCAGCGCGGATTTCTCGTCTTGCAGGCCGATGGGCGTGGCACTGCTGGGCAGGGGGATGACTGGCTCTTCAGCGTGAAGGAGAAGCTGGGGATCCTGGAGATCGACGATCAGGCCACGGCGGTGAAGCACATCCTCAAGCGCGGCTACGTGGATCCTGAGCGCGTCGGGATCTGGGGTTGGTCCTACGGCGGGACGATGGCGTGCAACGCGCTCACGATGCGCGGCGATGTCTTCAAGGTCGGTGTCGCGGTGGCTCCCGTCACGGACTGGCGGCTCTACGACTCGATCTACACCGAGCGCTACATGGGTCTGCCCGAAGACAACCCCGAGGGCTACAAGCAGTCATCGTCGATCACGCATGCGAAGAAGATGAAGGGGCACCTGCTTCTCATGCACGGCCTGGCCGATGACAACGTGCACGCCCAGAACACGCTCCGCCTGGTCGAGGCGTTCATCAAGGCGAAGGTCACCACCTACGACGTCATGCTCTACCCCAAGCGCGCTCACGGCATCGGCGGCGCCGGGTTGGATGTGTTTACGAGGCTGGTCGGGTACTTCGAGCGACATATGGGGGAGTAGCCGCGCGCGAATGGTCTTCGACGTGGCCTTCGCCGCGGTTCGCAACGGCACCTTGATCCGTCGCGTTCGAGGATCGACATAGGCGTCGTTCAGCTAACGCCCTTGCTCGTCCATCCGACGTCAAGGGGGGTGGCGGCCGCGACGTGCGGGCCGAAGGCACGGACGTAACGCCTGGCCGCGGGAGGGCGGAGCCCCCCAGTAGATGACGCCGATGCGCAGGGGTCTGCCGATGGCACGACTCTGCGAGTCGCGGAGGCCCAGCTGTGACGCATGTAGGGGTGGGCCTGGGTCCGCGCATCGCGCGGGCCGGTGTTCCATCCGGAGGCGCGCACGACTCCCCGGGGATCGCGGCCGCCACCGCCCGATGGCGGAGAGCCCCGCGGCGGGGCTGCCGCCATCAGGTCCCGCCTCGTTGGAGTTGGACCCTTCGCGACCTCACGAATCGGTCGCTGTGGACTGCGGGTCGCACAGGCCCAAGACCTACGAACGGCCACGTCGTGGACCAATCGCGCGGGTTGACCGTCGGCAATCCACCTCGGCCCGCTCGCTCGGCCACACGAGCCCCGTTCGAGGAACGACACAAGCCGCGCGCGACACGCACGCTCGCGCCCCTCGAACATGGGGGGGCATGGCCGCAGAACGGCACCGCGCAGCGGTGCCGGTCTGCCTGGCCA
>JAJDEM010000074.1 GCA_029259795.1 Planctomycetota bacterium
CTGCGGGGATGTGCTTGATGCGCCGCAGCCGCTGACCTGGACCTACGTCAACACGCCCGCCCAGCTCAAGGCGGCTGTCGCGGCTTCGGGCGGCAAGCCGGTCGTCGTGGATTTCACGGCGCAGTGGTGTCACTACTGCAAGGAATACGACAAGCTCACCGACACGGACCCCGCGCTCAACAACGCGCTGCGTCAAGTCGTGCTCCTGCGCGTGGATCTCACCCACGACCCCAAGCGCTCCGACATGCGGAATGCCGTCGGGCTGAAGCAGGAGCGGCAACCCTACTTCGCGTTCTTCAGCCCCTCTGGCGCGCTCCAACTCGATCTGGCCCTGGACCGGTGGTACGGGGATGGCCCGAAGTCCGCCAAGCGGTTCCTCGAATCGCTCTCGGCGGCACGCGCGCGCTGACAAGGCGGTGCGGACTCAAGCGTCGGTCGGGACTCAGGCGCTACGCCTGCGTAACGTCAGCACGGTTTGGTAGATTGGCGGCATGAGCGACGACGATCCCTTTGCCGATCCGGCGGACGCCGCCAAGGATGACGCCGGCCACGCCCCGCCGGTGCCCGACCGGGACGTCTCCGCGTTCCGGGAGGCCCACCCGGAGCTCTACGGGATCCTGCTGATCGCCAACGAGCGCATCGAGCGCAGCGCCGAGTGGCTCGGCTGGTGGATGAGCGCCGGCTGGGCCGCCTTCTGCTTCGCCGTGATCGCCGAGGCTCCGGAGGAGATCTTCGGCTTTCGCCTCAGCAGCCTCCAGAGCGGCTGGACCTACGTCATTTCGATGATCCTCTTCCTGATGACGTTCTTCCGGCTGCAGCGCGGCAAGCAGCGGCGCACCTACCGCAAGACACAAGCCGACCTCACTGCCGACACCGCACGCGCCGGCCTCACACAGGCCACGCTCCTGACGACGATCGAAGGTCACGAGGCCCTTGCAAAGGTCGCCAGCGAGATCAAGGTAGACGACGCCTTCGATCGGCGACGTCGCTAGAGTCCGGCCCACGAGTCACATCATGAAGCCGGCCGTCAAAGCGCAGTACACACCCGACGTTCGCGCGGCGGTGGCCGCCGCGGTCGGAGGTACGCCTGAGCAGCTACGCGACCTCGGCGGCTTCGAGAGCTTCGTCCACGAGATCCACAGGGACGGGCGCGACCAGATCGTGAAGGCCACCTGGGGGGCACGGCGCACCCCGGAGGAGATGGGTGCGGAGCTTCACTTCGTGAACTACCTCGCCGAGGCGGGCGCCCCTGTCTGTCGCCCGCTCCCCTTGGCCAGCGGCGCGATGCAAGAGTCCGTCCAGAGTGCGGACGGCGTCTTTCACGTGACGGCCTGGGCGAAGGCCGTGGGAGAAGTGCTTCCCAAGGAGTCGTTCTCGCCTGAAGTGTTTCGCCGCTGGGGTGCCCTCGTGGGGCAGTTCCATCGTCTGAGCGCGAGCTACGCCGGGCCGCCCGCGCCGTGCGCACGACCGACCTGGCAGGACGAGCATGCGTCACTGGCGGCCCTCGTCGAGAGCGAGCCTGAGATGCACGCGAAGTTTCACGAGCATCTTGCGGCCATCGCCGCCCTCCCCCGCTGCGCGAACTCTTACGGCACCATGCACACCGATCTGCATCGGTGGAACATCCACTGGCATGCGGGCGAGCCCGCAGTCTTTGACTTCGAAGACATGATCGACTTCTGGTTCGTCTCCGATCTGGCGATCGTCCTCTTCTACGCGGTCATGTCGCCGCTGGAGGGTCAAGATCGGCAAGCGCTCTACGACGAGTTGCAGGGCCCCCTCTGGGAGGGCTATGCCACGCAGCACGCGCTGCCCGCGGAGGCGCGGGAGACGCTGCCAATGTTCCTCACGCTGCGGGAGCACACCTTGCGTGCGGTCGTGCTGCGCAGCATCCCCGAGTCCGAGCGCAGCCCGGGCTGGATCGAGTTCATCTCCGAGGCCGAGGAGCGGATTCTCAGCGGCAAGCCTGCGCTCGGGCTGCGCCTCTGACCCGGCGATCGGCCGCGGTGGCGGGGGAAAGCGTGCAGTCCGCTCGGCTTTGCTCTCTACTGCTCAACTCAGCGCCACCCTCGACAGATGGAGATCTCCCATGGCTAAAGGCCAAGTGAATCGCGGTAAGACCAACAAAGAGAAGCTCACCGTCAAGGAGAAGAAGGCGAAGAAGAAGGAGAAGCGCGAAGCCAAAGGCAAGTAGCGCGTCTCACGCGCTCGGCATCCCGCAGCCTCTCCCTGCGCGCCCGCCCTCAACCGCGCGCCCGCGCCACCCGTGACCACACCTTGTGTGCGTCGCCGGGGATGCGATCGGTGGCTGACCAAGCATCAGCCTGTGACGCCGCAGCGCCGTGACCCGTCGTGTGACGACATCCTCAGCAGCCGCGTGCACTCGCACACGCTGCACACAGCGCCAGCGTTTTTCGCGGCTGTCTAAACACCTTCAAAGTCGTGAATATGGCCTCAGAATCGGCTTTAGGAGGCATCTAGCGCTGTCGACAGGGAAGCCACGCGAGCCATGGATGTGGTCTCACGGGAGTCAAGTCCACCAGACGTTGTCGCCAACTGCGTTCCCCACATGTCGGAACCGCAGGCCCGAAGCAGCTCCCGAGCACGTCCGCTTCATCCACCTGCGCCCGCACGCTCCCCATCGCTGACTGACGACTGCGCACCGGGCCACCGCTGCGTGTCTGGCTACGAGACCTCCGCCGAGACCGCACTCCGTGGCACCCGCCCACGATGCATTCACGGAGGAGAAGACGATGAACAAGTCGACGACGCGACTCGGCGCACTCGCCCTCGCGCTCTTGAGCAGCATGCTCACCGCCTGCGGCGGTGGCGGCGGTGGCTCGAGCGCGCCCCCCTCCTTTGACGACGGCAAGTCGGAGTCCTTGGTTGCCCAGAGCAGCTTCGAGGACGACGACATCCGCCACTTCCTCCTCCGGACCCACTTCGGCATCAAACAGGCCGAGTTCGACGCGGTCAAGGCCGTGGGCCTTCCCACCTACATCGATCAGATGCTGGCGCGCCAGCTTGATCCGGCCTTCGAGGCCCTGGCGCTCGACACGGTCATTCCCGACCAGGAGAGCCGCGACCAACCCAGCCGTGAGGAACTGGAGCGGCTCTGGCTCTGGAAGATGACCCGCACGAGCGACCCGTTCCGGGAAGTGCTCGCCATGTTCTGGCACGACCACTTCGCCATCTCCACCGACGGCTTCGACACCAGTGAGCGCTGGTGGTACTTCAACTACCTCGACCTGATCCGCACGGGCGGCTACGGGAACTTCCGCGACTTTCTCATCGCCATGGCAACGGACTGGGCCATGCTCGAGTGGCTCGACGGCAACGACAGCCGTGTCAACAACATCAACGAGAACTGGGCCCGGGAGTTCTGGGAGCTGTTCACCCTCGGCGAGGGCAACGGCTACACCCAGGCAGACATCGAAGAGGCCGCGCGCTGCTTCACGGGCTACGACGACTTCGACAACACGGTCACCAGTCGCTTGGAGACGCGCTTCGAAGAGGACCGCCACGACACCGGAGACAAGACGATCTTCGGGATGACCGTCACAGGTCGCTCCGGTCCGGATGCCTGGCGCGAGTACGAGGACGTCATCGACCTCACACTCGCCAATCGCCCGGTTGCCGAGTACATCGTCGGCAAGCTCTGGGCCTACTTCGCCTATGAAGCGCCCTCCGCCGCGATGCGGAGCTCGCTCGCAACGATCCTCCGCGACAGCGGCTACGAGCTGCGCCCGC
>JAJDEM010000075.1 GCA_029259795.1 Planctomycetota bacterium
CGCAAGGCGCCACTCCTGCATGTGCCAGTCGGCGGAGCGCTTGAGGATCTGATCGCGCAGCAGCCGGCCCGTTTCCCCAGCCGCCTCGGCATGCACCGACGCGTGGGAGCGCGCAAGGGCCAGCGTCTCGCTTGCTGCGGCCGCCCGTTCTGCGATCTCGTTGCGAAGCTTTGCCAGCGTGCGGCGCGCGGCGTAGGAGGGCTCGCGCATCCACCATGGCTCCGAGCCGTAGGCGTGCTCGGAGCCCAGGCCCTTGCCGCCTTCGACGCGCTTGCCGTGCAGCGCTTGTGCGATGAGGCCGTCCAGGCGACGCCGATCTGCAGCGAGTCGCGCGATCTCGGCGTTGGCCGTCGTCAGGGCGGCGTCGGCGGCCTGGATGCCGCGCAGTGCGCGAGCCTCCGCCCGTCGGTCGCGGGGGCGACCGTCGGCGGGATCCACGGTGATCCACTCGTCATAGACGCGCTCGGCTTGCTCGTACTGGGCGCGGGCCATGTAGCCCTCGGCCTCGCTTGCGAGAGAGGCGACGCGCTCCCGTCGGTTGGCTCGCACCCCGAGGACGACCCCGAGCGCAAGCAGCCCCGCCAGGGTGACCGCGGCCATCGCCGTCGCGCGCGCCGGCCGCCGGCGGGCCCAGGTAGTCAGGCGGCGCCACGCCCCCGGCGGTCGCGCGGCGATCGGCTCCTCGTGCAGCCAGCGGCCCAGGTCGCTCGCCAGCGCGCGGCAATCCGCGTAGCGATCGCGCGGGTTCTTCGCGAGGGCCTTGAGGCAGATCGTCTCGAGATCCCGGTCGATGCGGGGATCCAGGCGCGAGGGTGCGATCGGATCCTCCGTGCTGATCATGCGCGCCAGCGTCGGAAGGTCACCGGTCGGGAAGGGCATCGTGCCCGTCATGCTCTCGTAGAGCATGACGCCGAGTGCCCACTGATCGGAGTGGGGTCCGACGTCTTGCGCCTGCCCCCGGTACTGCTCGGGCGCCATGTAGCCCGGCGTCCCGATGAGCATGCCGGACTCCGAGAGCTTCGACGCCGTGCGGTCCGACGCCAGTCCGAAGTCTGCGAGCAAGGGGCGGTCGACGATCGGCGCGTCGCCTACGCCACCGCGGCGCCGCAGCCAGGACCGGCGCATCCGCCGGCTCGCGTTGGTGCGCTCGAGCTCCGGCGGCGTGTCCTCGAGCAGCATCACGTTGCCGGGCTTCACATCGCGATGCGTGACGCCGGCCTCATGCGCAGCGGTCAGGGCCAAGGCCACCTCGCGTGCAACCCGAGCCGCGCGAGCAATCCCGATGCGGCCATGCCGAGCGCTGTCGAGGAGATCCTCGAGTGTCTGCCCCGCGACAAACTCCATCGCAAACCAGAGACGGCCGCTGGCGTCGCCCGTGGAGAGAATGGGCACGATGTTCGGGTGCTTGAGGCGCGCGGTCGCGCGCACCTCGCGGGCGAAGCGTGCGCGGGCGTCCTCACCGTCGCCGCCGTAGCCCTCGCGTAGGACCTTGAGGGCGACGTCGCGTCCGAGCGCTTGCTCGTGAGCGAGGTAGACCACGCCCATGGCGCCGCGGCCGAGCTCGCGCTCGATCGTGAATCCCGGGATGGTGATCTCGCCGTTCTCGACCATGGCGCGAGTCTACCGCTGCGCAGGCAGGCTGCGCCGCTACTTGTGGATGCGCTCGTAGCGCCGGCTGGCCTGACAGGTCATGCACAGGAGGGCCGTTGCGTAGGCACGACCGCCTTGGCTACCCCAGACGCCGATGGGGTCCCAGGAGCCGAGCGTGTCCGCCTGCGCGGCATCCGTTCGCTGGTTGGCCACAATGGCCGTGTCCAGCGCCTTGTGCCAGGTGGCCCCGACGGTGCCTCCGGCCTGGTGCGCCGCGAGGGCACCCCAGTACCAGTAGATCATGTCGATGTCGCCGGTCTTCGGATCCCAGCGTGGCGGCAGGGCCTGCAGACGCGCGAGGCTGCGCTGAAGCAGGGCGTCCTTGCGCGGATCGACGCCGCTCAGCATCCTGCAGAGCGCGCCGGCCGCCGTCGTGGCCTCGGAGCGCTCGACGGGGAACGTCTTCTGATCCTCCTGGACCCGCGCTGGCCCCTTGCCACGCTGGACATAGCCGATCCGTCCCGTGGCCTTGTCGGTGACGCGCGACAGCCACGACTCCAAGCCCTTGAACGCGTTGGCGTCGATCGAGAGGAGCGGCGGACGCGACTTCTTGCTGGCTGCGGCGTTCATGAGCTTGGCGCTCGCCAGGGGCGTGAACATCCAGGCGGAGAGGGAGGTGTCGTTGTCGCCGGGCCTGATGCCGTAGCGCCACGCGAAGTAGGGGTTGCGGCTGAGGGCAATGAAGTCGAGCGCGCGCTGCGCCGAGCCCTTGAAGATCGGGCTACGTGTCATTCCGTAGGCTTCGACCATGGCCAGGGCGGCGGCCGCGTGGCTGTAGCCGTACTGCTGCGTCTTGCGCGGGCCGAAGCAGCCTTCGGGATCCTGGCTGTTCTTGAGGTAGCGCAGTCCCTTCGAGACGACGCGCGCGTAGTCGTGCTCGCCGCGATGGGTGTAGCCGGCGCCGAGGAACGCGCACACGGCGAGTCCTGAAACGCCAATATCGTGCAAGGCCGCACCGCCGTTCGCTCCGCCCGATTGCCAGCTGCCGTCCGCCGTCTGATGCGCCGCGAGCCAGCGCAGTGCGGCGTCGACGGCCCCGCGGCGTCTGAGTTCCTGCTTGTCGGTGTGCTCGTTGGTGGGAGGAGGGGCTCTGCCGTCAAACGGTGCCGGGATGCCGGGGACGGCGTGGGCTGGGGCCGGGGCTCCGTCCTCGACCTCCTCACGCTCGACAACCTCCTCGAGCAGCTCACCCGACCCGAACCAGAACATCGCGCGGCGCTCGTCCTGCTCGCCCCACGGCGGGGCGCCGACCAGCTTCTCCACCCGACCCACCTGCGGAAGCTCCGCGGTGGGAGCGTCCTCAGCGATCAGCCGCCGGCCGAGCTTCAGGTAGGAGGAGCCTGGCGCGGCCTTGCGCAGGGCGATCTCCGCGGCGAGGGCGTCCGCCGAGTTGAACAGCGGCTCCCCGATCGGCATCGCGGCGCCTTCGAACATGATGTTCGCCGCGCCGGCGGCGAGCATGGCGTCGAGGACTTGCAGTACATACCCGTAGGGGACCCGACCGCCGTGGGGCGGCGGTGTGTTCAACTCCCACATGGCGTCGCGACGCTTGGCGAGGGGGATCGTCTTCAGCGCGGCGTAGAGTGCGCGCGGATCCGACGGTGCATGCTCGCGACGAAACGCCTTCACCTCGACGCGCGGGGGCGGCTCGTCGGCACGTGTCGGCCCGCCGCGATCCTTTGGGAGATGCGCGCCGATGGCCCCCTCGACGCCAGCGCCCGTGCTGCGCGCCGCGAGGTAGATCTTGTAGAGGCGCGTCGCCGGATGCGCGCAGATCTGCATGAGCCACTGCACGACGACCCACGGGGTCTCATGGTCGACATCCAGGAGTACAGCGAGCTGACTGCTGCCGTCCGCCTCGCGGAACTTCTCCGGCGCGCTGCGCGTGCGCAGGTAGTCGCTCAACTCGGAGAGACTCAGCTGCTTCTCGTCGGTGCCGACGTGGATGTAGCCGGCGGCGGTCACGCTGATGAGGATGCGCCAAGCCTCGGGCGGCTCGTGCCCGACGCGGCTGATCCGCGGCAGGCGGAGTGCGGTGCCGCGCCGCGGGTTGATCGACGAGCGCCGACGCGGCACGTGCAGCGTCCAGCGACCGGCCACGCGGCGTACGCTGACGGCGCTCTGCTTCAGGGCAATCTCGGTGATCTGCCAGCCGGTGATGGGGTCGTAGGTGGCGTGCCAATGCGCGACGGCCTTGAAGAGCTTGTCCGCGCCGAAGGCCACGGTTCCCGATGCCGTGCTGCCGGAGCGGGTGATGTTGACCTGCCGGACGAGGCCCGGACGCAGGATCGAGGCCGTAGCCAGCTGCGGGCTGCCCGCGGCGGTCAGCGGGAAGATCGCCGCGACGAACGCGGCGGGGGTGGCGTGCTCAAGCCAGGTGATGTCGGTGCTCTCGAGGTCTCCGCCGTGGGCCAGGCTGAGGATGGCGAGCGTGAAGGGGATGTCGGCACCCTGGGCGTGGAGGACCGTCTCCATGGTCCGCGGGTCCAGCGCGAGCACGGTGTTCCAGTAGGGCGGGGCGACCTCCGCCGCTGCGTGCAGGAGCCCGCGGACCTCGGCTTCACTGAGCGTCGGTTCCTTCGCGGCGACCGTGGGGCCGAGCGGCGCGAGGCAGAGCAGCACGAAACCGATCAAGCACATCAGGCGAATCGTCATGCGGGGCCTCCGGCCGCACCTTTTCGTCGGTGCAGCAGCCACGATAGCGCTGAACCCGCCCGATCGCTGGGTGCGTCGTGACTCAGGCGTCTTCCTGGCGTACCTGGAGCTCGTAGAGGCGGTGGTAGAGACCACCCAGGGCGAGCAGCTCGCGATGCGTGCCTTGCTCTGCGATGGCGCCGCGCTTCATGACCAGGATCTGGTCGGCCGTCCGGATCGTCGAGAGCCGGTGGGCGACGACGATGGTGGTGCGGTCCTGCCGCAGGGCGTCGAGGGCGCTCTGGATGAGCATCTCCGTTGCCGTGTCGATCGACGAGGTGGCCTCGTCGAGGACCAAGATGGCCGGGTCGTGCACCAGGGCGCGGGCGAAAGCGAGCAACTGGCGTTCGCCCACCGAGAGGTTGGCCCCGCGCTCCTCGATGCGCGCGTCGACGCCGAGCGGATTGCGCGCGAGGAACCCGTCGGCGTGCACGGTACGCATGGCGTCCTCGACCTGTTCGCGTGTGATGGACTCATCGAAGAGGCGCACGTTGTCGAGGATGGTCCCTCGGAACAGGAAGACATCCTGCAAGACGATGGCGATGCGCGAACGCAGAGCGCGTCGGGCGTAGGCGCGTACATCGTGCGCATCGACGCGGACCGCGCCGGACTGCACATCGTAGAACCGGCTGATGAGGTTCAGGATGCTGGACTTGCCGGCACCGGTGGGGCCGACGATGGCCAGCGTGGATCCGGCGGGGACGTCGAAGCTCACGCCCCGGAGCACCGGCTCGCCCTCGGTGTAGCCGAAGTGCACATCGTCAAACTGCACGGCGCCGGCGAGGGCTTTCGCATCCAGTGCCTCGTCCGCGTCGAGGATCTCGGGGGCGGTGTCGAGCAGGTCGAAGAGCCGCTCGCCCGATACGAGCGCCTGCAGCATCATGTTGAGGTTCTCCGAGAGCGTGCGGATGGGCTCGAAGAAGAGGCTGATCAGCAAGTAGAACTGGAAGAACTCGCCGAAGGTGAACGTACCGGCGCCAATGCTCGCCGCGCCAAAGTGGACGACGAGGGCGACGGCCAGAGCCGAGAACGCCTGCACCGTCGGGAAGTAGAACGCGAAGTTCTTGACGGTCGCCAGGTGCGCGTCGCAGAGCGACTCGGCGTGCGCGCCGTAGCGGGCCTTGGCGTCGTCGCTGCGCTGGAACACGCGCGTTACGCTCATGCCGGCGATGGCCTCGGTGGCGAACGCGTTGGTCGCGGACACCTTGGTACGGACGAGTCCGAAGTCGCGCCGGCTGCGGCGGGCGAAGATCGTGCTCGCGATGGCGAGCAGCGGCAGTACCGCGACGACACAGACGGCGAGTTGGGCGTTTACGTAGAACAGGACGCCGAGGATCAGCAGCAGCTTCAGGATGTCGTGAAAGACGGCGGCGACGCCCGAGGAGAAGAACTCTTCGATCGCCTCGACATCACCCGTCACACGCGTGGTGAGGACGCCGACCGGCATGCGATCGAAGAAGCGCATGCCCTGTCGCTGGATGTGATTGAAGACGTCCAGTCGCAAGCTCATACCGATCAGGCGGCCCGCCTTGACCGAGACGATCGCGCGCGCTGCGCGCAGTCCTGCGCCAGCGAGCAGCGCAAGCGTGGCGGCGAGGGCAAACCACGGGAGCCCCTCGGGGCCGCCGGGAATCATCAGGTAGCCGTCCTCCTTGCCGGTGATCGGCCCGTCGACGGCGTGCTTGATGATCTCGGGCAGGAACAGGTCGGCACCTGCGCCCAGCACCATCGTGGCCACGCTGAGCGCGACAAGGCCGGGGCGCCGCCCGACGTAGGCGAGGAGGCGAGCGAGGGGGTGGCTCTTGAGACTCATGCGAGTCCCTCGAGTTCGGCTTCGATGCGCTGCTGGGCGTAGGTCCGGGCGTACCAGCCGCCCGCGGCGACGAGCTCCTCGTGCGTGCCGGACTCCGCGACCTCCCCGGCGTCGAGGACGACGATCTGGTCGGCGTGCCGCACGGTCGAGAGGCGGTGGGCCACGACGATCGCCGTGCGGCGGCGCATGGCCGTCCGGAGGCCCTCGAGGATGCGCGCTTCGGTCTGGGTGTCCACGGCCGAGAGACAGTCGTCGAGCAGCAGGATCGGGGCTTCGCGCAGCAGGGCGCGGGCGATGGTCACGCGCTGCTTCTGGCCGCCGGAGAGCTGCAGTCCGCGTTCGCCAACCACGGTGTCGAGCCCGCGCGGCAGCGAGTCGAGGTCTTCGTCCAGGCCAGCGAGCGAGAGCGTGTCGCGCGCGAGGCTCGGGCTCAGCTCCCCCGCGACCGCGTAGGCGAGATTCTCGTGAATCGTCGTCGAGAACAGGAAGGCGTCCTGCGGCACGACCGCGAACGCCGCGCGCAGCGTGGCCAGCGGAATGCTGGTGATGTCGTGGCCGTCGAGCCGGACAGCGCTGCCCGGCGGGTCGTACTCGCGCGTGAGCAGGGAGAGCAGCGTGCTCTTTCCGGATCCAACAGGCCCAACCAAGCCGAGCGTCGAGCCCGGCGGGATCTCGAAGGTGACGTCGCGCAGGGCATCCGAGGCGGCGCCGGGGTGACGGAAGGTGAGTCGCTCGAAGGCCAGATGCCCCCGGACGCGCTCGAGCTCGGCCGCGGGTTCCCGCGTGACGCTCGGCTCCGGCTGCTTGTCGAAGATCTCGTCGATGCGCTCCATGGCGGCCGCCGAGCGCTGGAAAGCCGAGACAACCCAGCCGACGCTGATCATGGGCCAGATCAACATCGATACGTAGAGCATGAACGTGGCGAGGTAGCCGAGGCCCATGGTGCCTGCGATGACCTGGCTCCCGCCGTACCAGAGCACGACGATCTGCGCACCGCCGCCGAGCACGTGCAGGCCCCCGGTGAGAAGCGAGCGGGTGCGAGCCAGCCCAAGCGTCTCGCGCACGAGGTTCGCGTTCTCGTTCTCGAACGCCGAGCCTTCAACAGTCTCGGTCGCGTACGCGCGGACGACGCGCGCGCCTGCGAAACTCTCCTGGGCTCGGGCGCTGAGCCCGCCGATCCGGTCTTGCACCGCACGCGTCTGTCGCATGATGCCGGGACCAAGGACGCGCACGAGGATGATGATCGCGAGCAGTGGGCCGAGAGCGGCGAGGGTGAGCGAGCCGGAGAGATCGGCCATGCTCCACACCGCGGTCGGGAAGAGGATGAGCGTTCCCGCGACGTACATGAGGCCCGGCCCGAGCGAGAAGCGCACGGCTTCGACGTCACTCGTCAGGCGGGCGATGAGGTCGCCGGTTCGGGCGCCGTCGAAGAACCGGGCGGGGAGCCGCTCGACATGGGCGAACAGGTCGCGCTGCAGGTCGCGTGCGGCCCGTCGCGAGGCGCCCACGAGGCTGCGGCGCATGCCGTAGGCGAACAGTCCGCTGGCCACGCTGACCGCGAGGAAACTCCAGCCAGTCTGGATCGCCTGATCCACCGCTGCGCTACCGCCGGCCTTGAGCTCGTTCAACGCGCGACCCAGCAGTCGCGGCGCGTAGACCATCAGGAGCCGACTCGTCACCACGCAGAGCGCACCGACGAGGAGCGGCACCTTGTAGCGCGGGATGTAGCGGAAGATGCGGCGGTAGGCCTGGCGCAAGCGCGGCTCCTGCGTGGGGGCTGGGGGGGCGGCGAGCGGCCGAGCCTACGCGCGTCGCCGCCTGCACCGAGAACGCACCCGCCCGAACGGGGGAGGCGAGCGTTGCTGGGATGTGCGCGGCCGCACGGTTCGCGGGCTCGCGACCGTCAAGCCCACGCGCCCGGACACGCTTGAACATCCCCAAGTCCTTGTTTGGCGCGGGGTTGTGCCTTTCTCAGGCCCGCCCTGCTGGGACGGCACAGGGCTTGCGATTTCGATGCGCGAGGTTCGGCACACAGTTCGACCGAGGACAACCCCCTTTTTCCGTAGCCCAAAGCCCCTTGCCGGGCCTCGCCTGTTCGGGGGGGGCGGGTCGCAGCCGCGACCCGCCTCTCTCGTCTTTCTATTTTTGGTCGGCGGCGGCCTTCTTCTCAGCCTTGTCCGCCTTCTCAGCCTTGTCCGCCTTCTCGGCCTTGGCCGCCTTCTCGGCCTTGGCCTTGTCGGCGCGCTTACGGGCGTCGGACTTGCCCTTGTTCTTCGCCGCCTCGACCTCGGCCTCGTCGTAGGCCGTGCGCAGCGTGGCCGTCAGGTCAGCGGCGGGATCTTCCTGCAGCCACGTGCCGGCCTCATCGAGTTCACCGACCTCGAACTGCAAGCGAGCGCTTACGAGGAGGCGGTAGTCGGGATCCATGCTCTTGCCGCCGAGCGGCATGCTGAAGCTGATGTCGGCCCAGTCGAGGTCTGCGTCCACGCTGAGCGTGCTCGGCTCGATTTCGTCCGCGGCCACCTTGGCGATCGTGAACGCCGACCACTTCTTCTTGGCCTCGGCCGGAGGCGGGACGAACGCAATGAACTCGCCGCTCGGCGTGAGGATGGACAAGCGACCGAACCAGACCGCCAAGAGGTACGTGCCGGCAGGGCACGTACCCTTGATCGTCTCCGGCGCGCGCGCGCGGCCGCGGCCGGAGCGCTTCTTCTTTTTCTTCTTGCCTGTCTTGGCCGGTTCCTCCGGCTTGCGCACAAGCACGGGCTTGATGGCGATGTCACTGTGCAAGACACCGAGCAGGAAGAAGGGGTCGTCGGTCTCGGACTTCTTGGAGAGGCCGATGGCTTGCTTGAAGCGGCCCGGGCGCTTCCAGGCCTTCTGCATGTCCAGGAGGCCCTCCTCGCGCAGGAAGCTGTTGAGCGGGACGATGACGATCGAGTTGGAGCGCCCTTGGATGTACACATGGTTGTCCGGCGTGGCGCCGGGCTCGACCCAGTTGCGCGTCACCGATCCGATGAAGTTCTCCTTCGCGAGGATCGACTCCGGCATCTTCCGGGCAGAGTCCGCGCGGCGCAGGATCGGCCCCAGCTGGTCTCGGCCCGTCTTCATGTAGGCGCCGAGGCGGAAGCCGACCCACTTGAAGAAGTTGTCCGGGTAGGGCGGGGCGTCCGCGCCGCCGCCGATGAAGTTGCGGCATGCCGAGCGCATGACGAGCATGACGCCGTCACCGCCGCCGCCGCCGCGGATCACCTTGATGTATTGGCCCATCAGGCTGTGCCGGCGGTCGTTGTCGCGGTACTGATCGAACCAGGAGCTCGTCCACTCGGCGACGTTGCCCACCATGTGGTGGCAGCCCACCCACGAGCGGCCATCACCGTCCAAGGGAGCATCCGGATCCTCGCCGCCAGCGTTGCTGCCGTTGCGACTCGCGACCGGCAGCGTCGTCGGTTCGTACCGGGCGTCGGTGATCTTGCCGCCCCAGTTCGCGTAGAGCGCGTTCGGCGGCCACTGGTTTCCCCAGGGGAAGGTGGAGCCCTTGGGGCCCCGGGCGGCCCACTCCCATTCGAACTCCGTGGGGAGATGCATGCCGGCCCACTCCGCGAAGCGCTCGGCGTGGTTGTAGGAGACGAAGCGGACCGGGTGGTCCTCCTCGCCGGGCGGCGGGTTGATGTCGGGCCAGTTGTGGGGCGGGCGGATGTTGAGGAAGCGCAGCTTCAACGTGCGCGGTAGCGGCTCGAAGCGGAACTTCTTGGCCGTGGCGTACTCATCCACGGTGCCGTCCTTGCGCTTGACGAGAAAATCAGCGAGCCGGGCTTCGAAGGCCTTCCAGAGAAGGTCCTTGTTGGTCGCGTAGAGCTGCAACCACACCGCTTGCTTTGGGTTCTTGCGCTGGTCGGGCGAGAGGTGAACCATGTGCGCCGCGATCTCGTCCAGGTTGGCCAAGCTGCCGCTGGCCGTGTCGTAGACCGCAGACTCTGCGTCATCGAGGAAGCGCTTGTACTGGGCGTTCGTCACCTCGAACTTGTTGATGAAGTACGGCCGCAGGAAGCGGGCGTGGCGCGGCACTTCAAAGTTGAACAGCTTGCGGTGGTCGGGGGGGCGACCCGCCAGCAGGCCGTTGAGGTAGTCTCGTTCGGAGCCGATGAGCACCCGGCCGCCTTCGACGAACGCCATGCCGGCCGGGACCGGCGCGGGGCAGTCGACTTGCTTGGGCTCGTCCCTTGGCGCGGGCTCGCCCTTCTTGGGCTCGCCGTCCTTGGGTTGCTCGTCTTTCGGTTCGGCGTCCTTGGGCTCCTCATCCTTCGGGACCTCATCCTTCGGAACCTCGTCCTTCGGGGGCTCGTCGGCCGGCTCCTCGGCAGGCGCGGGATCCTTGGCCGGCGGGACGGGGTCGTCTTCGGCCACCGCCGCGCACGGCAGCAGCAGCGAGAGGGCGAGGCAGGGAAGAAGTAGGCGCAGGCGGTTCAGCATGGCGTCGGAAATCCCGATTCAAAGGGGGTGGGGCCGAATAGGCGCCTCCGAACGAAGCGTATCACGCACCGCTGCGCCCAGCCTCGCACCGGCACACCGCGCCGCGCATCTCAGGCGCTGGATGAGCCCCCGCGGCGCTCTCCGAGCGACTACCGAATGTTGGGGGAAAAAGAGGATTTTCCCCCTAGGGCTTGTGATTCGTCCATTGCCATGCCTGCAGTTCTGCCTATCCTGACCGTGGAAGCGGTTCCCCGTGAGCCCCCGTCCTTGTGCGCCCTCGTCGCCATGGCACTTCGTGCCTCCGGTGGGGGCGTGGCAGCGGACGTGGTCAGGCCGAGGAGTCGCCGCACGAATCTGGGAGGGTTGTGATGGGTAACTTCGAGAAACTGTACGTACTCGTGATCGTGGTCATCATCGTGATGATCCACGTTGTCGCGATCTACACGTGGACGGACAACCCGGACAACAGTGCCGTCACCGGGAACGGCGAGCGTTCCGGCCACAGCACCGCGCAGGTCCCGAATCCCACCGACCAGGAGAAGGGCCCGCTCGGTCCCGGCTTCAGCGGGCCCAAGGAGCCGGACCCGTGGGTGTTCCCCAAGCCCGATCCGGACGTCGATCCCATCGTGGATCCCACCATCGTGGATCCCACCATCGTCGATCCCACCACCATCGATCATGTCGTCGATCCGATCGTCGAGCCCAAGAAGCCCGCGCCGACGAAGGAGAGCGACACCCCCGGCGAGCCGTGGATGTACACGATCCAGAGCGGCGACTGCCTCACGCTCATCGCCCAAAACGAGCTCGGCACGATGCGCCGTGTCGACGACATCCTCGCGTTGAACCCCGGCCTCAGCCGCGACAGCGTCTTGCGTGCCGGCAAGCCCCTGAAGATGCCCGCCCGTGGCACGGTCGCGCCGAACCCGCCCAAGCATGGTGACGGCACAACCGGGGACACGACGAAGCCCGCCTCGACGGGTGGCCCGAAGGTCGGTGAGGTGTATGTCACCCGCCACGGCGACACGCTCGAGCGCATCTCCAAGAGCGCCTTCGGCTCGACGGACTACTGGCCTGAGATCTGGGCGAAGAATCTCGACGTCCTGAACGCCCCGAAGGACATCCGTCCGGGGATCAAGCTCATGATCCCCGAGGTCACGAAGTTTAGATAGGCCAGCAGGTTCACATAGGCCAGCAGGTTCAGATAGGCCAGCGAGTTCAAGCGCTCCCGCGCGTGCCGTCTGCGGCCTTGCCAAGTTGGAGCCTGGGCACCCGGTCTGCGGGCTAGCATGACGCGCGTGACGGCCTCTCTTGACTCAAACAACCTGAGCTCACCCACCCAGCCGCCGGCGTTGTC
Source organism: Planctomycetota bacterium (assembly GCA_029259795.1). Lineage (GTDB taxonomy): Bacteria > Planctomycetota > PLA2 > PLA2 > JAEUHO01 > JAHEIK01. The sequence continues at coordinate 11,985 of JAJDEM010000075.1, forward strand.
TGGGCTGCATGCCATCCAGCGGGGCGATCCCGGCATCGGTCGATCGGCCGCGCGGGCGGGACTGCGGGTCCTCTCCTGGGGCTGGCAGATCGTGCAGTGGCTCAAGGAAGGTGCCTACGCGACCGGATTGCGCCGCGCCCGGTCGCTCGCATTGCCCGTGGTGTCCGTCGGCAACCTCGCCGTCGGCGGAACCGGCAAGACGCCCTTCGTTGCATGGCTCGTCACCCGGCTGCGCGCTGGGGGCCACACGCCGGGCGTGCTCGCGCGGGGTTATGGATCCCGTGCCGCGACGGATGCCGGAGCTGGCGCCGACGCGCTCAACGACGAAGGCGCGGTGCTGCAGCACCTGCTCGGCAAGGACTTGCCGCAGGTCCAAGATGCCGACCGCTTGCGCGGCGCCGGCGCCTTGCGCGAAGCCTGGCCGGCGGTGGATGTCCTGGTGCTCGACGATGGGTTCCAGCATCGGCGGATCGGGCGCGACGTCGACATCGTCTTGCTCGACGCGACGCGTACCTTCGGCTACGGCTACCACCTGCCGCGCGGCCTGCTTCGCGAGGGTCCCCGTGCGCTCGACCGAGCCGACGCGGTCGTCTTGACGCGTACCGAGCGGGTCGATGCCGTAGCCCTCGAGGAGGCCAAGCGGGCGATCCGGGCCGTGTTCGATGGTCCGCTGGCCCTGGCCCGCACCGAGCCTCACCCGGCGGCGCTGAAACATGAGCTCGCCGGCGCGCGGGTGTTCGTGCTCTGCGGCATCGGGAACCCGGACGCCTTCCTGGGGACGCTCGCCGATCTCGGCGCCACGGTCGCGGGCTCGCGAATCCTCGGGGATCACGAGGCGCTTCCGGACGGCGCGTGGCCCGATCTCCGGGCGGAGGCGCGGGCCGTGGGTGCGGAGTGCATCGTGACGACTCGCAAGGACGCAGTGAAGTACGAGCCCCTGCCCTCGGAGGTCACGATCGTCGACGTCGCCTTGGTGGTGCATCACGGCGAAGCGGCCCTGCTCGATGCCGTGCAGGCCGCCTTTTCAGACGGGCCGCGCGGGTAGGACCCCGGAGAAGCCGGGCTACGGCAGCATGCTCTTCTTGTTGGCGAGCTTCTCGGGCAGGTAGGTGTCCATGACGAAGTTCAGGTGGAACTTCGCGAACGCCTGCTGCTCGGCGCGCACACCCATCTTGATCTGCTGCTCGATCGCGGCGCGCCAGGCCTTGTGGGATTGAAAGAACGGGTCGTTCTTCAGGGCCGCCTTGGCGCGCTTGACGTCCACCTCCTTGAGCGGGTGCGTCGGGAGCTTGTAGTCGAGGATGTCTTGCGGCGTCACACCGAGGAGGCGCGCGCTCGGCACGCAGTAGAACTTGTTGATGTGGGCGGCGTTGCCGGAGCCGACCTTGAGCGTGCGGTAGATGTTGGCGAAGCCGTACGGGTCGCAGTCGGTGAACACGTAGACCGGGAGACCATGCTCGTCGGCCAAGCGCCGAAGGAAGCGCCGGGTGGCGCGCGACGGGACCCCACCGAGATTGACGATCACGCTCTTGGTGCGGCGCCACCAGCGGTGGTGCGTAAGGCGCTGGTACATGCCGCCTGTCTCGACGGCGAGCACGAACTTCGCATCGGTCTCAAAGCGCAGGCCTTCGACGAGGCTGGGCACGGTGTAGGAGCCGGAGCCCAGGCGCCGGCAGTCGATCACGACATCCTCGCCTGTCTCGGGGTCGCGGTCGATGACGGTGAGGTGGCCCGCCACAGCGCCCCCGTGCTCCTCGGGGATGAAGCGCAGCTGCTCGCGCGACACGCCGTGGATCGAGAACATCGCCTCGACGTCATCCATGACGCCGTCGGACTCGGACTGCTCCTTGAAGCGCGCGTGGCCCCAGTTGATCGACTGGTAGTAGACCTCTCGCTTGCTCGCGAGATCGTCGATCCCGATCATCTCCTTGGAGAGGGCCATGAACTTGAGGGTCTGCGCGAAGGTGCGAACCGTGTTGTAGGTCAGGGTGCGCACGATGCGCTTGCGCCCGATCTCCAGGTAGCCCTTGGTCTTGTGCAGCGACACGTTGCTGAGGCTGCGCTGGGGCGTCTTGATCTCCGGGCGGCGGCCCTTGAGCGCATCGCCGTGGATCCGGCGGGCTTCGGCCACGAGGGCTCGGACGGTCTGTTTGGCGCTGGCAGCCCCTGTCGCCGAGGTCGGGGCGGCGGCCTTGGCCTTCGGTGCGGCCCGCTTCCTGGCTGCCTTCTTCGCGGCCGCCCGCTGCTTGGCGGCCCTCTTCTTCGGGACCTTCCGCCTGGCAGTCTTCTTCTTCGTGGCCCGCTTCTTGGCCGCCTTCTTCTTGGCCGCCTTCTTCTTGGAGGCCCGCTTCTTGGCGGCCCGCTTCTTGGGGCCCCCTCGCCGGGGGGCCTTGCGCTTGGTTCGCCGCGCCGCCATCAGCTGCTCCGGCTCCGCCGCAGCGTCGAGTCGAGGACCTTGGCAACCTTCTTCGTCTGCGGTTCGCTGAGCGCCAGCAAGTCGCGGAGCGCCTCGGCGATGGGGGGCAGGTAGGTGGTGATGTAGTCCGTCTTGCGCTTGGCTTCCAGGTGGCGCTGCTTCTTGCGGATGTGCTGGCCGAGCCTGCGGCCGCACTCCTGGAGCGCGAGGCGGATCTCCTTGTGGATCTCGTCGTATGCGGCCACGGCCTCCATCGACTCGCTAGTGAACGGCACCCATACACTCGCGATGTGGACGAGCAGGGCGAGCGGGCCCGCGGGCAGGCTGCGGCGCGGCTGGTTGAGGTCGTAGTTGCGCCACGCGAGCGAGGTGACCGCCTTGGTCATCGCGCAAGCGCCTTGCTGATAGAGCAGGGGGACCCGGTTTGCGAAGCGATAGAGGCGGGCCGAGGCATCCGCGGGCAGCGGCGGTCCGTAGGCCAGCGCCGCCTCGACCTGGAACGGGTTGCCGCGGTAGACGGCGGGCGCGCGGGTGATGGACGTGTAGAACTCGGCCTCCACCTCCTTGCGCATGCCCTCCTCAAGGGCCTGCTCGCCGATCGGCGCGAGGCAGTCCGTGGGCGGCGCCATGACGCGCACGGCATTCATGGCCTCGTAGAGCCGCTCGGCCTCGGGGCGGCTCACCCGGCGCGGAGACTTGGCTCCGTTGAGCGCGGCCTCCTCGACCATCTGCTTCGCCACGCGGCCGCTGACGCGGGAGAACTCCTGCTGGAGAAACGCCGTCACGCGCCGCGCCTCGCTCGCGCCAAGCATCTTGATGAGCGTGCCCACGTCGATGCCATAGGGGTGCGGCTGGATCTCGCGAGGTTGCTCGGGCAACGCCGCGACCACCCGTACGAACTCGTGGGGCTCCTTGGCATCCGGTGCCTTGAAGCGCAAGCGCACATGCGGATTGGCCAGCGCGGTCTGGTGGAGGTACTCGAACACGCCGCGCTGCCCACCCACGTAGCGCCCCTCCAACTCGATCTCGATGCGCGTGCCCGTCTTGTGATTGAACTCTCTGACCTCGCGCTCCCGCAGGACGCGCGGGTTGTTCGTGCGCGTGTCGATCACGAGATCGAAGCGGTGGGCGGGCTTGCGCGGCCGCGGCTTCGATGTGACGCGGATCGGCTTGCCGGTGGTGAGCTGGCCGTAGAGCGCGGCGGCGGAGATGCCAATGCCCTGCTGGCCGCGGCTCATCCGCAGGCGGTGAAACTTCGAGCCATACAGCAGCTTGCCGAAGATCTTGCTGACCTGGGACTTCACGATGCCAGGGCCATTGTCCTCGACCACGACGCGGAAACGATCGGCTGTTCGCGAGGCCTTCTCGGAGGTGCTGCCAACCTTGACCTGCTCCAGCGCGACGAGGATGTCGGGGAGGATGCCGGCCTCTTCGCAGGCGTCGAGCGCGTTGTCGACGGCCTCGCGCACCGCCGTGAGAAGTGCCTTGGAGGGATTGTCGTAGCCAAGGAGGTGGCGGTTCTTCGCGAAGAACTCCGCAACGGAGATCTCCCGCTGCGTGTGTGCCATCTCCTGGGCGGTCAGACGCTTCGGCGTGCCCTTGCGGCTCGCCTTGCGCTTCGGGGCGGCCTTGCGCTTCGCCGCGGCCTTGCCCTTGCGGGTCCCCTGACCCTTGCGAGAGGCCTTCTTCTTCTTGCGCGCCGCCATGCGCGGAGCGTACGAGGCAGGGGTGACGCCGGGGCGGCTACTGCTCTTCTTCGACCGTCTCGAGGGGGTCCGTGCGCTCCTGGCAGAGCAGATGGCGGAAGCCCTCGATGGGGCCGTTCGGGTCGTTGCCGGGCACGCGCTCGAGTACGAAGTACTCCTCGCGGCGCGACTGCTCCTTCTGGGCGGCGATGCGCACCGAGAAGAAGTTGCTGCGGACGTCGAAGTCGTCGGCGGGAATGACCTTGTTGGCGACGAGACGCGTCTGGTCCATGCCCTCGACCTCGAGGATCTGGTTGGGGTCGGTGAAGGGGTTTCCGCCGGCGGCGTCACCCTCCTCGTCGGAGCTGTCCTCGGGCGGCGCGTCCTCGCCGGCTCCGTCGCGCCGTTCGATGATGCGATCCGCGAGATCGGGATCCTGGTGGAACACGCCTTGGAGCACGGGCTTCGGAGCGGTGTTCAGGTTGATCTTGCCGGTGCCGTACACCGTCAGGAATCGGTGGAGGCCCGGAGCCACCTCTTCACCCTCGCGAATGTCCTCGAGCAGGCGCTCCTTCTGGAAGATGTCGCTGACGAAGTGAAGCTCCTCGAGGACGAGCATGGCGCGATCACTGGTCGTGCTGGGCTTGGGGACGAGACCGCGACTCGTCTCGCCGTTGACCCAGCGGGAGATCACGTCAGCCACCTCATCCGCGTTCGAGCTGGCGTCGAACTTCGTGTCTTGGCGGAAGTGCTTGATCAGCGAGACCAGGCGGGCCTTCCAGACGGCCTTCCGGTCGCCGGAGGCCTCAGCGAGCATGTGGACGTTGAACTTGCCCTGCTCGTCGAACACGGTCGAGGAGAGCGTGACGCCCGTGGCTTCATCGGTGCGGGAGCGCAGCTCCTCGTCGTTCCACGTGTCGCCGTAAGTGTCGGTCTGATTGCCTTGCCCATCGAACTGGAAGCGCGCGATGACGATCTGGTACTGGCTCTCGATGGCATTGTCGATCGCGAGCTGGTCCGTGACGTTGTAGGCCGTGCGCGACTCCAAGGCGATCTGGTAGGCAAACTCCGCCGCAAACGGAATGATGATGGCCGCGAGCATCATCACGACGAGGAGGGCGATACCCGCGTCCTTGCGGAGGCGGCGTTGGCCGATGCCAGGGGTAGCGGTCGCGGGGGTCATGGAGGTTCGGACGTCCTTCGGGCTGCTCATCTTCCCCAGATCCTACCTCCGGCCCGGCGGGCCGGCCGGTGATCCCCTTACGGCTCGATGATCCGCACGATGTCCTTGCCGCCCGGGGCCTTGCGGTAGACGAGCACGAGCTCGTCGCGGCCGTCCCCGTCCAGGTCCGCCGCATAGCCTTCGACGTCGGGGCTCGTACCCATCGGCGGAATCGACACCAGGCGGATGGCGCCCTCCTGGGCCCAGACCCCGGAGGCGAGCCCGCGATGGATGCTGAGCGTGGCGGGGCCTGTGCGAATGGCCAGATCCTTGCGGCCGTCCCCGTCGAAGTCACCGTCCGAGACGATGAGCAAGGAGCGGACGACCTCGACGTTGCCGGCGTAGTTGAACTGGACCTTGACGCCGATCTCGGATTTCACTGTCGCGTCGGGCGTGCCCGCGAAGTACGCCGCATCGCGCTTGCTCTGATTGAGGAAGGCCCGCGTCTCGGCGATCACCTTGCCCGAGGTCAGCGCCGCGATCATGTTGGCCGCGTTCACCTGCATGCTCGTGATGATCAGGTCTTTCAGACCGTCGCCGTCCAGATCCGTCAGCTCGGGGTCGAGCTGGAAGCCCTGGAGTGAGAGCGTGCACGCCGCGGGCTTGTGCGAAGGTCCCGTGCTGCCCTTCGCCGGCCGGGTGCGGAAGAACCCGTAGTGCACTTCCCGGTTCGTGAAGATGCGGTGCAGGATCTCCGGGCGCCGATCGCCGTCGAGATCGACGAGCGTTTGATCGAAGTCGCCGCGTTCGCCGGCACCGAGGAACGCCACATCGTAGGTGGTGCGCTCGCCTGCACCCTGTGCGATGAGGCTGCGATCCGCGATGGCCCAGAGAGCATCCCCCTTCGCGCCGCTCCCCGCGGCGGCGCCCACGAACACCTCCGGGAGTCCATCCGAGACCGTACACGTGTCCTCGAGGAAGGGGCCGGGCGCCTTGACCTGCTGGAAGCGCGGCAGCCTGAGGTGGACGGTCTCCGCAGCGCGCCAAGCCCAGCCGTCCGTCGTCGGGGTGAGGACGCCTCCGCTGCGTGCGAGGTCGGCGAAGGTCGCGCGCTCGCCATCCCGCCAGCGGATGGCTCCGCCCGCAGCCGGGGCCTCCCGGCTTGAAGGCTTGCTGAGATCGATCCTCTGCAGGCCGCCCCTCCCGACCGCGTAGATCGTGGGGGCTTGTGCTTGGGAACCCGCCTTGGTCTCGGCACGCGGGGGGCCACTCAGGAAGCTCACGTCGTCACTGACCACCACGCTCCATGTCGGGACTGCCGCGGGCAGCGACCCCTTGCGCCCACGCCACACCTGCAGACGACGTCCAGAGAGCAGCAGGAGGTCGATGATGCCGTCCTGGTCGACGTCGGCGCGCTGCAGCCCCTGCACGTCGTCGATGCCGGTGAGCGTCAGGACGGCGGGCTCCGTCGAGGCGACCTGCGCCGGGCCGACGGCAACCAGGGCGGCCAGCAGCGAGGCCAGCAGCAGGGCGCGCTGCGGAACGGGGCGGCGCGCGCGCATCAGCGAGCCTTGCCTGCGGAGAGGATGACGTAGAGTTTGTCGCTGCTCCAGAGGACGGCATCTGCGCGGCCGTCGGCGTTGAGGTCGGCGACCTGCGCGTGGGGCGCCAGGCCCTCCTTGACGGGTACAGGGGGCATCAGCACCTGGTCGAACACGACCTGCGAGCCGGTCACGCTGCCTCCGAGGATCTGCGCCGACGTCAGGTTGCCCAGGTCGAGCAGGTCGTTGCGTCCGTCGCCGTCGAAGTCGCCCGTGAGCCACCCCGAACGTCCGAACTCGTTGTTGAGCGCCTGCTTCGAGGCGTAGGCGTGTTCCGAGGTAAACCACGGCGCCGGCGCGAAGGTTCCGAGCTTCTTGTCGTAGCGAAAGCCGACAAGCGTCACCTTGGGATCCTGCCCCATGAGGCGCGCGATGAGATCCATCATCGTGCCGCGGATCGAGTCGCCTACGTAGTCCTTGGCGCCGTCGTGGTCGAGGTCGACGAAGGTCGGATGCAGCACGATCGACTGGGTATCGATGCGCGTCTTCGGCTTCGTCAGCAAGCCGCTCTTCGCGTTGCGAAACGGTCCCGGGTAGTGAAAGAGGATCGTGCGAATCGACACCAGCTTGGTGCGGACGCCGGTGATGAGCGTGACGAGAAGGTCGGCTACGCCGTCGCCATCGATGTCCTCGAGCTGGATGCGTGGTGTGCGCAGCGCGTCGGCCGCGAGCTCCGGGTCCGGCTCCAAGAAGGGCAGGTGCAGTCGATACCAGGGCTCGAGCACCTTGCCCTCGGTCGGAGGGGTCCGCAGCGACCAGCCGACGAGGTGCTTCTCCTGCAGTGCTACGAGGTCGAGCATGCCGTCGCCGTCGAGGTCGGCGGGGAAGAGGTTGGGCACGTACGCCGAGCGCAGCAGCCGCTGGACCCCCGTCGAGGAGGCCTGGTTGTTGGCGCCGATCGACAGCAGGCGGTCACCGGCGGGCGTGCCGCCGAGGATCCGGATCGGTCCATCGCCCTCAGCCAGCGGGTGCCAGCACTCATCGATGCCGTCGGCGTCGAGATCAGCCACCGCATCCCAGAACACGAGCGAGCGTCCGGCGCTCCGTGCCAGCAGTGACGGACCCGAGCGCGGCGGGGGCTCGCCCGCCGGGGAGCCGTCGGGCTTGACGTCCTCGACGCCCCTGGGACCAAAGAAGCGCAGCCGCACGGCGCCCTTGGGACCGAAGCGCCCGACCGCTACGGCGCCTGCGCTTGCGCGGGGGCCGGTGCAGGGGATGCGGGTGATGTGATCCGCGGGGAAGAGTGAGCGCTTCGTGGGCGTGGCCGGCGTGCGGAAGATGACGAGCTCGGTGTCGCCAGCCTTCGTCTCGACGAGGGCGATGAGGTCCAGCCGACCGTCGCCGTCCGTGTCGATGACACGCACGGCGCCGATCTTCCCGCCCGCGTCGACCAGGTACTTGCCGGTCGCGGGTGCCGCGTTACTGGTCCGGATCGGTCCGGCCATGCCCACGAGCGAGAGCACGAGCAGGGGGGCGACGAGACGGCGGAGCATGGCGCGCATCCTACGGAATCGAGCGGGCTGCACAACGGGGCGCTAACAGCGGATCCGTCCCATGAGGGGAGGCGAAGAATCCCCTGACGGCGCCAGCCGGGGTTGGCCGATAGGGCCCCGGATGTGATCGGCCGCGGCGCGAAGGGCGCTACGAGCCGTCTGGGAGTCGTAATGCGTGACAGGCCCCATGTGGCGAAAGCCGCCCTGGTTCTCCTCGCCTTCGGCCTGCTTGGCGCGCTCGGCGCCTGCGGCGGAGGTGACTCCCGCGCCAGCGAAGATCTTCTCGCCGGCGGAAACGCGCTCGCAGAGGGCCTGCAGCTCGAAGCGGCCGGGCTGCCTCCCGGCGAACGCGGCGAGCACTACGGTCCCGTGCGCTTGCATGTCGCCGGCGTCGCCGGCGACGAGCTCACTTGGCGCGTCTGGGACGGGGACCTGCCGGATGGGCTGGCCCTCGCGTCGGACGGCACGCTCTCCGGGACCCCTCGCAGCCGGGGGGTCTCCGTATTCTCGGTCCATGTCAGCGATGGCGAGCGGGCCGGTGTGGCGACCCGCGCCGTTGCCATCGACGCCTTCGGTCTCTACGCCAGCAGTGGGCTGACGCGGGGTGAGGCGTGGAGCGGTCGCCGGGTCGGCCTTGCCGCCGTCGGCGCTGCGGGCTTTGTCGAGTTTCGCGTCCTGCATACCGGCAGCGGCGGTCGCTTCCTGCATGTCGACGGCGCAGCCGGCCATGCGCAGTGGGCACCGGGCACCCAAGGCGATGACCTCACCACGGATGTCCTCGAGGCGCGCGACACCGTCAGTGGTCGTACGCACGCGGTGACGATTCAAGTGCGTCCCGATCCGACGGCAGCCCAGTCGGCGGAGTTCGGCACGACGGACGTCTGGTACGTCAACACCTCGGGCAAGAACGGCCGGCACGCGTACGCGTCGGACTTCCACGCAGGTCTCGCGGCCGTGGGCCTCCGCGGGCGCAGTCCCGTCAGTCACGATGCCGTCGGTCGTTGTGTCGACCTGCTGACCGCGCAGTACGTGCGGCTTGAGTTGTTGCGTGCCCTCGGTCGCTTCTACCTCCGCGATCAGGGCCCGGCCAAGGCCCTGCCGGTGAGCTTCCCCTTCGACGAGCCGGGAGCCGGCTACAAGAAGCCGCGGCCCGGCACGTTCTCCAGCGCTGCGCCCGGTCGCTACAACGTCATCAACGTCGGCGACGCCGGTGGCGCCGTGCTGATGGGCATGGCGTTCCTCGATGGCGCCGACAACGGCCTCATCGAGAACGACTCCCCCGACGGCGCGTTCCGCCTCGGCGTGTTCGTGGACGTGCTCGCGACGTACTACCGCTACTACTACCGCTCGTCGCTGACGAGCCTGCCTGTCGAGGCCCAGGACGAAGAGGCGCTGCACGCCCTGCTGCATGGCCTTCCGAGTCCGGGCGGGCGTACGCTGATCCTCAAGCGCCAGTGCCAGGCGTTCGCGCGGGCCATGGCGGTGATTCTCGCCCACGAGATCGGCCACAGTCTCGGCCTCGAGCACGCCGCGCCTGGGGCGACCAACGCCTTGATGGGATCCACCGCGCCGATCGAGCCCTGGCAGACGCCCCGCTTCAGCGCAGGCGAGCTGGCCCGGCTGCGCGCCGCGCTCCCGGGCCGTGGGCGCGGCGATGTGGGTTCGGCACAGCCTGAGTCGAGCATGCCCACGGGCGGCGTGACGGCTTGCACCGGAACCCGCTGTCACCTCTGCCCCCCCGATCTGGGACCTAGGGCGAAGGCGCTGCTCCTGCGACAGCATGCAGCAGCGCGCGTGCGCGCGTCTCGATCCGCGCCGTCTCGCCCCTAAGGACCTCGCCGGCGTCAAAGAGCGGCGCCACGAAGCCCAAGGCATGCGCGCCGGCCGCGAGCCAAGCGCCCGCATTCGTCGCATCGCAGCCGTTCGTCGGAACGATGTTGAGGAACGGCAGCGGTCCGAGGCAGGCCTTCACGAACGCAGGGCCCAGGCCCGGCGCCGGGACCAGTTTCTGCAGCTGCGCGCCGGCCGTGTGTGCGCGCAGCATCTCGGTCGGTGTGTGAACGCCCGGCATCGAGGCCACGCCGAGCCGCGTGGCTTCCTCGATGACGACTTCGTCCGTGACCGGCGAGACCAGGAAGCGTGCGCCGGCGTCAACCGCCGCACGTGCGTCGTCTACGCTGAGCACCGTGCCGGCACCCACGATCAGGCCGTCTCGCGCGCTGAACTCCGCGATGCGCTCGAGCGCGCCCGGGGTGGTCAGTGTGAACTCGACGATCCGGAATCCGGCGCGGACGGCCGCGTTCATGGCCGGGCCTGCAGCGGACGCTTCGCTGGTTCGGAGGATCGCCGAGGCGCGCAGCCGCCCGAAGAGGTCGACGAACTCGTCGGGGCTCACTTGGACCCCTTCGGCACCGCGGCGGCCGGCGGCTGCATCAGGGCCTTGCGACTCGCCTCGTCATACGGCGACGGAAACGGCCGCGGGTCGGCGAGAGCCTTGTGGATGCGCCTCGCGAGGCCCGTGGCCGCGCGCAGCGCGCGCGTGCCCCCCGGCGTCGCAAGGTCGAGCTTCGCGACGGACGGGTAGCCGGTGCGGAGCGTACGCTCGACCTCGGGCTTGATCGCCGAGTACTTGGCCGCGAGGGCTGCGAGCGTCCCGACGGCGATGCCCGTCATGCCGTTGAAGTAGACGCCGCTCACAGCGTACGGCGCAACGATCTTGACCGAGGCCGGGCGACCGCAGGTGGCCAGCGCTTGCACCGCGCGGATGCGCAGCACGTTCGGGTTGCGACTCGGCGCCGGGCTTGCCACGAGGGCTTCGAGGTGTGGGGCGGCGGCGCTGTCGCCCGCGACCCCAAGCGTCTTGCAGATGAGGTAGCGCACGCTGTCGTTGGGTGTCGCGAGCAGCGCCTTGGCCTGCTTCAAGATCACGTCCGGCTTGTGCGCCGCGAGGACCTCGATGGCGTGCATCTTGACGACGATGTCCGCATGGTGGAGCAGGGATTCGGCGTAGTCGGGATCGGGCTTCCGCGAGGACTTGAGGGTGCGCGCGACTTCCTCTGCGCGCGCGAGGGATGCCATGGCGGTCTCTGCGTCCGCCGCGCTCAGCACGCTCGGCTTCGCGCGCGCGAACGCCTCTTGGAAGGAACGCACGCTGCGTCCCGTGTGGGTGAGCACCTCGAGGGTGCCCGGGTCGGCCAGCATGAGCTGCGGCCAACTCGTCACGCTGAAGCGCAGCGCCATGCGATCGGCGGTCCGTCCGGCGGCGTCGCTCTTGAACGTCTGGTAGACGTAGAGCCAGATGGCCTTGTCGTGGAGGGGCTTGAGGTCTTTGTGAGGCAGCAACTCTGCCTCGAGCTTCACGCAGTGGGGTCAGTAGGTCTTCGTGAAGTAGAGGAAGATCGGCTTGCCCTGCGCGAGGGCCTTCTGCTGGGCGACGAGGAGGTCTCGCTCCCACGTGGGTCCCTTCGGGGGGGTGTCGCTGCCCGCGTAGGCGGGTGCGGCCAAGCCGAGTAGCAGAGCGACGATTGCGATCCAGCGCATGGCGATCTCCCGGCCGGAAGTGTACCGCAGGCGCTATCCGTGCAGGTCGCGGCGGCCAAACAAGCGCAGGGAGACGAGGAGCCCGAGCACGCTGGTCAGCAGGGCGAGGTGGAGTCCCGTCGGTAGGAGCGTGGCGTCCCAGCTCTCGCTCAGGGCACGGCCGAAGTTCTCCGTGAGGCGCCGGAGCTTGTCGGGGTAGTAGGCGTAGATCGAGGCGAGAGTCTTCTTCGAGAATCCGAGGAAGATGTCGCCGGTCTTGAGTGCGGCAAAGACGAGGAACGAAGCCGAGAGCGCCGGTACGAGCGAGTGGAAGACACAAGACAGGAGCAGTCCCACGAGGGCGCTGGCGATGAGGCTCGCCGTCGCGGCCGAGAGCATGGCCAGGATCCGACCGCGCATCTCGGCTACCGTCTGGAAGACCGTCGTCTCTTCGTCTCCGCCGAAACCTGTGACCGCCTCGCGCGTGACGTCGTCGAGCCCAGCGTCGAGGAGCGTGTGCCCGATGCCCACGCCAGCGACCACAACCGCGAACAAGAGTGCGCAGAGAATCAGCACGGAGGCCTTCGCTGCGATCCACTCCGCCCGGCGGTAGGCGTGGGGGAGGATCATCTTCATCGTGCTCTGGCTGATCTCGCCGGCCACCAGGGTGGCCCCGAGGACGAGGACGAGAATCTCCGCGGCCCAGAATCCGACGCCGAGCGTGTGTGCAGCCTGGGACCAGCCGGACTCATCCGGCGCACCCTCGTAGGTCAATCCCGCGAGCAGCGTCGCGATCGCAGCGACGGCCAAGCCCGTGCGCAGCAGGCGCCCACGGCGAACCTTCAGCCACTCGACGCCGATGAGCGTGCGGAGCCGTCCTGCGCAGCCGTCGGTGAACAGGGCGGCGCCGGCAAGTCCGGCGAACAGCGCCGTGTACACCCATGCGGAGCCGTCGAGCACATCGACCAGCTGATCCAGGGGCCACGCGGCGGC
>JAJDEM010000076.1 GCA_029259795.1 Planctomycetota bacterium
ACTCGATCCAACATGGCTGTGTTTCACGTTACCAAGGGTGGGAGCGTCCCCGCGGGAGAGCAATCATGAAGACCACCCACTGGATGGCGTCACTGCTGGTGGCGCTTGCCCTCGTCCTATGGACCGGCACGGCGCCCGTCAGGGCAGAAGACGGCGAGGAGGAGGAGCGCGTCGAGCCCCTCTCCACGCGCCTCTATGCCGTCGGCGCCCTGACGCGCGGTCGCTTCCCCTTCCCCTCGCAATTTCGCCCGATGCAGCGCCCTGGCGAGAGCCACCGGGAGAGCCGGGAGGTCGGCGTCGACCTGACAGAGCCGCGCTACCCGCTTGGCGTCTCCGACGAGTTGATCGAACTCATCAAATGCCACGTGCTGCCCGCGTTCTGGGAGATGACCGAGGGCGCCGACATTGCCGCCCTGGGAGCTAGCGGATTGGTGGTCCGTGCAGCACCCGCCGTCCACGCCGAGCTGGGCCGCTACCTCGCGCGCCTCGAGCGGACGCACCTCCGCACCGTCTCGGTCGACGTGCAGGCCATCCGCCTCTCCGCCGAGGGCCTGACCGCCCTTGTGGGGACCGGCCGCAGCGACCGACTCGAGGATGCCGCCGTTGCGGCGGTCCTTTCGAACGAGGGCGTGGGACCGGCGGCACGCATCACCACCGAGAACGGCATGCAGGCCGAGAGCTTCGGCGGAGAACAGCGCGCCTTCCTCCGGCGTACGAACGTCGTCGCGCACGAGGGCAAGGCCCTCTCCCTGCCCGTCGCCGGTGTCTCGAACCCAGGACTCGCCGTCGCCGTCGAGCCGATGATCCATCACGAAGGTCGCTCCGTGCGCCTGCGTCTGGATGCCACATTGACCCAAGGCCTTGGGCGCAAGTCGGTCAAGACCGCCTCCGGCGAGACCATCGAGTTGCCGTCGACACCCGGTCTTGACGTCCACGCCGACCTGGTGCTGACCCCTGGCACCTGGGCCCTGGCGCACGGCGCAGGCGATGGCTGGTCCTTGCTGGTGCGCGCCATCCCGAGTGGGGCTACGGGCTTTGGCCGCCGCGCCCAGGCCATCGTGCTCGACGCACCCTTCGATGCCCGCCCCGGCACCATGGTGATCCGCGACTTCGACGTCACATCGCTCGCGCGGTCGCTGAAGGACGTCATCGGCGAAGGCGCGTTCCTCTACGACACGAGCTGGGATGGTCCGCCCGCGCTCGACATGACCGAACCCGAGCCGCCGATGGCCGGCGAGTACCTCGTCGAGCTCCTCATGCGCTCCATCGGCTCCCAAGCAACGTGGGAGGACCCGGCCACGATCGAGTACCGCAGCGGCACCCTCATCATGCGCCAGACCAAGCCCGTGCTGGCAGCCGTCGAGGCGTGGCTCGATCGGCTGCGGCGGGCCGTGCCTGCCGCCTTCACTACGGTCGCAGAACTCGTCGCGGTCAGTCCCGCGTTGGCGAGCCGGCTCACCGACCCGGCCCATGGGGGCGCCGATGCCTGGCTCGTCGATGGCGAAGAGCGCGCCCTGCTCACGGCGGCCCTGGCGGACGGCACGGCGCAGCGCCGCGCCACCGCGCGCATGAGCCACATGGATGGCGTGCGCAACACGGCCCGCGATGGCTCGACCCTCCGCTACGTGAGCACCTACGACGCGGTGCGAAGCAACGGCGCCCTGGTGGTCCGCCCCCAGATGGCCCAGTGCCTCAAGGGCTTTGAGCTGGACCTGCGCGCCAGCGGGACGCCGGGCGGCTCGTCGGCGCTCCTCGCGCTCCGCATCATGCGCACGTGGCGCCGGGGCCCTGCCCCGCTGCGGGTGGTCAAGTCGATCCACGGTCCCATCGAGCTCCCGGCGCTCGCGACGACGCGCCTGCGGACGAACTGCAGCGTGCCCCTCGGCCGGACGGCCGTGGCCGGCGTCGTAAGCGATGGCGCCAACCGCGTCGTGCTGCTCGTGACCGTTCGGGCCCAGCCGCGCGAGCCGTAGCCCGTAGCGGCGGATCGCAGCCCGCGGCGGACGCGGGGCTTGCCTCATGCCCTCCCCTCGGGCAGCCTTGGTGGCCGGAGGGCATATGCGTACGAACCGGTTGGTGCTGCTGGGTTTGATCCTGGCGCTCTTGACTCCGGGCCTGGCCCAGAGGGCGTCCGCCGACGAGGCCCCGCCGCGCCCGCCGCCGCCGGCGATGCCTGGCATGAACGCTCCCGCCCGCGCCGCGCCGACGACGGCTGTGCCCGTCCCGGATGTGCGCGGCCTGAGCGAGGGGGAGGCCCGCTACGCCCTCACCCGCGCGGGCTTGAACCTGGGTGGCGTCGAGCACCTCAGCATCGCCCAGCTCCAGCGGCAGCTCGGGCGCACGTACGCGCCGGGCATCGTCGTCCAGCAGGCCCCGGCCCCCGCAACCAACGGAAGCCGCCAGATGCTCCGGCGCGGCGCCCTGGTGTGGCTGCGGGTCAGCGCCCCCGCGGCGACTCCGCAGCCGGGACCCAGGCTGCAGCCGCGTCCCGTGACGCCGCCTCCGGTCAGCGTGACCACGCTGCCGGAAGTGGGAGCACCCGCGCGACCCGGTGGGTTCGCGCCGTCCTGTCAGCCCGATCCGGCCGCCGCGGGCGTCCTGCGCGACATCCGCAACTCGGTCTCGCTCCCGTGCGAGCGCCGCCGCAGTCGTTGGCACGCGCGCGCCGTCGGGGGCTGGACCTTCACGGCAGGCGATGAAAGCGGCGACAGCGGGTTTCTCGCTGGCGTCGACATCGGCCGCACCTTTGCCGGGTGCATTGGCGTCGACCTCTACTACCGCTACACCGCCCAGACGTTTGATCGCGTCGTGACCGGCGGACTGCTCGAGGACGCCGGTGGCTTCCACCACGTCGGGCTTGTGGCGAACTACCAGGGCTCCTTCAGCCGCACGAGCCGATTCTACTGGTACGTGGGTCTCGGCCTCGGCTGGTTCATGGCGGAGGACTACCAGCGCACGGACAGCGGCCTCGAGGGCTACTTCCAGGGTGGCCTCGGCTACATGCTCACCAACGACATGCGCCTGCGCTTCGGCCTCGACGCCTTCGCCGTGGAGACGAAGTCGGGTCACCTCCGGTCGAGTGCCGACGGTTCCTCGCGCCTGCTGTGGATGTTCAGCCCCACGCTCGCCCTCGAGTTCGACTTCTGATCGATGGATCGGATCCTCCCGCAGGAGCTCATCCGCGCCAAGCGTGACGGAGACGTCTTGCCCGCGGCCGCGATCCAGGGCTTCGTTCGTGGCCTGACCGACGGCTCGATCACCGACGCGCAAGTCGCCGCGTTCGCGATGGCCGTCCACTTCCAGGGCATGACGCGTGCGGAGTGCGTGGCGCTTACCGACGCCATGACGGACTCCGGCGTGCGCCTCGCATGGCCCGAACTGGACGGCCCGGTACTCGACAAGCACTCCACCGGCGGTCTCGGAGACAAGGTCAGTCTCATGCTCGCGCCGATGCTCGCGGCGTGCGGCGGCTACGTCCCCATGATCTCCGGTCGCGGGCTCGGACACACCGGCGGCACGCTCGACAAGCTCGACAGCATCCCGGGCTACGTGACCACGCCGTCGCGAGAGGTCTTTCGCGATGCGGTGCAGGTGGCGGGCTGCGCCATCGTCGGTCAGACCGGAGAGTTGGCCCCTGCCGACGACCGCTTCTACGCCATCCGCGATGTGACGGCGACGGTCGACCCGATCGCACTCATCACCGCATCCATCCTCTCGAAGAAGCTGGCCGCAGGCCTCGACGCGCTGGTGATGGATGTGAAGTTCGGCACCGGCGCCTTCAGCCGCGACCTCGCTGAAGCGCGTGCTCTCGCAGAGAGCATCACGGCCGTCGCTGCGGGCGCAGGCCTGGCGACCCACGCCCTGCTCACCGACATGAACCAGATCCTCGGCTCCACGGCGGGCAACGCGCTGGAGGTCATGGAGGTCGTCGAGTACCTCCGTGGCACCAAGCGCGATCCGCGCTTGCATGCTCTCGTGATGGCACTCGGCACAGAGCTACTGGCGATGGGCGGGCTCGCGCCCTCCGCCGCGGCAGCCGAGCGTCTTGAGCGGTGCCTGGCCGACGGCACCGCCGCCGAGCGCTTCGAGCGCATGGTGGTGGCCTTGGGCGGCCCGTCCGACCTGCTGGCCTCGGCGACGGACTGCCTGCCCGTGGCCCCCGTCGTGCTGGCCGTCAACGCCCCCGACGCAGGCTTCGTCCGGCGTATCGCGGGCCGCGCAGTCGGCATGGCCATCGTGGCGCTGGGTGGCGGCCGCCAGAAGCCAAGCGACACCATCGACCCGCGCGTCGGCCTGAGCGAGGTCGTGGGACTCGGCGAGCGGACTGATGCGGAGCGCCCGCTCGCCCTCGTGCACGCGGCCGATCAAGCCTCCGCCGAAGCCTGTGCCGCGACCCTTCGTGCGTGCTTCGAGGTCGGCGAAGCAATCGACGCTCCGGGCCCGATCGTTTGCGAGCACTTGCGCGAACCCACGGAGGATGCCCCCGCATGAGCCGCGCGCTGATCCTCGTCCTCGACTCCCTGGGCATCGGCAGCGCTGCAGACGCCGAAGCCCACGGCGACGGCGGCGCGAACACCCTGGGCCATGTCGCGGCCGCGGCGCGGCCGCACCTCCCCCACCTCGATCGTCTCGGCCTTGGCGCCGCGAGCCAGCTCGCGGCAGGCACCTGGCCCGCGGGTCTTGAGCGGCGCGCTGGGTTCGCCTCCGCCTATGCGGCTTGCGACGAGCAAAGCAAGGGCAAGGACACCCCCAGCGGGCATTGGGAGATGGCCGGCTTGCCGGTTTCCGAGCCGTGGGGCACCTTTCCGCCCGAAGCGCCGAGTTTCCCGCCAGAGCTCACCGACGCGCTGATCCAGCGGGGCGGGCTGCCGGGGATCCTCGGCAACGTGGCGATGTCGGGCACGACGATTCTCGAGCAGCTTGGCGACGAACACCTCGCGACGGGCAAGCCGATCGTCTACACCTCGGCCGACAGCGTCGTGCAGATCGCCGCCCACGAGACGCACTTCGGCCTCGAGCGGCTCTACAGCCTCTGCGCGCTCGCGCGCGAGCTTGTCGACCGCTGGAACGTCGGACGCATCATCGCCCGGCCGTTCGTCGGCGAGGGCGGCCGCTACACGCGCACGACGAACCGGCGCGACTGGACCACGCCGCCATCTGGGCCGACGCTCTGCGACGCCGTGGGTGCAGCCGGCGGACGCGTGCATGGCATCGGGAAGATCCGCGACATCTTCGCGGGCCGCGGCATCGACGTCGTGCGCAAGGGCGGCGGCAACGAGGGCGTGTACGCCGAGACCCTCGCCGCCTGGGCCGAGGCGACGGCTGGCGACCTCGTATTCAGCAACTTCGTGGACATGGACACGCTCTACGGCCATCGCCGCGACGTGGCGGGCTACGCAGGCGCCCTCGAGCAGTTCGACGCGTGGGTGCCAGCGATCGAGGCATGCCTCGGTCCGGAGGACCTCGCCGTGCTCACGGCCGATCATGGCTGCGACCCGACCTGGCCGGGCACGGATCACACGCGCGAGCGCGTACCGGCGCTGTTCTTCGGTCCCGGCGTGACGCCGGGGGAACACGGCATCCGCGCCACGTTCGCAGACATCGGCCAGACGGTGGCGGCGTGGCTTCGCACAGCGCCCCTGGCCCACGGCACGGCGATCGACCTCGGGCGCTAGCGGGCGCCTACCCCCATGATCGCGCGACGCTGCGCGGCCAGCGGCGCACTGTCGTTCAAGACGATCCGGCCTGTCGCGGCCTCGAGGCCCAGCTGCTTGTAGACGGCCTCCACCTCGGGGAACGAGCGTTCCGCGAGGCAGGCCTCTGCGATGCGTGAGCAGAGCGGGCCACCCAGCCAGCGGTCCACGGCCCGGAACAGGTCCACGCCACGGTGCGGGCGGAGCATGCCGCCATGCTGCTCGCGCCACCAGCGGATCACGTCATCGAGCGAGCGCTTGCCCTTCGAGACGCGGCGCAGCTCCACATCGATCAGAAGCGCGACGGCGGCGCCCGCCCAATAGACGCGGTGGTAGCCGTGTTCCTGCTGCATGTCGCGGCTCTCGAGCTCGAGACTGCGGGTCCCTCCGCGACGGCGGCCCCGTGCAAAGCCGTCGTGGATGTTCTGCCAGGCCTCGCGCTCGGTCAGCATGCCGGCGCGCGCGCGCAGCACCTCCTGGTAGTAGGTCACGAAGCCCTCCTGCAGCCAGGCGTCGGCGTCATACGTCCACGGCATGCCGAGATGCATCAACTCGTGCACGCCGACCCACTCGCCGACGAGGCTGTCATCCTTGGCTGCGTTGGCGAGCAGCAGGTGCACATGCCCCCCTCCGGCGCGCATGGCCGAGCCGAAGAGCACGGGCGGATCGCGCCCTGGGGCGGGGTCGACCAACGCAACGATCTTCGGCGTGGGGAAGCGCCCATAGAGCGCGGCCACCGCCTTCACGGCTGCAACGATCCATGCGCGAATGCCCTTGGGCGTTGCCGCATGGGGCGCATCGAGAATGGCGATCTCCACGGTCGCGCCAGCGACGACTTCGCGATGGATCGTGAAGCGCCCGATCGCCATACGACCTTCGAGGCTCGTTGCCTGCACGTTCACGGCGTAGCCGCCAGCGCGCAGCACGGGCCACGGCACCGCCACGCGGAAGCCCTCGGGCAGCTCGAAGCGCACGCTGACGCGCACGTCCTTCGGCCAGAGTGCCGGCCTGAGCAGGAACACGCCCGGCGCGAGGAGCACGTCGCGGCCGACCCGCCGCGGGGCGCCGCGGCGGCGCGAGCCGCCCGCGCGCAGGTCAACGCGCCAGCGCACGCAGGGCGCCGAGCGGCTGAGGCCCTGCGGGAGCAGGCTCTGGTCGCTCTTGCGGACCGTCAGCCGTGCGCCGCCGACGTCCGTGGGGAACGTGAACGCCCCGAGCCCACCCGGGGCATCGCTGATCAGCCGCTTCGGCCAGAACCCCCGAAAGCAACAGCGGACCTCGGCCGTCGACAGTGTCTCGTCGAGGCGCACGACGTAGTCCCAGCCGCGTAGGGGCGCCGCCTCCGAGGTCCGCTCCGATGGCCAGAGGAGGGCCAATACGAGAAGCAGCGGAACGAGAAGCAGTAAGACGCGGCGCATGCGGAGCATCCTAGTCGCGCCTCTACCAGACCAAGAAGATCAGCAGGTTGCCGAGCGCGTGCGCCACGATCGGCGCCCAGAGCGTGCCCGTCTTCCAGCGAATGGCGCCGAAGACAAAGCCCATGACGATCTGCTCGGGCATGCGGCACGTGGGGCCGACGCTCAGGTGGAGCAAGCCGAAGGCCGTACTCGTGAGGAACAGGGTCCCTACCGTGCCGAAGCGGCGCCTGCAGGTCGCCCAAAGCACGCCACGAAAGCCCCACTCCTCGAGCACGGGCGCGATGACCCCGTAGGCGAACAGGCTCTCCATGCCCGGCCACTGAACACTCGACAGATCCGGCAAGCTAGCAGTGCGTAGGGTGGTGAAGCCGACAGCACCGAGCATGGCCACCACGCCGCCGAGCAGGCCCAGCACAAGAGGGGAAGGCCTCGCCTCCTTCGCCGGCGTCCGCGGCCACCCCGCGTCACGCAGGGTGAGCGCCGCAAGCACCGTAGCGAAGAGTACGAGACCATCCTGTAGCCAGCGGCTGGACGGCTCGAAGCGGGGCGTGCTGCTCCACAGCAGGTACTGGTAGAGAAGTCCCAGATTCGGAATGCAGAAGATGAGGAAGAACGCGAGCACGATCGCCCAGTCGCGCCGACGCCGAGGACGCTCCAGCCGCGCAACGATGACCGTGGCGGCCCACAGGCCTGCGAGGAGCACGAGACGTCCAGCGCTGTAGAGCAGATACTCCCCGGGATAGTCCTCGGTGCGCAGGTAGTCCATCGCACTCGCAGGCATGACCAACGCTTCGAACGTCGCGTAGCAGGCCAACAGGAGGGCAGGCAGGAACAGCCCGCGCCAAGTCCGCAGGAGTGCGTAGACGAACGGCGCTGCGGTCAAAAGGAGTATGAGGAGCCAGTAGGCGCGTTCCGCCGTGAAGCCCTCGACTTCCGGCTCCGGGATGGCCTCGGGGTAGCGGATCGTGACGACGAGGGTCCCGTAGGCCACGAGGGCGATGCGCAGCGTCCACGCGGCGGCGGTGTACGCAGCCCCTCGCACTGCCCTATCCATGAAGACCCGCCTCCCGCACCGCCGCATCCAATTTCAGAGCATACGGGAGTCCCGGTCCTGCGTCCCAGGCGGTAGGATCCGCACCACCCTGGGGGCGTAGCTCAGTTGGTAGAGCAGGAGACTTTTAATCTCTTGGCCGGGGGTTCGAGTCCCTCCGCCCCTACTTTGACTTTCGTGCGATTCGACGCGCAGCTCGCGTGCATCTGGCGATCGACCCACTCGGGTACCGAGGGTAAAGTGCCGGGGCACTCTCTCACGAGGACCAGGCCAGATCGCACTCGAGAGAGTCTGCACCGGCTCCGTACCTCCTTACACCAGACGCACGAGCGTGCCGGGGAGCCGGGGCGCTCACTCTCCACGTCTGGGCCGTTGACGTTTCGCGGCGACCCCACCTAGACTTGCGTTGAAGTGGAGGTGTGCGAGTGGCAAAGCCTACGAAGAAGGCGTCAAACCGAATCCAAGCCGGCGTCCGGAAGTACCAAAAGGTGTTTCGCGCGGCATTCGATCGCGACGTGAACGAGTCCGACACGGTCGTCGTCATCACGGACTTCTTAGCTGAAGTGCTCGGGTACGACAAGTACCTCGAGGTGACGAGCGAGTTCTGCATTCGGGGGACCTACTGCGACCTCGCGGTGCGAGTCGACGGCAAGGTCAACTTCCTCATTGAGGTGAAGGCTATTGGCGTCAAGCTGCGCCAGATCCACCTTCGGCAAGCCATTGGCTACGCAGCACAGCAGGGAATCGAGTGGGTGATCCTGACCAACGGCCGCACCTGGAACGTCTACAAGCTGAAGTTCGAGAAGCCGATCGATCACGACCTTGTGTTCTCGATCGACCTCGTCGACGCCAGCTCCCGAGACCCCTCGGTCGTCGAGCGCCTCTTCACTCTGAGCCGGGAGGGACTCGCGAAGTCGGCCATTGAAGATCTTCAGGAACAGATGGCTGCGCTGAACCCC
>JAJDEM010000077.1 GCA_029259795.1 Planctomycetota bacterium
GCTCCTCGAGCTTCTCCTCGAGGTCGTCCAGGAAGAGGCGCTCCTTGGCAGAGATCCGCATGGGCTCGCCGTAGCCGAGGCGCTGCATCTCCCCCACGTTCCACTCGACCTTGTCGGTCTCGACCTTGTTCGCGAGCAGCAGCACCTTCTGCGAGTAGGGCCGCAGCAGCTTGGCGACGCGCTCATCGAGCGGGGTACGGCCCTCGCGGGAGTCCACGACGAAGAGCACGACGTCCGCGACCTCCACGGCCGTACCCACCTGCGCCTCGACGTCTTCGTCGAGACCCTGCATGTCGACGATCCCGACGCCGCCGGTGTCAACGACCTCGCACGTGCGACCGGCCACGGTGCAGATGACACCGACTCGATCGCGCGTCACGCCCGGCGTCTCCTCGACGATCGCGATGCGGCTGCCCGCGAGCGCGTTCAGGAGCGTGGACTTGCCGACGTTCGGCCGACCGACAATGGCGATGATCGGCGGCAGGATCGTGGGGCCCGTGTCGGCCGGCGACTCGAGAGCGTCAACGTCCGAAGCATCCACGGGCGGTGTGTCGCCGTCGGGGCGTACGCCCGGCGCGGCTGCGTCGCTCCCCGTGGGGGTGTCTTCCGGAAGATCGTCAGAATCGCTCATGAGCCCCCCAGGGTAGGCCGCGCCGCTCGCGGGGTCCCTTTGGGCCCAGGGTCCGGCGGATGCCGAATCTACACCGCCAGCGCTAGAGGCCCGCCTGCGGGGGCTCAGGGACTCGCCACGAGGTCGGGCCGCCGCACGCCTCGTGGATCACACCGTCAGGCGGCGACCGCAGTCCAAAAATGAAAATCGGCCGGGGATGAACCCCGGCCGATCTGTGTGCGCTCGTCTCCGGAGAGACGAGCGATGGGAAGTGCGTCGCTAGTTACCAGCGACCGCCACCGCCACCACCGCCGCCACGCGGCTCGCGGGGCTTGGCGATGTTCACCTTGAGGTTGCGACCACCGAGGTCACGGCCGTCGAGACCCTGGACGGCGCTTGCGGCCTCCTGGTCGTTGCTCATTTCGACGAAGGCGAAACCGCGCGGGCGGCCCGTCTCGCGGTCCATGATGACGTTGACGCTGGTGACGGTCCCGTGCGCCGCAAAGGCGTCCGTGATGTCGTCTTCGGTGCTGTCAAACGACAGGTTGCCGACGTAAAGCTTGTTCTGAGACATTGATTCTTCGAGTCCTTGGTTCTGGCCCCTGCCGAAACGTTTCGGCGTAGTGGGGCGCTTCTGTGTGATGACAAAGCCGCTGGAGCGACCGGGTAGCGGGGGTCGAGTTTGTCACCCTTCCAAGAACGCACCGATGAGCGATAGTAGATCTGTCGCCCCCCATCGTACCGTGCCGGCCGCGCCCGCCCGTTTCTGCCGGAGAGTCCTCCTCACCCCCCGCACAGCCCCTGCCCCGCGATTCTCGGACGGTTCAGCCGCAGAGGGCCACGAACAGGCCTCGCGAGGGCGAGGCCGCCATTTCGGACGCCCACGCCGCTCAAGCCGGAAAGTGGCCCAGGCCGCCGGCTACTTGCCCTCGCGCAGGCGCATGAGCGCAACCCGAACGTCCTCGCTGAACTCGTAGCGCTTCTCGGCCCAGGCAATCCAGGCGGCATCCGGGGGCGGTTTCGTCGCCAGGGCCGTCAAGAGGAACGTCCCTGCTGTCGCCTTGCTGGCCTGCTGCAGACCGCGCTCCAAGAACGTGCGCGCCTTCTCGAAGCTCGCGCGACCGGTGTAGCGCAGCCAGAAGTGCACGACGGCCTGCTTCAGCGTCCCGGCAGCTGCCGCTACGAGGATGCGGGTGTCCAGGCGCCCCATCATGGCCTCGTCGAGGCGAGCGCGCGACAGCGTCTCGATCACGCGCCACGGGTCGTGCTCGATCAGCGGACCGATCACGGTGTCGACATCGAGCTGCGCAAGACTCGCACGGTCCAACCTGCGGAGCAGCGCGCTGGCCTCCTCGGGGCTCAGGTCGCCACGCTGCAGTCGCAAGAACGCCTCAGCGGGAGCCATCGGCGGCGCCCACGCCGCAAGGGCTTCCTGCACGTCTTCGCGCACGCGCTGCACACACGCGGGCTGGGTGCTCTGGGCGGCCGCCAACACAGCCTTCGCCTGCGCCCGCAAGCGATCCATGCGCGTGGGTCCGAGCAGCCCGGGCAGCATCGGGGCCACGCGATCGGTGAAGATCGCGAGCGTGCCCGAGGCGAGGCCCTCGAAGCGGCCGGGGTCCTCCGCCATGGTCCGGAACACGGTCTCCGCCAGCGCGCCGACCTGATCGTCGCGGTTCATGGCGAAACGCAGGACGGCGTAGAGATAGCGCGACTTCTGTGCGGCCCCCCCGACCAGCTTGTCGGTATGCGCGGCACCGGGCGCTGCGTAGAAGGTCGCGTCGATCGTGCGCAAGAGGGTCTGGTGTCCGTCTTCGCCTGCATCGAGCATCGTGGCTCCGTGGGCAAGCAGGGCGCGAAACGCCACCCCCGCATCGTCGAACGCCATGACGTCGAACGTGCGGCTGTCTGCGGGCGGCGGCTCGCGGCCGGAGGCTCCGGGATCCTCCCCCGCGCCGAGCTCGGCGGTGCGTGCCGCCGCGCCGCTGCGCTCGCCGAGCGCAATCCGCAGCCGCGCGACGTCCTCGCGCAGCGCGACGAGTTCGTCGTCCGTGCTGTCAACGGCGCCGCCGCCCCCCCACGAAGCACCGATGAACCAACCGACGCCTAGGGCAGCAAGCAGCGCGGCGACGAAACCGAACCTGGGCATGGGGGCCTCCTTGGATCCCCGCAGGATAGGCCAAGGCGGACGGGCCCACGCCTAGCCTTTGCGCCGCCTGTCGCAGGGAGCGCCGGCTCATGGCTGCGACTGGCGCAGCCCAAGCGAGCGCTCGGTCAGCGCAGGCCCAAGAACACGTGCACCTGGGGG
>JAJDEM010000078.1 GCA_029259795.1 Planctomycetota bacterium
GGCAAGTCGTCGGCGGCCGTGATGCGCTCGGTCTGATCGAGCAGTGCCAGGGCCTCGAGCTTGCCGGCCTCGCTCCGCAGGCCGATCTCGGTGGCGATGGAGCGCCAGTAGGAGTCGCTGAGGTGCGCTTCCAACGCGGCGTGGGTGTCCTGGTCGAGGCGCAGGCGTGGAACGCCCCGCAGGAGACGCCGGATGGCGCTCCGGAGCTTGAACTCATCGCCGCTGGCCGTCAGCGCAGCAATCCAGTCCTCCCAATGGTCCCGCTCGGACGAGGCGATGGTCGTCAGGCGCTCGAGGCACGCGAGAACGCTGACGCCGTCGTTCAAGTCCGTGTAGGCGCGCACGAGCCGCTCGAGCATGCGCGGCTGGTTGAGCTTGCGTACCTCGATGTCTGCGAGGAGCGGCCGTGCCAGATCGGGCCGCTTGCGGGAGATGTGGATGAGGGCGAGGCGCGCACGATAGGCATCGCGAAACTCTGCATCTTCCTTGGCCAAGCGGCGGAGCTCGTCCGCGGCGGCGCCGAGATGGGCTTCGTTCCGCGTGAACCAGCCGCGGCCGGACTCCTCGAGCATGGCGGCCAGTTTGCGGCGCAGCCGGACGCGGATCGGGTTCGGCAACGCCTCCCCGAGGTAGTGGCGCAGGAGATGGGTTACGGGGTCGAGGCGGTCGTGCTCGGCGGATACTTCGGCGAAGGACTCGAGGCGGCCCGCGCGACGGTCGGTCCAGTCGCCTGCATCGGCTTCCAGCCGCGTCTGCTCGGCGTCGAGGAACGCGACCTCGTTGTCGTAGAAGAGGTGGAAGCGCGTCGATTGCTCGAGCCAACGGCGGTAGCGCGCGGGTGTGTCGGCGTGGGGGCGCGCCTGGGTAATCAGGCCCGCGCCGCTGGATCCGTAGCCGAGGCTGCCCTCGACATCGATCAAGGCCAGATACACATCGAGATCGTCGGGATGCGCCTCGATGCGGGCCTTGAGGGAGCGGCGCGCTTCGGCGTAGAGCCGTTGACTCGTGAGCATCTGCACGAGGTCGATGAACACATCCCGGGGCGTGTCCGTGGGGATCGGCGCGGCCAGCACGCGGCGGGCGCTGGCGCGGTCCCCGTCGGCCAGGTGACACTCCGCCCACTCGCGCCGCACGTCCAAGCGGCCTGGTGCGAGCGCGACGACGCGCTCGTAGAGGTCGGCCGCCGTCTGCTGCAGCCCTTCCGTGCGGAGGAAGCGCGCGCTCTCGAGCAGACGGTTGATCTGCACGCTCGGCGGCAGCGGGGCAAGCAACGCGTCGAGGGTCTCGAGTGCCTTGCTCTTCCGTCCCAAGAGGAAGAGCCCACGCAGGCGGAGCTCGATCAGGTCTTGGCGGTCCGGGGCAAGGGCCAGGCGCTCGTCGAGGTAGGCGACGCGCCCGTGCTCGTCCCGGAGCCGCTCGTAGCTCTTGAGGACCTCGGCTTCGATGCGCACCGAAGCCGGCAGGCGCTTCCCCGCGGCATGCAGCACGGCCAAGGCCTCGCGGTGTCGCTCGAAGCCAGCAAGGAGTCGGGCGTAGTCGAGAGCCGCCGATTCGTCTTGCGGCGCGTCCTCCACACGCTTTTGCGAAGTGGCCAGCATGGCGTCGCGTTCGTGGCTGCTCGCCACCAGCCGCGCGCGTCGGCGCAGGATCTCGGAGCGGCGCCAGTAGTCGGCCGTGAGTCGGCCGAGCAACCCGTCGAGCCGCTTGGCGGCATTGTCACGGCGTCCGAGGGCGACCTCGAGATTGGCGGCAAGCAGTTCGATCTCGACACCGACCTCGGGCGAGGGCGCGGCGCCCCGGGCCTCGTCGAGCTGCTTGAACGCGCGCTCGTGATAGCCAAACTCGTTCATCTTGCGGGCGGCCTTGATGTGCGCCTCGGCGCCCCCGCCCATCAGGGTGGCCAGCGTGCTCAAGTGCTTGGCCGCAAGGTCGCGGCGGTCCTCTTTCAGTGCTTGCGTGAGCAGCAGGTCGACCCAGCGGCGCTTGCGTGCGGGCAGCTTGGCCTTGGCGATTGCGCGATCAAGCGAGGCCAGGGCGCGCGGGTCGCCTCGTTCGTCGAGCTGGGAGTACAGCAGGAAGTGCAGGTAGCCGTTCTCGGGGTGCTGCTCGAGGGCCGTGCGGACTTCGCGCGGCCCCTCGGGGTCGCTGGTCGCAAGCAAGAGGCGCACGTAGACGATGCGGGCCGAGCCATCGGCGGGGTAGCGCTGGACATGGGCGCGGTAGACGGCTACCAGCTCCTCGACACGGTCGGCTTTGCGATAGAGGTCCACGAGGCGCTCGAGCGGCGAGCCCAGGGTCGGGTCGTGATGGAGCGCGGTACGCAAGGGCAGGGACTTGGCGCGCACCGCCTCCGGGGTCGGGGGGTCTTCGGCGCAGGCGTCGCGGCCGGAGCCGAGCAGCAGCGGCAGGGCTACGATCGCAACCAGCCAGACGCGCTGGCGACGCTGGCCGCAGGGGGTGGAACCCTCCCTCATTGGGCATCGCCCGACGGTGTAGCCACGCTTGCGATCAACTCGTCGAGGAGGTTGTCGACATCCATGGCCTCGGCTTCGCCTTCGAAGTTCAGAATCACACGGTGGCGTAGGGCGGGTTTGGCGACGCGCTGGATGTCTGCGACCGACACGGCCGTGCGTCCATCGAGCAACGTATGGACCCGCGCGGCGCGAATGATCGACTGCATGCCACGGGGGCTCGCGCCGTAGGAGACGAAGCGGCCAACGCTGGGCAGCGCGCCTTCGATTTCAGGGTGGGTTGCGAGGACCAGGGCGGCCGCGTAGTTCGCAAGCGGGTCGGCCACCGGCACGTGATTCAACAGCTCCTGGATCTGTGTGAGCTCGTCTCCGGAGAGAGCCACATCCACCTGCGGCTCGGCCACACCCGTCGTCCGCCGCGAGATCTCGACGAGGTTGGCTTGGTTCGGGAAGGGGACGCGGAGCTTGTAGAAGAAACGATCCAGCTGCGCCTCCGGTAGCGGGTAGGTGCCCTCCATCTCCAGCGGGTTCTGTGTCGCCATGACGAAAAACGGCTTGGGCAGCGTAAACGTCTCGCCGCCCACGGTGACGCGCTCCTCCTGCATGACCTCGAGCAACGCAGCCTGGGTCTTGGGCGTGGCGCGGTTGATTTCATCGACGAGGAGCAGGTTGGTGAAGACCGGGCCCTTCTCGAACACGAGGCTGCGACGCCCTGTGCCGTCCTCGTTCACGATGTGCGTGCCGAGAATGTCAGCTGGCATGAGGTCGGGCGTGCACTGCACGCGGCCGAAGTCCGTACCCAGCGACTTCGCGAGCATGCGCACGAGATAGGTCTTGCCGAGGCCGGGGACGCCTTCGAGCAGGACGTGACCGTGCGACATGACGGCGACGAGTACGTCCTGCAGCATCTCCTCGTAGCCGACGATGGCGCGCTGCAGCTCCGTCTGCAGCCGCGCAAAGCGCTGGCGGAAGTCGTCGAAGCGACCTTCCAGGTCTTCGAGGCGTACGGCGCCGGCCGCAGGATCGATATCGGGGGATGTGTTCACAGGACTCTCCTTGCTTCGATTCCGTTGGGAACGCGCGTCGCATGCGCCCGAGACGTCCAGGTGCAAGACCTGGCACGGAAGGGCGGCTCGACGCAGACGGCGCCAAGCGCTACTTCCCTTCCTTCTCCAACTGTTTGCGCAACGCGGTGAAGTAGCGCAAGACATGTTCACGACGGGAGAGAGGCAGCGGCTCGGATGCCAGCGCCTCCTCCTGGACCTTCAAGAACTCGATTGCGATGTCGCGCTTGGCCCGGGCCGTCGCTTCGCTGCGATCGCCCGGCTCGCGGGTCGTCATCTCCGACGAGCCCTGGTTGCCCTTCTTGGCATCCACGGTCTCATCCTTGGTGGTCTTCAGCCGACCCGTCGCGGTGTTCGAGAACCCCGCGGTGCCCGTGCCTGCCTTCAGCCCACCGGCGCCACTGCCAGGCGCTGAGGCAGAGCCTGCGGCCGCGCCGCTGCTGGAGGAACTGCCCGACGACCCACTACGACCGGCTCCGGACCCGGAGCCTGCACCTGAACCACTTCAGGTGCCGCCGCGGCTGCTTCACGTGCCGCCGGGCTGCGTCCCCGGAGGCGGTGCGCCGGAGGCACCCGGGCGCGTACCCGGGATCGGCGGCGGACCGGGCGGGAGGGGCTGACCGCAGTTCGGGCAGCCGGGGCAGGTGGGGCCCTGCGGACCCTGGGGCGCGCTGCCCGGGACGGGGGCGCCGTTGCTCATCCGCCCGTTCGGGGGTGCGCCATGGTTCGGGCCCGGGGCACCGCTCGAGCCGGGGCGCCCGCTCCCCATCGCCAGTCGGACGGGCTGGCTACCGACCGGAGACATGCCCTTGCCCGCGTTGGCCGACTTCGAGTTGCCGGACTTCGCGAGGCTGGTCATGGCACCGGCGTTGCGGCCCAGAGCCTTCTGGCCCGACGCACGCAGGTTCTGGGCGAGGCGCTTGAGCGCATCCATGGAGCGCATGCGCTGGGCCATGCGCTCGTAGCGTCGCGCGAGACGATCGAACTCGTTGGCGGCCCGACCGGCGTGATCCTGCTCGAGTTCGCTCTGCGCGGCAGTCATGTGAATGCCGAGCAGCGACTTGAGGTCCTTGGCTGTTGCCTTCTCGAGGCCGCTCTCGAATGCACTCTCGAGACGCTTGCGTGCTTCCAGGGACAGGTCTTCGGCGCGTAGGCGTCGGGCGAGCTTGCCGGACTCCTTGGCTGCCTTGTCGAGCTTGCTGCCGCGGAGCGAACCGGCGAGCTCGGCCGTGTCGGCGTGGCGCTCCAGCTCGGCGAGCATCGCGCTCCCGATCTTCTCGCCGCCGGCACCGAGCATCTCCGCGAGCTTCTCGGCTTCACGGGCGCGGCTCTCGAGCTCTTCGAGCACATCCCGCGCAGTCTTGGCCTTGCTGACGTTGGCCATCTTCTGCGCGCTGTTCTTGAGTTCTTCCTTGAGTTGCTCGAGGCGCTTCTTCTCTTCGGGCGTGAGGCCTTCGGCCAGTTGCTCGAGAGTCTTCGACTCTTCGTCGATGGACTCTCCGACGGCTGCGGCTTCTTCGGTTGCCGAGGCTTCCGGCGGGACCATGGCAACGGCCGGGAGGCCGAAGCACGCCAGCGCAAGGAAGGCGATGGGCGCGAGAACGCTCGCCGGGGTCGTGCGGAGCGGGACCGCCTCGCGAATGTCGCCTGCGGCCTCGGCCAGTGCCTGGTGTGCGCGCTTGAGGTGCAGGTCGGCGCCGGCGCTGCGGACCGGTTCGTGCGCGAGGCTGTAGGCCGAGACGAACATCTCGTGGCGACCGGAGCGCTCGTCGAAGAGGGCAAGCGCTGCGGCATGGTTCGGCATGCGCAGGTGCGCCCACACGGAGCAGGTGAAGACCCAGAGGAAGACCGTGACGAGAGCCGTGGGTAGGACCCCAGTGCCGATCAGCGGAAGGTGGGTGGTCCCGGTCACCCACGCAGCGAGCAGGCCGAGACCGAGCAGCCCAAAGAGCGGCGTCGCGCTCTGGCGCAGGGCGCCCAACCAGCGCGAGAGCCAGATGCGGCGTTCCACCTGCTGGGAGAGCCCGAGGAACGGGCCTGCGGCATCCGTCCCTGAGGGCTGGGCCGTGCTCGGTTGCAGCGGCCGGGGGGCTTGTGTCGTCATGGCTTTCGCCTTCCAGTCGAACAGGGGATCAAATCTTGTCCAATAGCCGTCTTGCGCGGCGCTTCACTTCGGGGTCTTTTGTCTCCCGGATGACACGCTCCAAGGCGGATTTGGCCATGTCGCCGAGTTCAGCGAGCGCGATCGTGGCCGCCTCGCGCTTCTCCCAGCTGGGGTGGCCCAGGGCGCGGACGAGGTCGCGGAGCCGGGTGCGCAGCACCTCGGGGACCACGGGCGTCGGTACGTGGACGTCCGCGAGATCGCGAACGGGGACCTGGAGGCGCCCGCGCGTGGTCTGCACCGGAACCACCAACTCCCGCAGCTCGCCCGTGACATGACCGCCACCCCAGACATCGGCGCGGAAGCGCAGGCTCTCGCCGACCCCGAGCTCATTGCCCTCGAGCTGGTTGTGGAGCTGGCGGATCTGGGCAGGAGGTTGGGGGAGCGCGCCGCCGGGACCGAGGAAGTGGAGCGCGTCCAGATCGATGCGTCCGACGAAGACATCGCCACCGGCCAAAACAATGTGCGGGTGGTCGAGGTCGCTGTCTTCGGAGTCGTCCAGCGCGCGGGTGCGGCGCCGAACGGCGAGGATGCGACGAATCTCGTGCGGGCGCAGCTTGAGGGTGCCGAACAGATCACTCTTCATCGTGAGCTCGCTGTCGCGCAGGAACCCGCGGAAGCGACTGGCGTCGGTGAGTTCGACCCAGTAGCCGGGCATCTCGTCCCCCGCGAGGTAGAGGCGCTTGAGTTCCTCCACCGGTACGGTCATCTCACCCCATTGGGTGGCAACGCGGAACGACTCGCTCTGCTTCTGCGTACGCAGACGGTTCCCGCCAAAGGTCTCGACGAGGTAGGAGACGTCGGGCGTCTCCAGGGGATCCTTGGGCTCGGTGCCGGCAGCGCTGGCGGCGGCCTTGGTCGTGCGCAGCACGAGTCGGTCGAGGAGCTTGACGTCGAGGTCGATCGCCATGCCGGACGTCATCTCGAAGCGCAGGCCCTCCGCCTCGACGGTGCCCATGAGCTTCTGGCCATCGCGCATGAGGATGCGGGGGGCCAGCGCCTTGTTGCGCTCGCCGACGATGGCACCGACCCGCGCGAAGGGCACGCTGACCTTGCCGTGGGATCCCTCCACCGTGAGGCGGGTGCAGCTGGCCGTGCCCTGCAGCAGGGTGTCCTGGGTGAATGCCAGCTGATCGAGCGGCCCCGGAGCGACCTCGAGTTCCTGCTCGATGGTGGGGATGGTTGCGTCGCCGCCCACGGAGCCCCCGCGGACGTTCACCAGGGAGCGACGAACCTCGCTCGGGAGGTCGCGCTGGAACTTGCGCCCTCGGTAGGGCTTGAACAACGAGCCGAGCGCCTTGGCCGAGTTGCCCGGCGTCTGCCGCAAGATCACCCCCCCGTGCAGGATCGACATCGTGGCCCCGGCCGGGATCTGCAAGGAGAAGTGGAACTGCAGCTGCTGGTTGTTCTTGACCATGATTGTCGGCCGCACGCGGCCCGTGGCACTGCACAGGTGATAGAGCGCCGCCCCTTGGACGCCCTGGAGCATGCCGACGACGCCGACTTCCTTCTTCTGCAGCTGCCCGGCGGCGGCGCGTCCGGTGTTGGTCAGCACGCGCTGGTAGCGGTAGTTGAGCTGGGCGTAGATGATGATCTGGGCGACCTGGGGCGAGGTCGAGCCGTTGTGGATCGTCTCGACCATCCGAACGCCGCCGTTCTTGCGGTCGACCTTCATCCGGCGGGTGACGTTGAAGTTGTTCACCCGGCCCTTGAGGACGTACTCGCTCCCGTCCGGCCGCATGAGGCGCTGCTGGACACTGAGCGAGCTGCGATTGATGTTCACGCCCGAGAAGAGCCAGCCGTAGTTGGAGTTGACGCGGCCGTTCTGGTCACAGGTGTAGTTGAAGCCCTTGGAGTCGGGCTGCGAGCGGAACCGGGCGTTGACGAGGCGCTCCTGTTTGCCCTTCGGCGCGGCGCTCGCCGCGGGGAGGTAGACACACAGGAGGAGGGCCGCGAGCGGCAGGGCGAGGCGATGCATCACTTGCTTCCCTTCTTCGGGGCGGCCCTCTTGGTGGCGTCCTTCGTGGGGGCGTCCTTGCCTGCGGTGGGGTCCTCGCCAGGCGGAGCCGCCGGGCCGTTGCCGGGCGGGGGCACGGGACCGTCCGGCGCGATGGGCTCCGGCTTGGCGGCTGGCACCCAGCGATAGCCCCAGAGGTGGAGCGTGGGCACGCGGCAGTTCCCGCGCGGGGTGAGCCAGTGCAGGACGGGTTCCTGGATCCTTCCTTGGATCGAGTCCCCCGTCTTGAGCTTGAAGACGAACGTCGGCGAGGACCCCTCGCCGTCGTCGCTGCGTTCGATGCTGGCGATCTGCTCCACGCGGACGGAAGTGGCACCCGCGACCGTCTCCACGGTGAAGCGCTCCCCGCCGAAGCCGCCGGCCAGGAAGCAGCCGCCGAGCAGTTGGGCGTGACTGGTCGCGGGGGTGGCCTCTTCATCTTCCGACTTGGTGACGGCAGCTACGGCGCCATGGCGTGTCCATGCCGCGACGGACCCCGGCACGACGTCAACCGGCCCGAATCGGAGGCTGTGGAGAGAGAGGGCCTCGCCGTGCACCGCCAGGGGGAAGCGCGAGCCGTCCCGCAGCAGGATCCAGAGCCCGGGGAGCGGCTCCCGCGTGTAGCGGATGCGGATCGCGTCCTCCAGCGG
>JAJDEM010000079.1 GCA_029259795.1 Planctomycetota bacterium
CGGCGAAGCCGAGATCTTCACGGACGCCGTCGCCTCCCCCACGGGCTTTCCCTTCAAGGTCGTGCAGCTCACGAACACGATCTCGGAGGAGGCGACCTACGAGGCACGCAATCGCATCTGCGATCTGGGCTACCTGCGCCACGCCTACACCAAGGAGAGCGGCGCGGTCGCGTGGCGTTGTCCGAGCGAGCCGGTGGACGACTACGTCCGCAAGGGCGGCGACATCGCCGACACCGTCGGTCGCAAGTGCGTCTGCAACGGCCTCATGGCCGCGATCGATCTCGAGCAGGTTCGCAAGGACGGCTACCACGAGCTGCCGATCGTGACCTCCGGCGATGACGTCCTGACCGTCGCCCGCTTCTTGAAGCCGGGGCAGACCACCTACTCGGCCGCGGATGTCCTCGAGCACCTGCTGAGCAAGCTCGAGTCCCCCGTCTGAGCCGGCGCCCCTCCCGCCCGCCCTATCCTGGGTGGCGAGGAGTTCCTTCATGACGATCGCACACAGCACTTCCCCGGGCAGGCACGACGACCTCGTATTCGTCGGCACCTACGGCCATGTGCTCGCCGTCGACAAGCAGCGCGGCGAGACACTCTGGACGGCATCACTGCCGTCTACGGGTTGGGGCGTCGTCGCGATCGTCTACGAGGACGACACCCTCTACTGCGCTTCGGGTGGACGGCTCTTCGCGCTGGATCCCAAGAACGGCCACATCCTCTGGACCAACAAGATGAAGGGGTTGGGCAGTGGCCCGGTCTACCTCACCACGGCGCAGAGCAGTGGCACCCAAGCCGCCCAGAACCTGCTGGCTCATGTCCAGAAGGCCGCCGGCAACAACGCGGCGACAGCAACGACGTAGCTAGGGAGTACCCCCGGGCTGGAAGGCCGCAGCGGCCTCACCGCGCTCGAGCACCTTCAGCACCTCGCGCTCGTAGCGCCCATCGCGGCGAACGGTCTCGCGAATCCACTCGACAAAGGGCTGTCCCCAGTCGAGCGTGATGCCGTCGGCCTCATAGGACCAGTCTTGGCGAAAGACCGGCCGTGTGATCACGAACGCAGCACCGGTATCGGTCAGCTGCGGCCCTGGTTTGATGCCCCAGCGCGCGGCGTCGGCGGCCGTGTACTCCGCGTAGCTCCGCTCGCTTCCAGACCGGAACTCCAACGGAGCCGATTGATCGACTGCGGTCAGCGCCTTGTCGCGCGTGATCTGGATCCGGGCGAGGAGCGCCGTGTACTCGAGTGCCAGCTCAGGCGTGTCGATCGGGCGCAACTCTCCCTGGAGTTCAGCGAGCGTGCTCACGGCCTGCCCCGTCCGCGAGAAGACAAACCAAGTCGGCGCGTAGGGCTGGATCATCGGGGCGTAAGATCCCCGCACCACGGCGCCCGAGGCGAGTGCGGGATGCCGCTCGCTCTTCGTCCATGCGGTCTGAGGGCTCCCCGAGAGGCGGCTCGCACAGCCGCTCAGAAGAGCGGCCAAGAGTGCGGTGAGTACCAGGACGCGCATGCTCGACCTCCCTGTGCGCCACGCCGCGCCCGTTCAGGGTACACCTGGGCCCATGGCCTCGCCCATCCGCTGCCTTCTCTGGGACTTCGGCGACACGCTCTGCGACGAGCGGTTCATCTGGAACAGCGGTCCGGAGTGGATGGCGATCTACGACACGTTCGACGACGGTCTCGGCCAGGCTTGGTGCCTGGGCGAGGTAGACACGCCGGCCTTTGCCGCTGAGCTCGCTACCCGCATGACGCTCAGTGCGGAGGTGATTGCGACACACATGCGGGAGCGCTGCAACCACATCGTCTTCCACCCGTTCACCTACGCGTTCTTTCGGGAGCGTCATCGGCCCCAGGCCATCGTCACCGTGAATCCGGATCTCTTCTCCGAGGTGATCGTCCCCCGCCATCGGCTCGACCAAGCGGTGGATGCGATCGTCACCTCGTGGGAAGAGACGTCCGACGACAAGGGCCGCCTCTGCGAGGTCGCGATCGACAGACTTGGCGGCGGCATCACGCCGAGCGAAGCACTCCTCATCGACAACCGCCAGGACTGCCTTGCGTCGTGGGCCGCACGCGGAGGCGCCGGGTACCTCTTCACGACGGACGACGCCTTCCGCCGCGACGTCGCGGATGGGATCGACGCCTTGATCGCGCCCGGCGCGCCGAAGCCCGGCTGACACCCGGCCCCCAGGAACGCCCCCGCATGCGCCTGCACACACTCCTACGCTTCATCGCGCTCGCCGTAGCGCTCGCGCTTACCGCGTGCGGCGACAAGGCTGCGCCCCCCTCCCCTGCCGCAGAGGAATCCACCCTCTACGTTCGCGCGGCGGGGATGGTCAAGTCACTCGGCATCACCTGACTGGGCTGACCGAACTCGGTCGTGGACGCCGTGCGCGTCCTCCCGCAAGTAGAGCGGGCCTCCTTCGACATCCCCACAGAGACCTTTGCGATCGACGTGAAGGGCGGGGCAGACACCGCGCCCATCCTTGCCGCCATCAAGGGCCTGGGCTTCACCCCTGAAGTCCTGGACGCCGCTCCAACGAAGCAGGCGGGCCTCACGCGCCTCGACGCCCCCACGTCGGCTGCGCTGCGGGAGGCCCTCGCACGGGCGAAGGCCCGCGGGGTTCCTCTCGTCATCGACTTCGGCGGCCCCTTCTGCCACCTCTGCCGGAAGTTCGAAGAGACGGCGCTGAAGGATGAGCAAGTCCGCCAGGCGCTGGGTTCGTTCGAGTTCCTTCAAGTCGACATCGAGAGCGACTCCGACGCGGCCAAGGACCTCGACGTCCACGCAGTTCCCGACATCTGGGTGTTCGGCGGAGCGGGCACCATGCTGGCTCGCCACAACGGCTACCTGAGCCCGACAGAGTTCCTCGCGTTCCTGAAGGCCGCCCCGGATCCTGACTGAGCGGCGCATGCCAACGCTGAGCCTCTCGGATGTGACCGGCGGATTCGTCCGCCCGATCCAGGGGCATGGAATGGCTGCATGTCGCGGGTCGTACGATCGGCGTCCCCTCCTATGCGACGCGTCGGATGTCGCTCCGGAAGATCGCACTGGACGAGGCGACCGCGGTCATCACCAACCCGACAACGATCGAACCGTCGCGCCACCCATCGATCCGGCTGGTGCTCCGGCGTTCGGTGCGGGGGCGCCGCCTCGCTGTCGTCGTCGAGGGATTCCCCGGAGAATCACGCTGGGTGGTTGTCACCACCTGGGAGGAGGGGCAGGATGGGTAGAGTCATGGGCACACCCGTTCGCATCGTCGTTCACAGCTCCGGTTCTCCGCTTGCCGTGGAGTTCGCTCCGCAGGGCTCGGCCGTCTACCTACGCCTGACGGACCGCCACGCAGTGCGTACCGTGGAAGTCGAAGATGGAGCCTTGGCTGACTACGACGCCGACGATGCACTGGTCGGCTTTGAGATCCTGGGGCTGGAGGATCCCGCGTTCTCAAGCGTCCTGGAGCGCGTGAAGAAGCGCTTCGCCGCAAGGGCTCCCGCACTGGGATCCATCGAGGCGCTCCCCGGCTAGACCCCGTCCATCGGTGCCGTCTTAACCTCCGATGTAGGACATCTCGACCCTCGGGAGGTCGCCGGTGTCGTCGGAGCGGATCTCGGAGTACCGGTCGGTGCGCACGCGCCAGATGGCGGCGAGGGCGTCGCGTAGCTGCTCGACCGAGGCATTCTGATCGCGGATCAACGTCTTGAGGTCGTGCCCCTGGCCGGCGAACAAGCAGGTGAAGAGCTTGCCGTCGGCGGAGAGGCGCGCGCGATGGCACGTGGCGCAGAAGGGCTTCGTCACCGACGCGATGAATCCGATCTCACCCTCGCCGTCGGCGTAGCGGTAGCGCAGCGCGGTCTCCCCCTCGTAGTTCGCCTCGATCGGCTCCAAGGCAACGTCAGCCGCGACGCGCTTGAGGATCTCGCCTGCGGGGACGACGTCTTCGAGGCGCCAGCCGTTCTTCATTCCGACGTCCATGTACTCGATGAAGCGCAGGATCACGGGCTTGCCGCGGAAGTGGCGCGCCATCTCGACGACGTCGTCGTCGTTCATCCCGCGCTTGACGACCATGTTGATCTTCACCGGCGTGAGGCCTGCGTCGATGGCCGCGTCGATGCCCGCGAGCACGCGCGCGACGGGGAAGTTCACGTCGTTCATCGCGCGGAAGGTCTCATCGTTCAGGGAGTCAAGGCTGACCGTCACGCGATCCAGGCCCGCGTCCGCGAGGGCTTGGGCCTTCTGCACGAGCATGGATCCGTTGGTGGTCAGGGCGATGTCCTCGATTCCATCGATCGCCTTGAGCCCGGAGACCAACCACTCGAGTTCCTTGCGCAGCAGCGGCTCACCGCCTGTAAGTCGCACCTTGCGAACACCGAGCGGCACAGCCGCCTTGACGATGCTGGTGATCTCGCCGAACTTCAGCAGATGGCTCCGCTCCATGAAGGCGAAGTCCTTGCCGAAGACCTCCTTGGGCATGCAGTAGGCGCAGCGGAAGTTGCAGCGATCCGTGACCGAGATGCGCAGGTCGCGGAGCGGGCGGCCGAGGGTGTCGCTGGTCTGGCTCACGCGCCCAGGATACCGCTAGCCGTGCAGGCCCGCGCTACTTGCCGTCGGCCAGGAAGAGATCCGCGACCCGGATCGGCTTGGCCGGGCCGGGCTTGCCCGAGGAGGTCAACTCGAGCTTGAAGTCGACGCTGCGGACGCGGCACTGGCCTCCGTCCTGGCAGATGTAGTAGATCGCCCGCAACACCACGGTCGCGTTCGAGGAGCCGCCGCGAGCAACCGGGACGCTGAGGGTCGTGGTGGTCCCCGTGATCTTGGCGTCGACGTGACTCCATCGAAGATCCTGACCCGACAGGTACTCGGCGCGCACCACGGACGGTGCGCCCTCGGTGAGCTTCCAGCCCGGCGGCAGCCCCAGAGCAAGTTCCACCGAGACGGCGTCATCCAACGACACCGTGGCCTTGACGGTTCCCCCGTCGACCGTCCCCGACATGACGGGCCAGACATCGCTCATGCCCCCCCGAGAGTGGGCTCGCGGGATCGGGACGCCCTTGAGCACAAGCGTCTCGACGACACCGCGCTGCGTCTCGGGACTCGTGCGGATCGTGCGAATCACATGATTGTTGGTGTCGGCCACGTAGATGACCTCGCCGGCCACCGAAAGACCGGACGGCTCGGCGAAGTTGACCGGCGCGCCGAGCAAGCTGTGCCCGGCTGTGCCGGTACCCGCGTAGGTCCGTACGCGGCCGGTCTTGGGATCGAGACGCTTGATCTTGTGGTTGTAGCTGTCGGCAACCCAGATGTGTCCCTTGTAGAACTGCACGCCGAGCGGATGCTGGAAGCGCTTGCCCGGTCCCGCGCCGTCTTCATCGCCGAAGTGGAACAAATTGGTGGGCGCGCTCGGCTTCGCACCAGCCAAGGTGATGACCTCCCCCGCCTTGCTCATGCGCAGGATCGCGCTCGACTCGCTGTCGGCGATGTAGAGGTAGGTGCCGTCGGTCGTCAGGCCCGAGGGCTGTGCAAACGCCGCTTGGTACGGGTCCTTGTGATCGGCGCGGCGCTCGCTCAAGTCGCCCGCGAAGTGGCGAACGGCTGAGGTCTTGGGATCGATCGTCCACATCGAGTGACTGCCGGCCATGGCGATGTGCCCCACGCCGTCGAGGAACACGATGTCCCACGGACTGTTGAGCGCCGTGGTCTTGCCCGGCCACGGGCCGTGGGCGGGCTTGGCGTTCCTGGGATGCACGAGCGGCCAGTGCTTGCCCTTGGCTCCCGTGCCCGCCGCGGTCGCCACGCTGCCGGTCGCAAGGTCGATGGTGCGAATGGCGTGGTTCTCGGTGTCGCAGACCCAGAGTACGCCCTCACGCAGTGCCATGCCCTGCGGCCGATAGAAGCGCGCCTCGTCAGCGCCCCCATCGACGAAGCCACGCTCCCCGGTGCCGAACGCTCGCTTGAACGTGCCGTCCAGGCCGAGCTCGACGATGCGATTGTGGCCGCTGTCGGCGACGTAGAGCCGGCCCGAGGCCTCGTCGGCGAGGACCTTGCCCGGATACGCCAGCTGCCCCGGCGGCTTGGTGGTCTTCTCCAGGCGCATCGGCAGCGGCTTCGCGTTGAGCGTCTTCGGAGCCATCTGCTCGAAGTGCTCGAGCAGGGCTTGCACGATGGCATCGAGCTCGTCGCGATGACCCTCGCCGGAGAGCACCCCAATCAAGGTGCCGTCGGGCGCGACGACGGCGAAGGTAGGCCAGGAGCTCGCGCCGAAGCTGCGCCAGATCGCGAAGTCTGCGTCGTTGACGACCGGATGGTGGATGTCGTAGCGCAGCACGGCTTCGCGGATCTGTGCGGCGTCCTTCTCGTTGGCGAACTTGGCACTGTGCACACCGACGACGGCGAACGGCTTGTCGGCGTAGCGCTTCTCGAGGTACTCGAGGTCGGGCAGCACGTGCAGGCAGTTGATGCAGCAGTAGCACCAGAAGTCGAGGATCACGACCTTGCCGCGTAGATCCTCAGCGAAGGTGAGCGGTCGGCTGACGTTCAACCAGTCGCGACCCGCCGCGAACTCCGGGGACTTCTCCCCCACCTTGAGGCGCTCCGCGACGGTCTCGCGCGCCCAGATCAGCGCACCCGCCGACGGCCCGTTCTTCTTCTTGGCCTGCGGCTTGTCTTCCGCGAACACGGCGGACACGGACAGCAACAACACGAGGCCGACGACGATTCGCATAGCGTCCGATCTTACGCTCCACCTGTGGGCGCGTACTCCCACGGAGCTCGGCAGGTCGGATGGGATGCGGAGGTGTCATGAAGAGTCCGTGGCGTGGGTTTCCACGCGAGGACGATGAAGGACGCCATCCGCGCCCAGCCCGGCCGCCGAGGGAGTCCGTGGCGTGGGTTGCCACGCAGGGACGATGCAGGACGCCCTCCGCGGCCAGCCCGGCCGCCGAGGTCAGTTGCGGTGGGCCTTGTGGCAGGAAACGCAGAGCGCCTTGACCGAAGCGTAGTGCTTGTCGGCCGTCTTCAGCTCGCCGGCGCGCAGTGCCTTCTCGAGGGCGATCGTCGCGACCTCGGAGGCTTTGAGCGACGAAAGGAAGGCTGCCCCCTTGTCGCGGCACTCCTTGTCGGT
The DNA here is from genome assembly GCA_029259795.1 of Planctomycetota bacterium. Taxonomy (GTDB): domain Bacteria; phylum Planctomycetota; class PLA2; order PLA2; family JAEUHO01; genus JAHEIK01. The sequence goes on from JAJDEM010000079.1 coordinate 7,111, forward strand.
GCGTCCCATCTCGCGGAACAACTCCCACAGCATGCGTGCCTCGTGGGCCGGCATGACGTCGGGATGGTCCTTGGGCGTCTTCCAGCCCTCGGCCTTCGCCAGCTTCAGGTTCTCCCAGCGGTGGTTGCAGTCGACCATGGTCGCCTGCAGCCCCTGGGGAACGACACAGCTGGAGAGCTTCGTGACCGCCGCCAGCTCGACGTCGGTCGGTACGACGAACTCGCGCACGGCCTTCCAGAGACCGCTGTAGTTCGGGCTGGTCCCGGAGCGCTCGAGGCCCTTGATGGCGTCGGCGTGGGAGACCTTGTCTTCGCTGATGCGCAGGAGCATGGCGGCGGCGGGCCCGCGGTGCTTGCCGTGGTGGCAGTGAACGTAGACCGGGAACTCCGTGACGCGGGCCGACTTGACGATCTTCGTCGCGGCGTCCTTGGTGATGCCGTCGTAGCCGATCGGCACGTGAACGTAGCGGAGGCCGTGCTTGGCGGCCCGGTCGACCTCAGGCTGCGAGCCGTCCACGCTGAGGATCGTGCGGTAGCCGAGCGCCTTCAGGTTCGCGAAGCTGACCTCACCCATGGGCTGCGCACCCTGGCCCAGGCTCTTCGACCAGCGGATGTAGCGGTCGAGGCCGGCGGGCTCGCCGTCCTCCGTGTAGGTGACGCCCGCGACCCGCTCCTCGGCCCCGTCCGCTGCCACATCCGGCGCGCCGGCCGTGGCATGGCCGTCGCAGCCACCCGCCGCAAGGACGACGAGGGCAAGCCCCAGCAGGAGCGAGAGGCGAGCGGTGATGGGCTGGACGCAGGACACGTCGTGTCTATAGCACAGGCCGTACCACCCGCGAGGGCCCCATTTTCTGGGCCCTGGCGTCATCCTGGGGGGCCACCCGTACCCGTACCGTAACAACTCCTGTTACGGCGCAGGCGGGCGGCAGGGCCCTACATGCCGCTCTCGATGGCCAGGACCTCGAGCTCGCGGACCTCGCCGCCGATCTCGAGCCGGACGGACTCCCCAGCGGCCTGGCCCATGAGGGCCTGGCCGAGGGGCGTCTGGTAGTTGATGATCCCCTTGCTGAGGTCCGCATCGGGCGGACCAAGCAGCGTGTAGGTGATCTCGTCGCCGGCCCCATCCTTCAGGCGGACGCGCGAACCGACCGAGACGGCATCCGTGCGGATGATGTCCGGCTTGATGACCACGGCGCGGGCGAGGTTCGCCTTGAGCTCGTCGGCCTTGGCCTGGAGCAGCGACTGCTTCTCGCGTGCGGCGTGGTACTCGGCGTTCTCGCTGAGGTCGCCGAACTCACGAGCCCGGGCGATCTCCTTGCGGTTCGCCGGCATCTCGTCGTTGGTGATGCGGTCGAAGTCGCCGCGCCAGCGCTCCATGCCGCCAGCGGTCATGTAGAGCTCTGTCGGCACCTCCTCGCGCTTGACCTTCTTCATCGCGTTGGGGTGCGTACGCAGGATGCTGTCTTGCAGACGCTCCAGCGCTCGGCCCTTCAGGCCACGGTTGTGATCAAGCATCTTGATCATGTGCCGGGCCTGGTCTTCCGTCGCGTCCTTGGCGGCTGCCGCGGCAAGCGCGCAGTTCTTCTCGGTCAGCAACTCGACCAGACGGGTGACGGCGGCCTTGTCCCGCGCGTCACTATCGGGGTCGCCGCTGCCCTTGCGCTGGCGGAACTCCACGGCGTCCATCACCTTCAGGACGCGCAGCACCAATGCGACCGGCTCGTAGGTCTGGCCATGCCAGCGCTCACGTACGAGCCCGCGGCTGTACCAGGCGAAGAGGTTCGGAAGCTGACCGGGGCGCGCCGCGATCTTCTCGAACAGGCCGTCGAACAGGTCTGCGCGGCCGAGGCCCGAGAGCGTCTCACCGGCCACACGGCCTGCGATGGGATCGTCGCGCATGACGACCTCCATCAACTGCTCGGGACCCGTCTCCGGAATGTTGACGAGCGAGCGCGCCGCCTCGGCGCGGGTCTTGTCGTCGCTGATGGTCGCGACGATCGAGACCGGGTCGTCCGCTTCGACGAGCGCCGTGGCGAGCTCCTCGGCAAAGGGCTCCCCGGTGATGTTGCCGCGGACGATCACCCAACCGACGCGGTCGCCGGGATCGCGGGTGATGTTGAGTTCCTTCTGGGCGGCGGCGACGAGGGCAGCCTTGGCGTCATCGTTCGAGCCGACGACCGCGTGAAGTTCGTTGATCGCCTTCTGGCGGCCCGCTGCGGTCGCTTGACTCTTCAGAGCCCGGTCGACCTGGGCCTGGAAATCAGCCTGGGCAATGTCGTGGAACTCGATGCGGGGATCGCGGCCGGGGCCCACGTCAAAGCGCGGATCCAACAGGGCACGCTTCTTGGCTTCCTTCCACCAGGTACTCCAGGTGGAGGTCGCGACGGCGTCGGGCACAAGGGCCTCACGCACGTTGCGCAGCGGGCAGCGGTTGTTGTAGCGGGCGAGAACCTGCCGAACCATCTCAAGCGGGTCTTCCTTGGAGCGCTTGCGCAGACCCTTCGGATCGGCCATCGCCTGCACGCGGATGTCGTCGGCCTCGAGGCGCTCCAGCAAGCGCGCTGCGGCTTCGACATCCATCTCGTGACCCGGGCGGCTGCGGAAGTCGATGACGCACTTCCCGCGCTCGGCGTCGTACTCGACGATCTGGCCGACGCCCCAGCCGGACTTGTGGAAGACCCACGCATCCATCTCGATGCGGAGCAGGCGCTCGAGCATGCGGATCTGGCTGGCGAGCTCGGCCGGGTTGCCGCCCTGCAGGCCGCTGGCCTCGACCAACACGGGCAGGTCCGAGCGCTCGGGGTAGGCCTTCTCGGCGGCCTCGATCGCGTCCGAGCGAAGCGAGCCTTCTTCCGGGCCGATGGCTGCGATCTTCGAGAGCACGGGAAGCAGCGCGGACCAGCGCTCCTTGCTCTTGAACGCGTCGACGAGCAAGCCGAGCAGACTGCCGGCCAGGCGGCGACCGCCCGGCTGACGCGACTGCAGATCGGCGCATTCGAGGAAGGGCGCCGGATCCTTCGGATCGGCTTCCAGCAGTTCGAACCAGATGCGCTCGGTGGCATCGGTATCCCTGGCGGTGATTGCTCGTCGCAGGTCGTCCCAGCGGGCCATGGGCGTGGTCTCCGTCAGTCGTCGGTGGTTTCCGAGCGGTAGCCGCTCGAGAACGTCAGGGGTTGGGAAAAAGCCGATCGCCAACAACGATTCCGGCGGCCCCCGAAGGGACCGCCGATCTCGTCAACTTGGTACGCCCACAGGGATTCGAACCCCGATCACCGGCTTCGGAGGCCGGTACTCTATCCATTGAGCTATGGGCGCTTACGGGCCGCGCATTCTACGGCCCATCTGGTCTAGGGGTAGTACCGACGGCCCCGTCGTTCCGGGGGCGTCGGATCGTCGCCCGTTTGGCCACCGGTGGTCGGACCGCGTCCGCCGCCGGTGGAGGGACGCCCGCCGCGGCTGTCGGCGCGGCGATCGTCGCTGCGGCCGCCCGCCTTGGGGTGGGCCGGGCCGCGCGGTCGGGGACCGCGCCGCCGCTCGGGCGAGGGCAGCTCGGCATCCCACATTTCCTTGTTCATTTCGTAGAGACGCTCAGCCTCCTGGACGAAGCGCAGATCGGCCGGGCCGAGCACCTCCACCTGACCGGGCGGGAGCGAGCCGAGCTTGAGCGGCCCGATCCGCGTGCGGATGAGCTTGCGAACCTTGAGGCCGACCTTGGCGAAGACGCGACGGATCTCGCGGTTGCGGCCCTCGAAGAGGGTCATCTCCAGGCGGCTCTCGTCCCGTCGGGGGTCGTACTTGGCCCGCTGGACCCGGGCCGGCGAGGCCTTGCCCTCAGCCAGCCACACGCCCGCCTCGAGCTGGCTGCCGTGCAGGCGGGTCATCTTGCCGCGCACGACGATCTCGTAGAGCTTCTCCACCCGGTAGCGCGGATGGCAGATGATGTTGGCGATCGTGCCGTCGTTGGTGAGCAGGATCACGCCCTCGCTCTCGGCATCGAGCCGTCCCACGGTGTAGATGCGCTGGCGCTGGTCCGGGACGAGGTCCATCGCCCGCGGCCGGCCGAGTTCATCGGAGTTCGTGCAGATGTAGCCCGTCGGCTTGTTGAGCAGGTAGTAGACCTTCCGCTGCGACTGGACCCGCTCGCCGTCGAAGAGAACGACGTCCTTCCCGGGCACGACCTTCACGCCCATCTTGGTGACCTGCTTGCCGTTCACCGACACGCGGCCCTGGCGCACGTACTCCTCGCACTCGCGCCGCGATCCTGCACCTGTCGAAGCCAGGTACTTGTGGAGGCGCTCGGCCGGCAGTCCGCCGGCGTCCTTCGTTGCATCGCTCATGACCAAACCTTCCCGTCCCGGAACCTCGCGGCGAGGGACGTACCTTGGGGCCACGCAGGATACCCGGCGAGGGCTGTGCCCCCCTTCGTGGACGCAGCGCTCGGAAGGCTAGCGAGCGCGGGCGATCACGATCCAGCCATCGGAGGAAAGGGCCTGAACGGGAGCCGGCAGCCAGACCGTGCGCCCCGCGGGCACCGCGAAGGTCTCGCCGGTGCCATGGCTCACGGTGCCCTCGCGCAGGAAGAAGGCCGCCTGGGCCTCGGGCGAGGTCCGCCCCCCGGGGGGCAGCGCCTCCAGCACGAACCGCTCGGCTCGCAGGGCGCACCCGCCAGCCTCCAGGGGCACGGGCTCAGGCGTGGGCCTGGCCAGGAGGGGCGCGGCCTCGCTGCGGTGGAGCGGTCGGGGCTGCCCCGCCGCATCCACGCGACCGTGATCATCGAGCCGCCAGGTCACATCGACGGGGTTCTGGACCTCGAGCAGGAGCGTGCCCGCGAGAATGGCGTGGACGGTCCCTGGGGGCACGTGGGTGATTGTGGGCGGGCGCAGCGAGTCGCCGGCCTGCTGCGGCGTCTGCGCAAGCCGCTCGAGCCAACCCGGCGCGGCGTCGTCCCCCGCGAGAACCGCCCCAGGCTGGGCACAGGCCACGGCGCCGCCGTCGGCCAGCGCGACCCAGGCCTCCTCCTTGCCTGCCGCTCCATCCGGGTGGATCTGCACGGAAAGATCCTCGCGCGCGTCGAGCACCTTCAGCAGGAGCGGGACCGGTGCGCCGAGCACATCGGCCAGGGTGCGGCCCTCGTGCGGGCCGCCATCGATGCGCGAGCCCACGCGGGTGCCGTCCGGTCCAGGCAGGTCGTAGACCTCCCAGGACTCGCCGACCGAACCGTCGGGCACGTCACAACGCCCAAGGTCTGTCGCCAAGCGGCGCCCACCCCACGGCTTGCAGACGTAGTGGGGCCTGAGCAGGAGCGGCGGGAGCGCGGACGCCGACATCGAGTTGGCTCCGGTGCTACTTCACGCCGCTAAGGCGCGGCCGCCGCTTCGGCGGGATGCCGCTGACGGGCTTGCGCGGTGTGCGCGGCTGCGCGCGCCGGCCGCTCGGGGTCTTGCCAGCGGGCGGCGGCTCGGGGAGGGACCGCGGGTCGACCGTGCGACCCGGCAGATCACTGGAGGCAAACGGATTGTCGGACGGCGGCTGCGGCAGGTCGTCCATGCCGCGCGGTGCTGTCGGCAGGCGGCCCGTGCTCGGACGCGGGCCGTCGGGCGAACCCGAGGCGCCGTCCGGGGAGCCGCTCGCGTCGGGGCCTTGCGGCGGTGCGTTCGGGAACTCACCGGGACCGGCGGGAGGCGGCCCCAAGTCGGCGAAGCCCCCGCCGTCTTCCGGCGTAGGAAGCGGCGGGGTACCGATCGTCTCGCCACCCTCATACAGCGCCGCTTCGTCATCCAGACCGAGCTTGCGCAGGGAGTCACCGAGGTACTTGCGCACGATCAGCGCGTAGGCCGGCGGAAGGTCGGGCTGCAGCGCTTCCTTGAAGCGTCCGGCTGCGCTCTGGTAGCCCTGCTTCGTTCCAAGGCGCGCGTGGTTGAGTCCCCACTTGATGCTGTTCACGACCGGCTCGCCGAGACGATGGCCCGTCTCGCGGAACGAGAACACCTCGATCGCAGGACGCCCGCGCACGATGTCGCGGATGCGGCCCGTGCACTCCAGTCGCGTGTAGCGCTTGACCCGCGCAAGCTCACTGCGCTGCTCGTTCGTCCGGCGCAGGTAGAAGAACGGGAAGTTCCCGATGTAGGTCTTCTCTTCCCAGACGGGTACGCCGTCAGGCCACACCGCGAAGTTGATGAAGAGGCTCTCGGTGAACGCGGTGTTGGGCGGGTAGTACTTGAACTCGCCGGCCGCTGTGTAGAAGACGCAGAAGAACGTAATCGTCCGGCCGCGGTACTCCCTCGGCGCGCGGATCACGTTGGAGAGCGATACGGCTTCGCCCTCATCGAGCGCGCCCCACCAGCCGTCGCCGGCCTCAGCAACCCCCTGGCCGCTTCCCGCCAGCACGCCCAGCCCCACGGCCCCCAGGCAGAGGACGGCCAGGCTGATTCGAACGGCTCGGGCGAGCTTCATGCGCGCTCCCTTCCCATCCATTGAACCCTGACAGGACGCAGACGCCACGCGCCGGTTGCGACTCTGTGAAGGACGAGACGCTGAAGCTAGGAGCTGCGGCGGGCGTCGGCGACGCCGAACATGCGCTCGAGGCCCCCAAGCACGTGCTCGTCGGTGGGGTAGCTGCCGTCCCGGATCGCTTCGCGCAGCGCCTTGAGGCGCTCGGGGCCGATCGGCACCAGGGGGGCGCTGTGGCCGTCTGACGCCACATGGATTGCGCCCGACCTTGCCTCGGGGGCGGCGCTCCGGGGTGTCTTCGAGGTGGGCAGCACGGCGGTCATCCTACGCAGTTTGAGGTTCGCCCGCTTGCGAGCGCCATCACTCCTACATTCGGCCGTCTGCGGCATCTGCTTGATCGTCCCCCACGGATTCACGACCCCCCTCCGTGGGCCCCGGCAGGGCCAAGAGGGCATAGGCCGCAGAAGCTACGGCTGTGCGGCGGACGATCCGCCAAGCGGGGTCTTCGGGCACGTGCGTTTTTGCCGGCAGCTTGCACACGAGCAGCCCCTCCGTCGCGAGCGTGGCCACGCTCCGCCGGAGCATGGCGAGGGCGGTCGGGCCCTCCCAATCGACGAACGGCGGATCGAGGAACACGAGGTCAAACGGCCCAGGCGGCAGGGGCCCGGCCAGAGCATCGGCCTGGAGCACGGACGCACCGCCGCCGGGATCGACCCGGGCGATCCAGGCCTCGAGTGCAGCGCAGGCTTGAGGATCGCGGTCCACCAGGACCACGGACCCGGCGCCGCGCGAGAGCGCCTCCAGGCCCAGGCCGCCGACCCCGGCGCAGAGATCAAGGACGCGGGCGTCGGGAAGGTGCCCCGCTAGCACGCTGAACAGCGAGACCTTCAGCCGTCCACCCACCGGCCGGGCACCCTGGGCGACGGGCAATGGACTCCCCTTCAGGCGGCCGCTGTGGATCCGCATCGTGCCCGCCTCCTCTCCCGGCTGCGATTCCGAGTCGCACAAAAGCACTCGGCCCCCGCCTGACATCCGCGGCGGCGAATCCCTATCTTCGCAGCATGCTTCGCCTAGGTGTCAACATCGATCACATCGCCACGGTACGTCAAGCCCGCGGTGAAAAGTTTCCTGAGCCGATCGCGGCTGCGCACGCGGCCATCCTCGGTGGCGCCGATCAGATCACGCTGCACTTGCGTGAAGATCGCCGCCACATCCAGGATGCCGACGTCGAACTGATCCGCGCTGCACTCGACGTCGACATGAATCTCGAGATGGCGTGCACCGAGGACATGGTCGCCTTCGCAAAGAAGATCATGCCGACGCACGTATGCCTCGTCCCCGAGAAGCGCGAGGAGCTCACGACCGAGGGCGGTCTCGACGTTGCCGGCAACCGCGACAGCGTGAAGACCACGATCGACGCACTCAAGGCTGCGGGCATCGCGGTGTCACTCTTCGTCGACCCGGACGAGCAGGCGATCCTCGCCGCCAACGAAGTGGGCGCCGACATGGTCGAGATCCACACCGGCCGCTACGCCAACGCCAAGGGCGACGCCTCCGTCACCCGCGAGTTCCTCGCCATCCGTCAAGCCGCGACCACCGCGAAGCAACTCGGCATGCGCGTGCACGCAGGCCATGGCCTCGACTACCGCAATGTCTGGCGGATCGCCGCCCTGCCCGAGATCGAGGAGCTCAACATCGGATTCTCGATCGTGTCGCGGGCCTTGTTCATCGGCCTCACTGCAGCTGTTCGCGAAATGCGAGACGCCATGCGCCACGCCCGCGACGTGACCGCCCAGAATCTCTAGCTTCCGGAGCAGGGATTCCGGGCACAATCACCGCGTGAGCACCCCGACGATCACCGGCTGCGGAACCGCACTCATCACCCCGTTCAAGGGGAGTGGCATCGACCGCGTCGCACTCGCGGCGCTGGTCGAGACGCAGATCGCCGGTGGCGTGGACTTCCTCGTCCCGTGCGGCACCACCGGTGAGTCGCCGACCCTCACCGACCCGGAGCGGGTGCAGGTCATCGAGACGGTGGTCGAGGCGGCCAACGGCCGCGTGCCGATCGTCGCCGGCACGGGCACGAACGACACGCCCCACTCCATCGCGATGACCAAGGCAGCGAAGGCCGCCGGCGCCGACGCCTGTCTGGCCGTCTCGCCGTACTACAACAAGCCGACCCAAGAGGGGCTGTACCGCCACTTCCGCGCGATGATCGACGAGGGCGGCCTGCCCGCGATGCTCTACCACATCCGCGGCCGCACCGGGATCGACATCGATGTCGCCACGGTGGCCCGCACGGCGGCAGCCGGCGGGGTGATCGGCCTCAAGGAGACCGAGACGGTCGATCGCATCACCGACCTCCGCGCCGCCTGCGACGTGCCGCTCTTCAGTGGCGACGACGGCCTGACCTGGCCCATGATGGCGCTCGGTGCTGTGGGTGTCGTGTCGGTGGCGAGCAACGTCGTACCGGCCGAGGTCAGCGCGCTCGTCGATGCCGCGACCGCGAAGGACATGGACACGGCGCTCGCGTTGCACGAGAGGCTCGCGCCGCTGTTTGAGACGATCTTCCTCGAGCCCAACCCGCAGCCCATCAAGGCCGCGCTGCAGATGCGCGGGGTGATCGAGAGCTGCGCCTGCCGCCTCCCGATGGTCGAGTGCGGCGACGCCGTGCGCGCGAGGCTCACGGCGGTCCTCGACTCGCTCTAGGAGCGACTGCGCCGGCGCTCCCCGATCTGCCGTTTCGGCGTGCCCCTCTGGCACAGACGGCGCGCGCACACCCGACCGGGCCCATACATCGGGCCTCCAGGCTTTGGCACGCCCGTCGCAATAGGGAGGGCACCGACAACCCCGCGCCCCGAATCCGTCGGGGCGCCACGGAGATGAAACCCATGGCTCACAACATCCAGAAGCGACGCCCGACCAACACGCCGTTCGGTGATCTTGGCGGCCTCTTTGACGACTGGTTCCTCCCGGCCAAGGCCGCAGAGCGCGTGCTGCGCCCGGCGATGGACATCGAAGAGGACGACAACCACATCACCGTCCTCCTGGAGCTTCCTGGCCTCACCAGGGAAGACCTGACGATCACGCTCGAAGACGGCGTGCTGACGGTCTCCGGCGAGAAACAGGATGCCCGCGACGTCGAGAACAAGCGCTACCACGTGTTCGAGCGGCGCTACGGGAGCTTCTCCCGGGCGGTCAAGCTGCCGACGGGCGTCGACCTCACCAAGGCCGACGCGAAGTTCGACAACGGCGTCCTGCGCGTTGCCGTCCCGAAGGCCGAAGCCGCCAAGCCCCGCACGCTTGACATCGGCTAGGGCCGAACCGCCCTGCCAACCACCGCCCCTACGGGGCACCTCCACCCCGTAGGGGCGGCCCTCGCCCGTCGCCACGCGACGGGCCAAGGCCGCCCGCGTACCCAGAAAGTCTCCCCATGCTCGACCGCCTCACCCACAAGTCGCAAGAAGCCCTGCAAGCCGCGCATCAAAGCGCTGCCACCTCGGGCCACGCCGAGCTGTCGCCCGAGCACCTGCTGCACGCGTTGATCGTCCAGCCGCAGGGCATCGTGCCTGCCGTGCTTGCGAAGGCCGGCGCCGCGCTGGAAGACCTCGCCACCCTCGTGCGCAAGGAGCTCGAGCGGCTCCCGACGATGCAGGGCGGGGCCGAGCCGAGCATGGGCCGCCGACTGAACAGCGCGCTCCAGGCGGCCGAGAAGGCCAGCAAGGCCGGCGGCGAGGAGTACGTCTCGACCGAGCATCTGCTCCTCGGCATTCTCGCCGAGGGCTCGGGCGCGGCGTTTGACCTCCTGCGTACCCACGGCGCGGGTCTCGACGTCGTCCAGGCAGCGATTACCGAGCTCAAGGGCTCCCAGAAGGCGACGGACGCCTCCCCGGAGGGCCGCTACGCGGCGCTGGAGAAGTACACGATCGACCTCACCCAACGCGCCCGCGACGGCAAGATCGATCCGGTCATCGGCCGCAACGACGAGATCCGCCGCGTCATGCAGGTGCTCTCCAGGCGCACGAAGAACAATCCCGTCCTCATCGGCGAGCCCGGTGTCGGCAAGACCGCCATTGCCGAAGGCCTCGCGCGGCGCATCATCGCCGGCGACGTCCCGGAAGCCCTGAAAGGCAGCCGCCTGCTCGCGCTCGACCTGGGCAGCCTCCTCGCCGGTGCGAAGTACCGCGGCGAGTTCGAGGAGCGCATGAAGGCGCTGCTCCAGGACATGGAGAAGCACGCCGGCGAGGTCGTCCTCTTCATCGACGAGCTGCACACCATCGTCGGGGCCGGCGCCGCCGAAGGCGCGGCCGACGCAGCCAACCTGCTCAAGCCCGCGCTCGCGCGCGGCGACCTGCACTGCATCGGCGCCACGACACTCGACGAGTACCGCAAGCATGTCGAGAAGGACAAGGCGCTCGAGCGTCGCTTCCAGCCCGTGTTCGTTGGTGAGCCGGACTTCGAGGAGTCCGTCGCCATCCTGCGTGGCCTGAAGGAGCGCTACGAGGTCCACCACGGCGTGCGCATCCAGGACGCCGCGATCGTCTCGGCGGTCCGACTCTCCACCCGCTACCTTCCCGACCGCAAGCTCCCGGACAAGGCCATCGACCTCATCGACGAGGCGGCCTCGGGGCTGCGTCTCGAGATCGACTCCGTGCCGCAGGTGCTCGACACCGTCCAGCGCAGCCGGGCCCGCTTGGAGATGGAGCGCTATGCGCTCGCCAAGGAGCGCGACCGCGCCAGCAAGGACCGCCTCGCGGCGATCGAGAATGAACTCGCCGAGCTCGCCGAGCAGGAGAAGGCCCTGACCGCCCAGTGGCAGGCCGAGCGTGCGGAGCTGAAGGCCGTCCAAGACGTCAAGCAGGAGCTCGAGAGCGCGCGCGAGAAGCAGGAGCTGCTCGAGCGCCAGGGCCATCTGGAAAAAGCGGCCAAGCTGCGCTACCAGGTACTACCGGAACTCGAGGCCCGCATCGCCGATGCCTCCGAGCGTCTCTCCCAGCAAGGTGAGAACCGCCTGCTTCAGGAGGAGGTCGACGAGGAGTCGATCGCCAAGGTCGTCGGCCGCTGGACGGGCATCCCCGTCGAGAAGATGCTCGAGTCCGAGGGCCAGCGCCTGCTGCACCTCGAGGACGAACTCCGCCGTCAGGTCGTCGGGCAAGACCGCGCACTCGAGTCCGTGAGCGACGCGATCCGGCGCAGCCGCGTCGGCCTCGGCGAAGCGTCACGCCCGCAGGGGAGCTTCCTCTTCGTCGGCCCGACCGGCGTCGGCAAGACCGAGCTCGGCCGCGCCCTGGCGAAGTTCCTCTTCGACGACGAACGCGCGATGATCCGCATCGACATGAGCGAGTACCAGGAGCGGCACAGCGTGTCGCGTCTCATTGGCGCGCCTCCCGGCTACGTCGGCTACGACGAAGGGGGCCAGCTCACCGAGGCCGTCCGCCGTCGGCCCTACAGCGTCGTGCTCCTCGACGAGGTCGAGAAAGCGCATGTCGAGGTGTTCAACAGCCTGCTGCAGGTCATGGACGACGGTCGCCTGACCGACGGCCAGGGCCGCACGGTGGACTTCACCAACACGATCCTGATCATGACCAGCAACCTGGGCAGCCAGCTCGTCACCGAGCAGGACCTGACCGACGAGGTGATCGAGACCCGCATCGACGCGGCGCTCAAGAACCACTTCCGCCCGGAGTTCCTCAACCGGATCGACGACATCATCGTCTTCCACCGCCTCGGCCGCGAAGCGCTCGAGCGCATCGTCGACATCCAGCTGGACCACCTGAGCGACCGACTGCGTGCTCGCAGCATCGGCCTGACCATCACCGCCAAGGCCCGTGCCCAGCTCGCCATCGAGGGCTACGACCCGGTCTACGGCGCGCGACCGCTCAAGCGTCTCATCGAGCGCACGCTCGAGAACCCGCTCGCACGGCGCATGCTCGCGGGCGAGGTCGGAGCCGGCGACAGCGTCACCGTCGACTTCTCGGCTGGCGGCGAGTACGTCTTCGACCGCCAAGGCGTGGCCGAGCGCGCGCAGCCGTCGATCTAGAAGCTCATGAGGCCGCCGCAGAGGATGCCAAGCAGCGTGGCGTTCACACAGAACGTCGCCCCGGCTGCGACGAGGACGCCGCCTGCGGACGCCGGCTTGCCCTTGACGGCCAGGTAGATCGCGAGCGGGATCACGTAGACAAACTGCGTGATGCCCGCGAAGACAAACAGCACGGGCTCCACGAGCAGCACACCGAGTTGCACGACGTGCCAGGCCATAAGCAGCCGCATGCCCGCCTCGACCGATCCGCGACCGGGCGGATCGTCTACGAAGCTGTCCTTCCACGGGATGAGCTTGGCGTTGCATTGCACGCAGCGGTTGATCGACTCCTCATAGGCGACGTCGCACTTCGTGCAGTAGACGCTGTTCATGGGGACGCTGTCAGCATGCCCGCGCAGAGCACACCCA
>JAJDEM010000080.1 GCA_029259795.1 Planctomycetota bacterium
CTCGCACGCTGGGGCTTGACCCCCGTGGACGCGGCGACCCAGGTCAAGGCCGCCATCTTCGGCGACGTTGTGACGTCCGTGAACGAGGGCGTTCGAAACTACGAAATGGTGGTACGCCTCGCACCAGACCAACGCGAGTCTGTGGACCACGTGCGAGCTTTGCTGCTGCGCGGCGCCGGCGGCGCCCTGGTGCGTCTGGACGAGGTCGCGGACATTGGCGTCGAGCGAGCTTCGAATCTGATCGCGCGTCAGAATGCACAGCGGAAGGCCGTGGTCTCGGTCAACGTGGCCGAGGGCTACAACCTAGGGCACCTCGTTGCGAGCATCCAGGAGAAGGTCGGACCGATCGTAGCCCGCCACGGCTACGTGGTGCATTACGGCGGCCAGTTCGAGGCACAGCAGTCGGCGTCGAGAACCATCTATGTGATGGGAGCAGGCGTCGCCGTTCTGATGCTTCTCCTCTTGAGCATGGCGCTCAAGTCGACTCGTGCCGCCTTGTTGGTGATGATCAACCTGCCGCTCGCCCTCATCGGCGGGATTGCGGCGATCTTCATCAGCGAGTCGGAGGGTGTGTTCAGTAACTTCGCAGCATTGTTTGGCTTGGCTGGTGGGGCACGCTACGTCGCGCCAATCATCTCGATTGCCAGCATGGTTGGATTCGTCACGCTGTTTGGCATCGCCGTCCGTAATGGCATCCTCTTGGTGAACCACTACCGGCACCTGATGGACGAGGAGGGCCAATCGTTGGATGAGGCCATCCTGCGGGGCTCCATGGAGCGGTTGGTACCGATTCTCATGACGGCGCTCACGGCAGCGCTTGGGCTCTTGCCCCTGGCGATGTCCTCCGGCGAACCCGGCAGCGAGCTTCTCGCGCCGCTCGCTATCGTCGTCCTCGGCGGCCTGATGACGTCCACCTTCCTCAACCTGATCGTGGTTCCTGCGGGCTATTCGCTCGTGTTTCACGGAAACCAACGCGTAGCCACGTTGGCGGAATACGATTCCGCTGCTCCTTCTCCCGACACCTCCTCCCAGGAACTAGACCAATGACACGCATCTTCTCCTTCTTCGTTCTGACCCTCGCCCTGGCGATGTTTTCCGCCTGCGGCGACGAGCACGACAACGGCGAGCACGACGACGACCATGGCCACTCGCAGGACGATGGCGACCACCACCACGAGGACGGCGACCACGACCACAAGGACGGCGACCACGACCACGACGGCGACCACGATGATGGCGGCCATGGCGATCACGGCGATCGTCACGAGTTGGGCTCGGCAACAGCCGGAGCCTTCAAGGTGACAGTGGCTCTCTTTGGCGACATCGCCGCCGGCAAGGAGGCCGTGCTCGACATCGACGTCGAGGGTGGCAAGGTCGGCGCGCTGCGCACATGGGTGGGAAGCGAGTCGGGCACCGGCTCGATGAAGGCCAAGCTTGACGGCGAAGACGGTTCCTACCACGGGCACCTCGAGGTCCCCGCCAAACTCGCCAATGGAAGTGCCATCTGGGTCGAGGTGGAGGACATCGATGGCAAGCGCAGCGCCACCTCGTTCACCATTCCCTAACTCAACTCGCAGCAACCGAAACCCGTTCTGGAGGCAAGACAATGCAAGCCATTCGTATCCTGATTCCCGTATTTCTTCTCTTTGCCGTGGCCGCCCCGGTCCAGGCCGAAGACGCGCCCATCAAGCCGATGAAGCCCAAGCTCGAGTACCTCTACCTGACCGTGACCGGCGCCAAGACCGACGCCGTGGCAGCGGACGCTCAACGCAAGGTCGCGGCGGTGAAGGGAGTGCAGTCCTTTGAGTGGACTGCGCCGCGCATCGAGGTGAAGGTCGTGCGCGTCGTGGGCCAGGCGCCAACGCCGACCCTGGTGGCGGCCTTCCAGCAGGCTGGCGTCAGCGCTGCAGGGTTGCCGGTCAACCAGACGGCGCTGGTGTTCAAGAAGAAGCTCCATTGCAACGGTTGCGTCGTGAAGGTGAAGCGCGCGCTGAAGGCGATCAAGGGCACGAAAGAGGTCCACGTTGCCAAGGACATGACGGGTGTGACCATCGTCTACGACACGAAGACAGCCTCCGTCGCGCAGTTCCAGAAGGCCGTCGCTGGCGTGGGCTACCCGACCAAGTAGGGACGTGGTCGCCCACGACCCTCGGGGTGAACGCGCCTCAGGGTGACCACGCTACACGACGCTGCGCGCTGTGATGGGCTGCCCCTACGGGATCCCCCTGCATAGGGACAACCCGTAGGGACAACCCGTAGGGGCGATCCCGCGCGGACCGCCTGCGGTTCGCGGTGTGGTCGCCTGAGACCCCGGGCGTGTGAGCACGGACCCAGGGTGGCGAGGCCACACGGTCCCGTCCAGTCCGTGCGTGAGCACGGAAGGACCCACGGTCAGACTCCCGGACAGCTGAGTCACGGGCGCGCCCCGGTAGCTCAGCTGGAGCGCGGGGATTGAAAAGGGAGAGCTCTGCAGGCGGCCGGGATGGCGCATCACGGCGAGGGGCTGAGTCAGCGAGGCGCCGCGAGTTCGGGGCTTCCCCTGGCCGCGACCTGGCCACGCTGTCGCCTTCAGTCCGCGCGTGGGTGCGGCACCCCATACGGTAGACTTTCCGCTAAGAAGACATGACCTGATGTCGTAAACGAGCTGCCCTCCGGCCGGGGAGCGATGTCCCCGCTCGGGCTCAGAGTCCCAGTTGATTTGGAGATCAACAAACCGAGAGGGCAACCCATGAAGAAGCTGTCGCGAAACGTATAGAAAGTCAACGGTGAGGCAATCGGCCTGGACGTGCACAAGGAACTGATCGTGTTCTCCCGCCTAGATCGGAGGGGCGATGAGATCGCGTGCGGCGAGTTCCCTTCCACGCACGAGGCGCTGAGGGCATTCCTCGTTGAGCACGTGGGCCGGCGCAAGACGCAGGTCGCACTTGAGGCCTGCGGCGGCATGCTGTGGGTCTACGACGTGCTGCTCGAGCGCCTGGGCGCCGATCGTGTTCATGTGGCGCAGTCCCGCCGCATTCGCGCCATTGCCAACTCCCAGGCGAAGAATGATCTCAACGATGCCTGGTGGCTGGCCTATCTGACCCACGAACGCCGGTTGCCCGAGTGCTTCATCCCCACGGGGAACCTGCGCGAGTTGCGCCTGGCCACGCGAGAGCGCCAAGCGCTCATCACCCTCCGAACGCGCCTCATCGTGCAGCTTCCTAGCCACCTGCGCCAGATG
>JAJDEM010000009.1 GCA_029259795.1 Planctomycetota bacterium
GCGCGGCCGCTTGGCGCTGGGAGGCGGCGGTGCCGCAGACGAAGCGCTCGCCGGTCCGGTGGTTCCAAGCGGCGACCGCCGGGTAGTGACCCAGCCACAGGGTGGGGAAGCCCAGCGGCGGGCGGCGCGGCGGGGGCGTGCGTTCCACGGCGCTGCGGGCCTCGTAGCCGAGCATGCCGGCCCAGCCTCCGGCGAAGGGGATCTCGGGGCCGTGGTGCACGAGCGGGGCAGGCCGCAGCATGGCGAGGCGCTCGGCAAGGGAGCGCCCTCCGCGGCTCGTGCCCGCCGGGCAGATCTCGGTGGGAGCGACGGCAAGGAACGACCAGGGGGCCCCCCGGGATCCCGGTCCCTCCGAAAGTCGCAGGAACGGGTGGCTCTCATCGGCCACGGCTGCGAGCGCGGCGAGGGGCTCGGGCAGGGAGAGCGCCGGGAGGACGACGCGCACGGGGGGCGGGGAGGAGGCCACGCCGGGATTGTAGGGACGCACCCGCACCGAGTGGCAGGCGCTTTGCGATCAGGCAGGGGATCGGCCGCACCCCCCCGAAACTGTCCCTTTCCGGGGACAGAACGCCGTCGGGCTGTCCCTTCCAGGGGCCTCCCTGCTCGATCCTTCGGGTCGGGTCGCGATCTCCCGCTCCCGTTCGCTACACTGTGGACCTCAGGTTCCGCTTCTGGAGGCACCCATGCCCACGCTCCGTCCCACTCGCTTCATCTCGCTTGCCCTCGTGGCAGCCCTGGCGGCGGCGCTCCTCGCCCCGGCCGCCCTGGCTGTCGACCTGGCGGGAGCCAACTCCGACCTGGATCTCCTGAAGAAGGCCACCAAGAGCCGGGGCACGAACGCCGACCTGATCGGCTACCTCGATGCAGCCTTCACCAACTACCGGGATCTCGTCGAGGCGCCCGACAAGCCGGCAGACGATGCCCCGGCGGAAGAGAAGGCAGCCTGGGAGGAGGCGAACAAGAAGTTCGTCAAGGCACGCGACAAGTTCCGCGGCGACGCCCGCAAGCTCATCCTCAAGATCCTTACGCTCACCAAGGTGCAGAACGAGACCAACAAGCGCGACGACGTGAACATCAAGGCCGCGAACATCCTCGGTGACCTGGGCCCGCTCCTCGACCCGAAGGGTCGCAGCTCGCTCTCCAAGCAGATCATCGGCGCGATCGACAAGAAGCTCACCAAGGTCAAGACCCACGAGGTCAACAGCGAGCACCTGGTGGCCGCGTTCGCCGCCCTTGGCAAGCTCAACGATCCGAAGTCCCTCGCCTGGATGCTCGACAAGCACTGCCACGCCAACGAGGTGAAGAAGCAGTACATCATCGCCGCGCACAAGGCGATGATCCTGTTCAAGGCCGTGCCGGGGAAGCTGCGCCACGAGGTCGTGTCCCAGTTCGTCAAGGTCTACGGCGGCGTGGAGCTGCAGGCCGAGCGCTCCTCGACGGACCCCAAGGATCTCGCGAAGAAGCGCTTCTGGGACGATATCAAGACCGACACGATCCCCGTGGCCCAGTACTACGCCGGCAAGCCCACGGACGCCGACGGCAACGCCCTCGCCAGCATGGCCGATTTCACGGCCTTCATGCGCGAGCACAAGAACATGCGTAAGGCCCCTTGGGCCGACGCGAAGGTCAAGAAGTAGCGCCCGGAGCGTCCAATTCGCCCGCGGCGCACTACACTGCCCGTCATGGACCGCAACGACTGGACCCCCGCCGTACTGATCACGGCAACCGTGTGCCTGATGACCGCGGGCTTGGTCTGGCTCGTCGCGCCGTGGGGCCCGCGCCGCGCGCGCGACGGCGGCGACACCATCCCGCGCCACGGCTACCAGCATGAGGTGGTGGTCTGGACCGGTGAGGTGGCTCCCGGCTTGAAGGGTGTGCTCGGACCCGTCTGGGGGGACCCGGAACCCGATCGCGATCACGACGGCATCCTCAACCGGGATCTCGGCCTCGAGGGCTCGAAGGCGCTGGCCTACTTCAGGCTCCTCGTCTTCAACACGAGCCGCGAGCCGCGTGTCCTCGAGCTGGGGAAGGGCCGCCTCGTGATGACCGGCGCGGATGGCGCCCGTTCGCTGCCGCTGCGCAGCTTGGCGGAGATGGTCACCGCGGGCGAGGTCAAGGTCAACGAGCGGCTGCGCTTCACGCTCCGGAGCCTCGGCGCCCTCAGCGAGCGGCTGGAGATTCCGCCGGGTGAGTTCGTCAAGCTCGTGGTCCCCTTTGGCGGCGAAGCCCGCATCGAGCGGGCCCGTACGATCGTAACGGCGCAAGGAACGGTGCTCCGGCGCGTCGAACTGGCAAGGGCTGTCTTCCGTCACCTGATGGAGAGCCCTGACGAAGCCCGCGTGAAGGACCTCTGATGAAGGATCCCAGCAGCCCCACGCCCCAGGAGATGCCGCCCGCCGGTGCGGCGTCCGCGGGAGCCGACCCGGCCAAGCTCATCACGATTCCCCCGCTCGGGCCGGATGGCTCGGGCGTGTCGAGCTTGGCTGCGGACGCGCCGCTGCGGGAGATCGCCCAGGCCTTCCGCCTCAACGCCGAGGCCCTCCACACGCTCAAGGAGATGCAGGGGGACCTCGCCCGCCAAGTGCAGCGCGGCGATCGCTCCGAGCTCGTCTTGCAGTCCACCCAGTCCCTGAACGAGACCTTCCGCAACCTCAGCTCCGTGCAGCAAGAGCTGCTCCGACGCCTGCACGCAGGCGATGCCAAGCGTGGCGGCGGGCCGTTGATTCCCCTCATGCTGCTCGGCTTGCTGGTGGTCTTCCTCGGAGGCATCTGGATCGTGCTCGACGAGATGCAGCGCCAGAAGCCGACCGACCCGGAGCTTGCGCCTGCGGAGGTCGTGCGCCGCGAGCGCGCCGCGTTCAACGACGGTCGGCAGGCCGGCGGGGAACACGCCGAGAACGAAGTGCGCCGCCTCCAGGAGTCGGTCGAGGAGGCCAAGGCCCGCAGCCGCGTCCTCCAGACGGAGATCGACTCGCGGGTCTCCCGCATCAGCGAGCTCGACCAGGCCAAGCGAACCGCCGAGCTCGAGCGCGACGACTTCGCGAGTCAGGTGCGGCGCGCGCAGAGCGAGATGATGGCCAAGCGCGTCTTGGAAGAGGAGGTCGGCAGCCTCAAGCTCCAGCTCGAGGCGGCCAACCGCGCAGCCCTCGATGCCGAGCACGAGCGCGACCTCCAGCGTCGCAAGAACGCCTTCCTCCGCGAGCGCATGGCCGACTACGGCATGGGCTTCCGGGAGGACGACCCGCCCTGGCGGCCCGATCGTGCCGCAGGCGCGCCGCCCGATGGCATGGCACCCGTGGGCCCGACCCGGGAGAAGGCCAAGGACTCCAACCTCCTGCTGGCCAAGGCCAAGCTGGACGCCATGGGTGGGAAGGCGCCGGGCCGCCGCGACCCGAGCGGTAGCGCATCGGACGACCGTCCGGGCGAGGCGCCGATCGATCGGGAAGCCTCCTCCGTGCCGCCCGCGAACTACGGCGCCAGTGCCAAGCCCGCGACGGCCAAGCCCGCGGCCCCGCGGGGCGCGGCCTACGGCGGTGACCGGCCGGGTGCCCTCCCGCCGCCGATCCTCCGGGGACGTAGCGGCGTCGATGCCAACACAACCAGCGTGGAGCGCGTGCGCGCGCACCTCAACGGCCTGCTGCGCGGAGCCGATGGGGCCGGCGGTGCCGGCTGGCGCATCCAGAGCATCAAGGAGGTGACGTCGGACCGCCTCGGCGGCGTCGTCATGGTGCGCACCGACGCGGGCGGCCGCATGGTCGAGAGCGTTGAAGCGACCCAGGTCGGGATCGCGCTGGACCGCTCCCGCCGGCAGGTCGAGTTCGCGTTCCTCGATGGCGTGCGCCTCGTGTCCGGCCAGCGCTTGCGCCTGCCCCAGGCGGGTTCACGCGTCGTCGTGGCCGAGGGCACACAGAGCCAGGCCTGGAACACCTCTTCGCTGCGGGTGATCCAGAAGCGCTGAGCGCGCTTCGCGGCTCAGGACCGTTCGCTTCGCTGTGGCTCGGCCCGGCGCTTGGCCGATTCACGGTGGCGACGGCCCCTCAGGCGGCGAGCGGTCTGGGCGCGACATCCGGCTAGACTCACGCCCATGATCCGCATCCTCAGCGGCGGAGACGTCGTCGGTCGACCCGGCCG
>JAJDEM010000081.1 GCA_029259795.1 Planctomycetota bacterium
TCAGCCTGGGCAGTCGCTAGTCAGCCGGACGCGCGGGCGCGGGCCCGACGAGCAGCAGCAGCAAGCCCGCAAGGATCGCCGTCATCCAGATCGCGGTCGCGCTGCCGTGATACGTGGCCAGCGGCTGTGCCCGCGCGATGATCTTCGGCACGAGGAAGAAGAAGTCGACGCAGACCGCGATGAACAGCACCGCGGCCAACCACGTACGCCAGCGGCTGCTGCCCCGCTGCGCGAGGTTCAGCCCCAGGACCGCCAACGTGGACACCAAGCCCAAGGCGTCGACGCGCCCAAAGCCTGGGCCGATGACGTTGGCCGCCGCGTCCTTCGTCGCCACATGCTCCGGCACCGAGCCGAACACCAAGGGCGCCGCGATGAAGGCAATCCCGATCATCGCGCCGACCCACACCCCGAGCAGTGCGGTCGTGAGTCCGCGGGCGACCCGAGCGGTTGACTGCTGCACGCACGACCTCCTCACGGGTGATCCTACGAGCACAAAGGATCTACTGAGCGTTCGCCTGGAGCCACGCCAAGACCAGCGCACGATTGGCGCCGTAGAGCTGCGCGCGAGGCGCGTAGCGCTGGACGTACATCGGCCACTGCCCCGCGGGGAGCGAGTTCGGTGAGATGGGCGCATGGCAGCGGGTGCAGTGATCCATGTAGAGCGCACGGGCGCGGGCATCCTGGGCTGCCGACCGGACCGGCTGGCTGGCGACCGCCGTCGTGCTGGTAGGCGCAGGCGTCGACGTCACGGCGGGCGTCCGGACGCGCTGCGTGTAGTTCAGCCCGGGGTCGGCCGGAACCTGCCAGCTGCAGGCCGCGACGAGCACGGGCAGGGCAAGGAGGGTGATGATCAGCCCGAGGGCGCGCGTGGTGTTGATGTCGTAAATCATGCTGTGCATCCGTCCGCGGCCGCGCATTAGAAGTAGCTCGAGAAGGAGAAGGACCACTCGCGCTCGCTCGACGCCTTCTCGGGCTCGAGCCATTGGTGATCGAGTCGGAACACCGTCCGCTCGTTCAGCCGGTAGTTGAGTCCAAGCGTGAATCCACGCAGGTCGTCGTTGAAGCTCGCCCCGCGCACGCGGTCATCGAGGTTCATGCCCTGGTAACGCGCCGCAAGCGTGAAGTGGGACGTGTCCTGGACCAGGCAGCTGGTGCAGCGCCGCCACGGACACGGGAAGAAGTGGTAGGCAAGCTGTGCGAACCACGCACTCTGGCCGCGCACGGCCGTCGCCGGATCGGCGGCGTCGCGCTCGATGTCGTAGCCGTGGTACTCGGCTTGCAGTTCGAGCGGGCCCTTGCGAATCAACACATCGGCAGCGAAGCCGAAGAGGTTGTTGTCGCCAGCGTCGTCGTAGCGACCCCAGGTGCCAGAGACGCCAGCCTCGAAGTAGTCGAAGAAGCGGCGCGCCTCGATGTAGGAGAGTCGCCCCCACACCTGCTTGTTCTCGTTGTTGTCGCTCTTCCAGCTGTGACGCGCATCCCGCACGCCACCACTGTCCGTGAAGCCATCGTCAAAGCCATTGCCGATCAGCATGTCGTAGGAGAGCGTTCCGCAGCCGGCTTGGGTGCTTCCGAAGAGGCCGATGCCGGGTTGGCCGTAGCCCGTGGGCACCATGTAGCGTGCGACCCAAGGCCGCAGCGTGAAGTCGTTGAGCGGATCGTCGTGGAAGAGGTTGTAGCGACCGAACGGGACGAGCGGTGCGCCGACCTTGATGTTGAATTCATCCGCGAGACGCCAGTTCACGGTGAAGTGCTCGAGCTTCACATCCCCGTCGCGATCACCGCCGCCGATGCCGCCGTGCTCGATCTCGAACTCCATCGACGCGTCCACGCACTGCGTGATCTGCGTGTCGAACATCAGCACGAGGCGATGCAGGTCGAAGTAGGAGTTCTTCTGCGTACTCCCGCGGTAGGTGAGCTGCACATAGCCGCCCCAGCGCATGGTGCCGAGCCCGCTCTGGCTGAGCTGGGCAGCGCCGCCGAGATTGCGCATGGGTCGGCCGATGTTTTGCGGCGACGGCATCCCGACCGGCGCCTGCGCCTGAGGCGGGACTGGTACCGGCGTCGGGACCGGGATCGTGTCCGGCCCGGGCTGGGCTAGCCCAGGGGCGACGGGACGCGTGCCCGGCGGCGCGGCCTGGGGTGGCGGCGCCTGGGGACCGGGTCTGCTGGGGCGGCGGGCCGCCTCCAGCTCCCGACGCAGGGCCTCGATCTGGCTCGCCTGCTGCTCGAGCAAGCGCTCCAGGCGATCAAGGCGCGACTCGTCGTCGGCGCGGGCCGCCGGCAAGCCAGCCGACCCAGCGATCGCAAGTAGTAGGAACGCGGCGACTACGCGCGTCATGGCAATCCCTCCCAGGACTGCGGTGAACAATAATGAGAATCATTCTCAATATCAACGAAGTACGGAGAGCCCCCAGCAGGCCCATTCGCTGGGTTGGCCGGCTAGCGGCCAACCGCGGGCAGCGGCGTCCGATCCACGAAGGCGTCGGCCTGGGCGTTCTCGTCACGGGCCGGGTCGTAGCGGTAGAAGTCCGCTCGCGTGCCGCCGGCGGGCCCCATCCAGCGCTTCGTCGTGGCGGACCAGACGAAGCGGGCTTTCTCGATGATCGTGCCGTCGGCAGCGCGCGGGCCGATGACCACCGGGCAGCGCCCGGAAGCGTCCGGCGCCAAGACGACGACGCCCCAGGACTCCTTCCGCCACCAGACCTGGAGCGTGTCCTCTTGGGCCGGGGTGATGGGGAGCACGTAGCACTGGTAGTAGTCGCCCCGCGACGTCCCGCAGGGGATCACATCCAGCGCCTCCACGAGGCCGTCCCCCGTGAGGTCCTGCATCACGCCCATCCCCTCGATGACGTTGAGTCCCTGGAAGTAGGGCACTGCCCAGCCGTTCGAAAGGAAGAGGATGACGTAACCGATCGGCAGCCCCGGCCCCTCCGCTCGCAGGAAGGGCTCTTCCTCGACGTAGCCCTCGGACTTGAACACGGCCACCATGGGCGGACCCTCGCGCTGCGGGCACCACACGACATGGTTCACGACACAGGGCAACTTGGTGTTCTTGCCGTCGAAGCCATCCAAGGCGTTGCGAGCAAGCAGCCGCCGCAGCGCGTCGTCGCGCGTCTTCGAGTCCCCGAGCGCCTTGATGTCCGGATCGATCTCACCGCCCCCTTCGAGCTTCTGGATCCGAACATGCAAGTCGAGGATGTCGAGCCGGAGTGTCCAGTCGTCCTCCAACGCTTGATGCAAGGCCAGCCGCGCGGGCCCCGCCGTGCGACTCGCCGCCTCCGTCGCACGTCGCGCCGCGGCGATCTCGGCGCGCCCAGCCTCGAGGCGGCCCGACGCCCGGAGCGCCTTCACGAGTTGGAGCCACGCAGCCTGTGCCTTGCGCCAGGGCGCCTCGGCGACGCGCAAGGCCTCCTCAAGGCGCCGCTTCTCGGCGACATGCGCCCGCCAGGCTGTGAGCTGCGCGTCGAGCTCTGCCCGCACGGGCGCGGCCAGCAAGGTCCCGACGACGGCCGGCTCGGTGTCGTGGCCGTCGTCCCCACCGCAGCCGGGCAGCGCACTGAAGGCGCTGAACAGCAGGCAGAGTGCGACGCCGCGAACCATGGGCTCAATCTAGCCCCGGACGTTGCGTGAGGCGCGCGCAGCGGACTCGCGTCCGAGTCGGGTGTGCCGTGCTCGAGTCGAATCCTGCGAACGTCCAGGCGGGTCCCAAGCGCCACCGCCCGCCCGACTATGCTCGGAGCCGCTGCGAAACCCGGATCCCTCCGACAAGCAGGACACCAGCGCATGAAGCAATGGATTGACCCCGTCGAGGCCGACGCCCCGCGCGACATCGGCTCCAAGAGCACGCTACGCCCCGGCGCCCAGCGCCACTACCCGAGCGACTCCGCGTTCGATCGCATCGCGCGCGTGGTCTGCCGCGCTGGCTGCCTGCCGCGCAAGGAACTCTATGAGTCCTGGGAGATGGCCAAGCGCGTCCGAAGCAACCTACGCGGCTCGCGCGTGGTGGACCTCGCCTGCGGGCATGGCCTCCTGGCCTACGCCCTGGCGGTGATCATGCCCGCCGTCTCCGAGATCATCGCCGTGGACCGCAGGCTCCCGCCCTCGGCCAGCCGACTGCGCGAGGCGATGGAGGCCGAGTGGCCCGAGCTGGCCACGCGCGTGACGCTGCACGAAGCGGACATCCGCGCCTTCGAGATCCGCGCCAACGACATCGTCGTCTGCGCGCACGGCTGCGGCACCCTCACGGATCGCGTGATGGATGTGGCCCTGGCGGCGGGCGCCGACCTCGCCGTACTCCCGTGCTGCGCCGACCACAGTCGCCAGGACGACGGCGCCTTGAGCGGCTGGGTTCATCCCGACCTCGCCATCGATGTGCTCCGGGCAGTCCGCCTCGGAAACGCAGGCTACAAGGTCTGGACGAAGACGATCGACAAGGCGATCACACCGAAGAACCGCCTGCTCCTCGGCCGCCATCGCCACGCCGCGCGCGTCCCCACGGCATCCGCCTGATCGCACCCTCCCGCAGCCCCGCTCGCGCGTGGGCGACAAGTCGACGGATCGCTAGCGCTCGGTCGGAAGATGGTCGTCGAGGAACCGGCCGAGCTCGGCCCAGTACCCACCACCGTCGAAGCGCTCGAGGTTGTTGTGGCCTGCTCCGGGAATGGATACCCAGCGCTTGGGCTCGTTGGCGGCGTCGAAAAGCCGACGGCCGTGTTCGATCGGGATGATGCGGTCGGCTTCGCCATGGACCACGAGGCAAGGACAGGTAATGGCTGCCATCTTGTCCACGCTGGCGTACTCGTCCCGGAGCAGCCAGCCCACCGGCACGAAGGGGTAGGCGCCTTGCCCGACCGCTGCAAGCGAGTCAAAGCCTGAGCGAACGACCAGCGCGGCCGGCGCATGACGCCGCGCCAGCTCCACCGCAACGCCGCTGCCCAGCGAGTTGCCGAGGAAGACATGGGGGCCCTTTGCGTTCGCGCGCAGCCACGCCAAGCAAGCTTCTGCGTCGGCGTAGAGACCGCTCTCGGACGGCTCGCCCTCGCTCCCGCCGTAGCCGCGGTAGTCGGGCAGCAGCACGCCATAGCCCAGCCGATGCAGCGACCGCACCAAGCCAACCCGGTGCGCGCGATGACCGCCGTTCCCATGGAAGACGAGCACCGTCGCCGTGCGCATCCCCGGCAGGTACCAGGCCTCGAGCTTCACGCCGTCACTCGTCGTGATGCGCAGCTCCTGCAAGGACTCGAACGGTGCCCCGCGCGGAGCGGCGACCGGCCCACCCGACGGCAGGTAGATCAGGTGCCGCTGGAACGCCCAGAGCAAGCCAACGCTGACGATGTATATCGCGCCGAGGAAGAGTACAACCCGCCGCACGCGGAGCCAGACCGAAGGGGGATTGGATCTACCCACGGCTCGCATCGTACGCCTGCCGCAGGCCGCCGGGGGCCGCTAGCGCCCCGCGTCCCTGCGAAGTTCGAACTTCCGAATTCGATACGCGAGCGTCGTCGGGGCCAGGCCGAGCAGCTCCGCAGCGCCACCCTCCCCTGAGACCTTCCAGCCCGACTGCTCGAGTGCCGCGAGCAGGTTGGCCCGCTCCCGGTCGCGCATCACGACCTCGGGTACGAAGTCGCCGCTGCCGGCATCAATCTGTGGCGCTTGAGGTCTACGGACACGGGGGAGGTCGAAGCGGAGCGCGCCGCCGCGCGCGGTGATGACCGCTCGCTCGACGACGTTTTCCAACTCGCGGATGTTGCCCGGCCAGTCGTACCGCGTCAGCTCCGCGAGGTTCGCGCGGGTGAGGCGTGGGGCCTGCTTGCGCATCTTGCGTGCGAAGCGTGCAAGGAAGTGCTTCACCAACAGCGCAACGTCTCCTGCGCGCTCGCGGAGCGGTGCCACGTGGACCGGGAACACGTTCAGGCGGTAGAAGAGATCGCTTCGGAAGCGCCCCTTCTCGACCTCTGCCGTGAGGTCGCGATTCGTCGCTGCGATGATGCGCACATCGACGTCGCGGGTCACTTCCTCACCGATGCGCTCGTACTGGCGTTCCTGCAGAACACGCAGGAGCTTCCCCTGCAGGTCCAACGGGATCTCTCCCACCTCATCGAGGAAAAGGGTGCCTCCATGGGCTGCCGCGAAGCGGCCGGCTCGATCCTTGATCGCCCCAGTGAATGAACCAGCGATGTGGCCAAAGAACTCGCTCTCGTAGAGCTGCGGGGGGATCGACGCACAGTTGACCTTGATGAGCGGTCCGTCAGCGCGCGCGCTCAACTGGTGGATCGAGCGCGCGACAAGCTCCTTGCCCGTGCCTGACTCTCCCGTCACGAGAGCCGTAGCGTCGGTGGGCCCTACCAGCCGAATCTGCTCGGCCAGGCTCGTCATCGCGGGGCTCTCCCCCACCATGGCCGCATCGCCGGTGCCGACCTCTTGGCGCAGGTACTCGTTCTCCAGGGCCAGTTGTTCACGGAGCGACTCGATCTGCTCGAAGGCGCGGGCGTTCGCGAGCGCCTGCGCCGCGTGATCAGCGATCATGCGTAGCCACGCGAAGGCGCTCGCGTCCAGGGGCTCCCGCGTGAAGACGGCGAGTACGCCCAGCACCTCTCCTTGGAAGACGAGTGGTTGCCCGCCAAAGCCTCGAATTCCCTCGGCGGCTGCCCAGGCCGGATCCGCCAGCCACGTGGCGTCCGCCGGGATGTCGCCCACCTCCAGGGGCTCGCCGCTCGCTCCGATCTGCCCGACCTTGCGCACGCCGAGCGGGAACCGGCGGAAGCGGCCGCCGAGGTGCGACCAGTCCGCACCCACGTTCGCGCGCGGTCGCCCCCCACTCGCCACGAGGTGCAAGCACGACGATCGATCCGGACAGTCCTTGCGCAAGAAGCATGTGTCACAGATGTCGCCCGGACCCATGAGCCACACGCGCGCGAGCGCGAGGCTGTCATCCTCCAGGAGACGTCCAACGATGAGCTCCGGCAGCTCCTCCGCGCAGTGCTTCTGCCCCATCTCGAGGAGCAGCGCCTTGAAGATCTGCTCACGGGTCGACGCCATGGCCCGAGCATCTACCAAAGTTGGTACATCAGCCACCAATAGCTGTGATTAACGAATATTCGTTCAGGATCGCAAGCGCAACGAT
Source organism: Planctomycetota bacterium (assembly GCA_029259795.1). GTDB lineage: Bacteria > Planctomycetota > PLA2 > PLA2 > JAEUHO01 > JAHEIK01. Next base: position 7,127 of record JAJDEM010000081.1, read on the forward strand.
CTGACGCAAGCCATTGAATTGAAACAACTTAGCGATTCTTCGCTTGAGTGGCATCCGGCGTGCGATGGAGCCATCCCATCAGACGCCCGCACCGGTCGTCGCGCTCAAAAGGAACGCTCCTATGGCCCTCCCCGACCCCGGAATGCAGATCGACCTCAAGACGACCGCCTTGCTCGTCACGGACCCGCAGAACGACTTCCTCAGCGAGGACGGCGTGGCCTGGGGCGTGGTGGGCGAGAGCGTGGTTGAGAACAACACCGTCGAGAATCTCGAGCGCCTCTTCCGGCTTGCCAAGGGCGCGGGCCTCGCAACGTTCGTCTCGCCGCACTACTACTTCCCGGCCGATCACGGCTGGCACTTCGAAGGCGCGCTCGAGAAGTTGATGCACGACATCCACATGTTCGATCGCCGGGGCCCGCTCGTCGTCGAGGGCTTCGCCGGCTCGGGTGCCGACTGGCTCCCTCGGCTCAAGCCTTACATCCAGGACGGCAAGACCATCGTCACGAACCCGCACAAGGTGTACGGGCCGGAGACGAACGACCTCGTGCTGCAGCTGCGCAAGCGGGGCATCTCGAAGATCATCCTTGCCGGGATGTCCGCCAACTTGTGCGTCGAGTCGCACATGCGTGAGCTGGTCGAGCAAGGGTTCGAGGTCCTGGTCGTCCTGGATGCGACCGCAGCCGCCAAGGTCCCCGAAGGGGACGGCTACGCGGCGGCCTGCACGAACTTCCGCTTCATCGCCAACGCCGTTCGCACGACCGCTCAGGTCGTCGAGGCGGTCGAAGCACTCGCGGCACCCGCTCTCTAACGCCGACAGCGGCGTCCATCTACCCCCCAGCACCCTCGCCAGGGCACGTCCCTGAAATCACTTCCGGAGAACCGTTATGCGCATCAGTCAGTTCATCATCGTCCTCGCCTTGGCGGCCGCCACCGTCGGCGTCCTCTCGGGCTACTCAATCGCCGACGAAACCAGCGCCAAAGAGACCAGCGGCACATCGACGCCGACAACCGCAACGCTCCATCGCACCGTCAAGATCGACGGCCTCGACATCTTCTATCGCGAGGCGGGATCGCCCGAGAACCCGACCGTGCTCCTCCTGCACGGCTTCCCGACCTCGTCGCAGATGTTCCGCAACTTGATCCCGCAGCTCGCCGCGAACTACCACGTGGTGGCTCCCGACTATCCGGGGTTCGGAAACAGCGCCATGCCGGCGGTCGACGAGTTCGAGTACAGCTTCGACAAGCTCGCCGACATCGTCGAGGCATTCACCGAGGAGCTCGGCCTCGAGCGCTACTCGATCTACCTCATGGACTACGGCGCGCCTGTGGGCTTTCGCCTCGCGACTCGTCACCCCGAGCGCGTGCAGAGCCTGATCATCCAAAACGGCAATGCCTACGAAGAGGGGCTACGCGACTTCTGGAAGCCGATCAAGGCGTTCTGGAAGGACAAGTCGAAAGCGAACGGCGATGCACTCCGGAAGCTCTTGACCGTTGGCGCTACGAAGTGGCAGTACACGCACGGAACGCGCAACGTCGAGGCGATCAGCCCCGACACGTGGAACCTCGACCAGCGCTTCCTCGACCGCAAGGGAAACCAGGAGATCCAGCTGGCGCTCTTCCACAGCTACGGCAGCAACCCGCCTCTCTATCCCGCCTGGCAGGCCTACCTGCGCAAGTACCAGCCGCCGACGCTGATCGTCTGGGGCGAGAAAGATGAGATCTTTCCGGCTGCGGGTGCCTTCCCCTACAAGCGCGA
>JAJDEM010000082.1 GCA_029259795.1 Planctomycetota bacterium
CAAAGCGACGTGCTGTGTGGCCGCCCGCGAGTCACGAGTGGGTAGGCGACTTGCCGGTGTTCCGCCCTAACGGGCGGGACGGCAGGGTTCGCGTTGATGGCGGCTTGAGGTTCGGACGGTGGTCGCCGCGGGCGATTGCGAGCCGGAGCCAGCGTGCGAACGCGGGTGGTGCATCGGAACCCCTGTGATTCGGGCATGACGGCCGGCGGCCGACGCCTGCGAATCGGCGTCTTGTGCTGGGGGGTTCCACCCCCCGCGGCCAGGCGTTACGTTCGGCCCGTCGGCCGAACGTCGCGGCCGCCACCCCCCTTGACATCTACAGCACTCCCAAGGGGGTTAGCTGGACGACGCCTATGGCGATCGGCGTTTATGACGGAGCAAGGTGCCGTTGCGAACAACGGCCTGCTCAGCGTGCAGGGCCATTCGGGCGGGCGGTGTCGGCGGGCGGTGTCTGGAACGATTCCCCTCGCGCGGCGGTCGGTTCGTGCCAGGGTCACCGTACGAAGGCGAGGCTAGCTATCAAGAACCCGACGCGCCCACAGCTCGAGCATGACGAAGGCGTGGATCGTCTGGCCCGACTGGCGGGTGCCGTGCAGATGATCGCGGAACATGCGGCGGGCACCCGCCGGCGAGAGGAAGCCCCGCTCGCGGGCCTTCTGGCTGAGCAAGGCATCCTCGGCCAAGGCGCGCAGCGGACCCCGGTAGAGCACATCGACCGGGAACGAGAATCCGTGCTTGGGCGAGCGGGCGAGATCGGTGTCGACGGCGTCCCGCACGTAGGCGCGCAAGACCTGCTTCTGCCTGGCGCGTCCCGGCCCCCCACGCAACTCGAGATCGCGCGCGGCACGTCTGACGCGGGCGTCGAGGTACGGATAGCGTCCCTCGACGGCGTGCGCCATGAACGCGCGGTCCTCCTTCACCAGGAGGTCGTCGGGCAGGTAGCGCGTGAGGTCATCGGCCATGGCTTCCCACGGCGTCCCCGGTCCCGCACGCGGCTCGGGTTCGGCGACACCTTCAAGCAGCGGCCCAAGGACCCCGCGGACTTCGGCTAGCGGCTGCAGGCGGAGCAGGCCTCGGTAGAGCCCCTCCGGGTCGCCGGCCGCTTGCAGCAAGCGCGCGCTCTGCGGCATGCGCTCCTGGATGACCTTGCTCACGCTCGAACGGACGAACTGCGGCACATGGCGGAGCCAGGGCCCCACGCCGAGCAACCAGTAGCGCCGGTAGCCGCCGAAGACCTCGTCGCCGCCGGTGCCGGAGAGCACGACCCGCGCGTGAGCACCCACGGCCCGCGCCAAGCCCCACGACGGAACGGCCGACGCATCCGCGAACGGTTCGTCGAACGCGTGCGCGGCCCCGAGCACCCAGGAGGTCGGATCCAGCGGGCAGGGCACGACCTCGTGCTCGAGCCCCAGTCGTTTGGCCGTCCGGCGGGCCCGGTCGGTCTCGTCGACGGTTCCTTGGCCCGGATAGCCAAGCGTGAAGGCGGGCAGCCGCGCATGCTCGCGCGCGACGGCGCCGATCAAGGCGCTGTCGATGCCGCCGGAGAGCAGAAGCGCCGCCGGACGATCGACCGCGAGTCGATCGCGAACGGCCGCGCGCAGCGCCTGCAGGACATCGGGCTGCTCGGGCGCATCGCGAACCGCGGAGCGCTCGGCCTGCGGCACGCGCTCCGTGCGCGGTGTCAGGCTCGCGTCGAAGGAGAGCACCTCGCCAGGGGCCACCCGGCAGACGCCACGCAAGGCCGTGCGCTGACTATGCACGACGCCGTCGCGCAGGACATCGGCGATGGCTTCGAGGTCGACCTCGACCCGAACACGCCCCGTCGCGCGCAGGGCGTCGAGGGTGCTGGCGAACGCCAGGCCGTGCGCGTTGAGGGCGTACACCAGCGGGCGCACCCCCGCGGGATCACGGCCGAGGACCAGCGGACCGTCCGCCGCGAGGAAGGCGAAGGCGTAGCTGCCTTCGATACGCGCGAGCCCGGCGACGCCCTCGCTCTCGAGCAATGCCGCGAGAACCTCGCCGTCGCTGACGCCATTGAACGGAACGTCGCGATCTGCCAGCGCTTCCCTGAGGGCCGCGTGGTTGTAGATCTCGCCATTCCAGACGAGCAAGGCACCCGAGGGGCGCCGAATCGGCTGGTTGCCGCCTGCCCGATCGACGAGAGCCAGGCGGCGCGCGCCCAGCTGGACTTCGTGGGCGCCCAGCCGGCCCGTGGCGCGGCCTCCGCTGTCGGGCCCGCGGGTCGCGAGTACGGCCAGGGCGGCACTGAGCGGATCGCCCCCACCACCCGAGTCAGCTACCGTTCCGACGAATCCGCACATAGGCGTCCTATCGACCGTTCCAGCGAGGGACGGTACCCTCCGCCCCATGACATCCGACGCTTCCGCCGCCCCCACCATGCTGCCCGCCGATGGGGTACGCATCCTGCTCTGCACCGTCTCGCCCGCCAAGGCGCGCAAGGTGGCAGGGACGCTCGTCGAGGAGGGGCTTGCCGCCTGCGTGAACCTCGTGCCCGGTCTGCGGAGCATCTACCGCTGGAAGGGCGACATCCTCGACGAGCCGGAGACGCTGCTCATCATCAAGACAACGGCAGAACATGTCCCGTCCCTCGCTGCCCGGCTGCCCGGACTGCACCCTTACGAAGTGCCCGAACTGCTCGCGCTGAACCCGAGTGCGGGGCTCTCCCCCTACCTCGCCTGGCTCCACGCCCAGGTTGCCCCGCCAGCCACCAACGAATAGGGCTACGGCGTCCGAAGCTGGCCCTCCGATCAGCTCGCAATTCGACTTGGGTCGGCGGCCCTGGATGGTCGATGGGAGGGCACGCCGCCTCAGCGGCAGCCTCGTACCGAGGGGAGCCCGTGAGCCAAGCCGCCAAAACCCACAGAATGGACGCCAGCCCGCACGGGCTCATGCGTCTCTATTACCGCATCCTGCTCAGTGCAGCCGGTGCTGTGTTCATTCTGCATGGCGTGATCGGCCTGGTGACGGGCTTTGGCGATCAGTACGGCCCCGTGCTGATCGGCATGGACGCCTTCCTGATTCTCCTGGCCGTGCTTGGCCACGAACTGACGGCCCACGCCCAGGCGATGAGCCGCAACCCGCCCAGAGGTTGGATGCTGCTGTTCGTCGGCGTCTATCTGGTCCTGCTTGCGTCCGAGACGGGTGGCTTGGCCAGCCCGTTCTTCATGCTGCTGCTCGTCACCTGCGTCTTCGGGGCGCTGCTGATGTCGGGCCTGGCCGCCGTGCTGCTCACGGCGATCATCGGCGCCATGCACGCAGCCGCCGCCTGGCTGCTCCCGGACGGCGTGCTCCGCGAGGGCATCGACGGCGTGAAGACCGCCATCCTCGGCGGCCGCCCCATGCTCTTGGAGGAAGTCACCGGCATCGCGATGCACAGTGCGTTCCTCTTCCTCGGCGCGTGGATCGCCCACCGCCTCTCGAGCGAGTTCCGCTCCAAGGTCGACAAGCTCGAGGACCACGCCACGCGCGACCCGCTCACGCAGCTGCCCAACCGTCGCGGCTTCATGCAGAAGATGCGCGAGGAGATCACGCGCGCCGAACGCTTCGCGTGGCCGATCTCGGTCCTCATGATCGATCTCGACCACTTCAAGATGGTCAACGACGAACACGGCCACGCATTTGGCGATGCCGTGCTCTCCCAAGCCGCACAGGTCCTGCGTGACTCCGTGGGCCCGGTAGACCACCTGGCGCGTGTGGGTGGCGAGGAGTTTGCCGTCGCGGCGGTCGCGGCCGATCCGCAGCACGGCGCCGAGCTCGCCTCGCGCATCGTGCGCCGGTTCCGCCAGCACCCGTGGGGCGACATGAAGCCCGGCCTTGCGGTCACCTGCTCCATCGGCGTCGCCGCACTCGACACGAGTCGCTCGAACTCGAGTCCGGACGCCAGCCTCTCGCGCATGCTCGACGAGGCGGACCGTGCCCTCTACGAGGTCAAGGAGACGGGACGCAACGGCTACGGCATCGCCGGGCAGAGTCAGACGGGCCGCGAAACGGCGCCGAGCCAAGTTCACTAGGGCGGGGCCGGGCGCTGCGGGCGCGGTATGATCCGCTCCGCATGGCATCTACGCATCCCCCCGCCGACGAACCGGGTGCCGAACCGGCTGGCGACGTCAGCCGTCGCACGTTCATGGCTGCCGGCGTGGGTGCCGCCGCCGTCTCCGCGGTCAGCTTCTACTGGTGTGAGGAGTTCGGCGATCCCAGCCGCCGGGCCCAGGTAGAGCCCACGCCGCCCGGGGCTCCGAGGAAGACCTTCACGGAAGCACAGATGCGCACCGCAGCAGCTGCCTGCCGACGCCTGCTGCCTTCGAGCCCCGGCGCGCCGGGCGCGCACGAGGTCAACGCGGTGGGCTATCTCGACGCCGTGCTTGCCACGCCGTTCGTTGCGGCCAAGGCCAAGCACGTGATCCTCGACGGCCTCGCCAAGCTCGACGCCCGCGTTCAAGCCCGCGGCGTGGGCGAGTTTTCGCTCGCAACGGCCGTCCAGCAGGACGCCGCCATCCGGGTGTTCGAGTCATTCGAGTCCAACGGCATGCGACCCGGGCACGAGTGGCTACGCCGCATGCTGCGCTACATCTTCGAGGCGTTCCTGGGCGACCCCGTCCATGGAGGCAATCCGGGCGAGATCGGGTGGAAGTGGATCAACCACACCCCCGGGACGCCCCGACCGACCACGCCGGGCTGGAAGCCCAAGGCGCGGGACGATTAGCCCGAATGATTCATGAACACAGGTTGAATCGCGCTGTTCTCGCAAATCTTCGGGCCCGATCTCTTTGCCATCGCGACTCAACGCTGGGATTGGCAGCGCCTCGCCCCGATGGCCTCGACCTCGGACCCGAATCCATTGCGAGAACATCCTGCCAAGTCGAGAGGCCCACCCATGCTGCTCGCCGGCCCGCACGACAACGCCATTCGTGGCACGACGAAGCGCGCTTCATGAATCGTGCGGGCTGACCATGTCCACCTACGACGTCTGCATCATCGGCAGCGGAGCGGGCGCAGGCCCCGTGGCCGCGCGCTTGGCCGAGGCCGGCAAGAAGGTGCTGATCCTCGAGAAGGGACCCTGGTTCAACGAAGATCAGTTCCTGCGCGACGAGATCGAGCACGTGCGCCGGCCGAACTTCTATCCGAGCGTGCGGGACGAGCCCCAGGTCGAGGAGACCTGGAACAGCGGCCTTGCCGGTGCGGGCAAGACCAGCGGCACGTTTTGGAACGGGAGCCTCGTGGGCGGCTCCAGCGTGTTCATGAGCGGGTTCTTCCTGCGCATGAAGCCCGACGACTTCACGATGCGCTCGACCTACGGCGAAGTTGCCGGCGCCAACCGGGCCGACTGGCCGATCGGCTACGACGACTTGGAGCCGTACTACGCCCAGGTCGAGCGCGAGATCGGCGTCTCGGGCCGGACGATCGAGCTTCCGCCGACCTTGGCCGACCGGCGCTCGACTCCGATCCCGCTGCCGCCGACGAGGGAGCATCCGTTCGCCGGCATGGTGGACCAGGTCACGAGCAAGCTCGGGCTGCATCCCATCCCGCTGCCGCGCGCCGTCTTGCCCGAGGCCATGAAGACGCTCGCGCCCGAGCACCACGCCCAGGACGGTCGCGATCCTTGCGACTACAACGGCTTCTGCGGCAGCTACGCGTGCAACACGGGCGCCAAGGGATCCTCTCTCGCGGCTTGGGTGCCGAAAGCGCTGCGCGCGGGCGCCGAGATTCGTGCTCGCGCGATGGTCTACTCGCTGGACACCGACGCGACAGGCCGCTCGCTGCGCGCCGCAAACTACATCGACCGCCACGGCAAGCGCCACACGGTGAAGGCGCGTGCGTTCGTCGTCGCGTGCCAGGCCCACGAGAGCGCGCGGCTCCTGCTGAACTCGGCGCGCCAGGGCCTCCACAAGCACGGACTGGCGAACAGCAATGGACAGGTCGGCCGCAACCTCCTCTTTGCGACGTACGGCGCCGGCTGGGGCGACTTCGAGTACCGCCGGCTCAGCGCGGCGTGGCGCAACGCACTGCAGCACTCCAAGGAGCCGTTCGTCAACCGAGTCATCCAGGACTACTACTGGTACGACCGGACCTCCCGCACTGCCGCGCGCACTCGGCATGCCGGCGCGGGCCTGCCGCCCGGCAAGGGCATGGAGCCGGGGGGCCTGATCAACTTCCTGCTGATGAGCCCCAACCCGATCAGCTCCGCCGAGACGCAGGCCATCGGCGAGATCGGCCGCGAGATCCCGCTCTGGGGGCAACCCCTCAAGGACCGACTCGACTACTGGTTCAACCAACAGCGCCCGCTCAAGTTCGAGATCTTCGGCGCATGGCTCCCGAGTCCGCGCGCACGCATCATGCTCGACAGCCAGGTCAAGGACCGCTGGGGGCTGCCCGTCTCGCGTATCCGCGCGTTCAACCACCCGCGCAGCGTCAAGAACGCGACCTTCCTCGTCGAGCAGGGCAAGCGGATGCTGCGCGCGATGGGCGCGACCAACGCCCGCTCGGTGAAGCGCTACGGAGGTCCGAGCACGAATCTGATCGGCGGCACCGCGCGCATGGGACTTGACAAGAACACATCCGTTCTCAATCCCGACTGCCAGGCCTGGGATGTGGAGAACCTCTACGTGACCGACGCCAGCTGCTTCCCGAGCGGGGGACGCGTCCCGTTCACCTTTACGATCTACGCCAACGCCCTCCGGGTTGCCGAGGTGATCAAGAAGCGTCTCTGATGCACGTCGGCGTACTCCATGTCCGGCTCCACGTGCCCCAGGCGAACTCCCTCAAGGAGAAGCGCCAGGTCGTCAGGAGCATTCTCGATCGTGCGAGGCAGCGCTACCGAGTCGCCGCAGCCGAGGTCGAGGAACAGGACATCCATCGCATCGCGGTCCTGGGCTTCGCGGCGGTGAGCCAGAGCCGCCACCACGCCGAGGAGATCGTCCAGAAGATCCTCGACGGGCTGCGGCTGCATCCCGCCGCCCGACTCATCGAGCACGAGCTCGACGTCTTCTAGCGCGGCGCCCGAGCCGTCAGCGCTGACGGAGCGCGGTGCGCTTGGTCAGGATCACGCGTTGCTTCAGGGGTGTCTCAAGCAGCTCGACGCTGTTGCCACGCCAGGCATTCACCGCGACGACGGGCGTCTTGGCCGTGATGTCGGGGCGTCCCGAGATTCGGGTGTAGGCGAGCGTGAGTCGATTGCCTGTGAGACTCCATGTCCCCGACGCCTCGATGCGAGGCTTGTTGCCCAGGGACGAGACGAAGCGAAAGACGCTGCCCCCCCGCAGGTCGAGCGAGAAGCGCATGCCCTCGCCCTCGAGCAGGTACAGGCCGCGCGCCTGTTCGGCGAGCCCCGGCCCCGGGTCGCGATCCGGCATGGGGAAGTTCACCGAGCCGCCACGGGTCTCGGGCGGCGCAGGGTCGTCCTCCCGCATATGGCCGCTCGAGATCACCAGCCCCACCAGGGCAAGGACGACAACGACGACGATCATCCACCGGCCTCGCGAGCGCATGGGCTCCTCCGGGGGGAACAGCTCCCCAAGGGAGAAGTGGTGGCCAGAGGCGGACTTGAACCGCCGACCCCCGCATTTTCAATGCGGTGCTCTACCAACTGAGCTATCTGGCCCTTCGGGAGGGTGGATGGAACAACGCCGCGCCGCCCGCGGCAACTGATTTCGGAGCCGGATCAGCCCAATCCGAGAGAAGCAACGTCCGCGGCAATCTGAGCCAGGAGCGCCTCCTTGCTGGGGAAGGCGCGCTCGTCACGGATCTTGCGGACGAACTCAACCTCGACAGGCTCCGCGTAGAAGTCAAACGCCACCCCAGGGATGTGCACCTCGAGCAGCGGGGACGCCGGTCGTCCGGCGTCCCCGCCGCCGAACGTGGGCCGATACCCCAGGTTGGCAACGGCGACGCGGCGCTGGCCGCGAACATCGGCCACCACCTGGTACACCCCCGCCGGCGGCGTGATCTCTCCTCCGAGGTCCACATTGGCGGTCGGAAAGCCGAGTTGACGACCGCGGCCATCGCCACGCACGACCGTCCCGAAGACGGAGTGGGGCCGGCCGAGCATGGCGGCGGCTTCGGCGAACGCACCGCGTTCGATCGCGTCGCGAATCCGGCTGCTGGAGATAGGCGTTCCCTCGATGTGGATCGCTGGGGCTTCGGCGATTTCAAAGTCGTGCTTGGTGCCGAGCGGCGCGCAGCTCGCGGGCGTGCCCTCCGCACCGTGGCCGAACCCGCTGTTGTAGCCAAAGAGCAGGCCCCGAATGCCCACCCCACCGACGAGGATCTCTTCGACGAAGGCGCTGTAGGCCATGCGTCGCATGGCCACGTCGAAGGGCAGGACGACGACGGCGTCCACGCCCATCCGCTCCAAGAGCAGCAAGCGATGCTCGGTCGACAGGATGTGCCGCGGGGGTGCGCCTGCGATCACGGCCATCGGATGCGTGTCAAAGGTGACGACGACTGCCTCGCCGTCGCGGCGCGCTGCGAACGAACGCAGATGCTCGACGACGTGGGCGTGCCCCCGGTGCAGGCCGTCGAACACGCCGATCGTCGCCACGGGCCGCCGGAACGCGGAGGGGGTCAACGCAGCGCGACCCGCATAGCGGCGCATGGCGCTCACGGGGACTCGGGCGCCCGCGCGCGAAGCGCCTCGAGGTCTTCCTCGATCGCGGCCCGGCTCTCGGGCGTCATGCGGTCGATGAAGACCTCGCCGTTGAGGTGGTCGAGCTCGTGTTGGAAGATGCGCGCGACCCAACCGGTAAGTTCCATCTCACGTGTTCGGAGATCAAGGTCCTGGTAGGTCACCCGGATCGCGGTGGCCCGCGGGACCTCCCCGAACATGCCGGGGAAGGAGAGGCAGCCCTCATCGCCGAGTTCGTTGCCCTCGGCCTCTGCGATCTCTGGATTGATGACGACGAACTCGTCGCCCGGATTGCCCGAGGGGCAGACCAGCATGAGTCGCTTGGCAATGCCGACCTGGGGCGCGGCAAGGCCAACACCCCGCTCCTCGAACAGCACCCGGCGCATCTCCCCCACGGCGGCACGGAGGTCGTCATCGACCTCCGTGATCGAATCGGTACCCTGCAGCAAGACCGGATCGGGCCAGAGGACGATGCTCAGCTTCATCGCATCGAGTCTAGCCGGAACGGACGCCGAACCGCCCGTCCGGCGCGGTGGGTCGAGCATGGGCCCTGCCGAGCCAAAGCCCGCCGGTACCCCGCGGGGCGTAGACCCGCGGGCGGGCCGCGATTACCATCCTGGGCCCTCTCGACCCCTCCTCGGAGTCACCCGCATGGCCGTGTCCGACCTCAAGAACAAGGGCCTTGAAGCCCTCAAGCGCAAGCGCTACGAGCTCGCGATTGAAGCGTTCCAGGAGTACCTGAAGTTCCAAGCCGACGACGGCGAGGCAGTCGACGGGTTCTTCACGGCGGCGACCAAGCTGCAGGAGCAACGCGGCAAGAGTCTTTTCGGCGGCATGCTCTCCAGCGCATCGGTCGGAGGGAAGGATCCCGTCAAGCGGATGGCGTCTTGCCTCCGCGCCCTCGGGAAGAACCCCTCGAACAAGGGACTCATCATGAAGCTCGGCGCCGCAGCGATGCAGGCGAACGCGTTCGAGTCGGGTGCCGTTGCGTATCGCAAGGCCGCCGACCTCGACCCCGAAGACAACGAGCCGTGGAAGCGGCTCGGTGAAGCCCTCGGCAGGACGGGTCGCATCAAGGAGGCCCTCGATGCGCTTGGCGAGGCCGTGCGCATCGACCGCCGGGACCAGGAAGCCCAGAAGCTGCGCAAGAACCTCGCGGCCGAGGGTGCGCTGAAGATCTCCGGTTTCGAGACGGCCACGTCGAGCCGCGACCTCATCAAGGACAAGGGTGTGGCGCAGGCCTTGGAGACCGAGGCACGCTTGCAGCTCACGCCCGAGCACGCCGCGTCGGAGCTCGACAAGGTACGGGAGGAGGTCGAGGCCAATCCAGAGGACTCGCGCCTGCGGGTCCGCATGGCCGACCTGCTCACGCAGAGCGGTGACCAGGAGGAGGCGATGGCCGCCCTCGAGCACGCCCTCGCGCTGGACCCGGCGAACTACGAGCTCTCGGTCCGTATCGGCGACCTCAAGCTCGCAACGCTCACCCGCGCCTACAAGGCCGCGCGCGAGGGTGGCGACGAGGCCGCCCAGAAGAGTGCGCACGAGAGCCTGGTTGCCGCGAGCCTCGCGGAGTACGGCCGCCGCGTCGATGAACACCCGCTCGACCTCGCGGAGCGCTTCCGCCTCGGGCGCTGGCTGCTGCAGGCCGGCGAGATCGACAAGGCCCTTGCGGAGTTCCAGCAGACGGTCCGCGACCCGGCTCGCAAGGTCGATAGTCTGCAGCTCCAGGCCCGTTGCTTCGAGAAGAAGAACATCATGAACCTCGCAGCCAAGAAGCTCGAGGAAGCCGTGGCCGAGTTCCCCACCCTCGCGAGCCCCAAGGCGAAGTCGGTCAACTACGACTACGCCGACATGCTCGAGCGCGGCGGCAAGCCCGAGGAGGCCAAGGTCATCTTCGAGCACATCGTCGAGGAAGACGCCGCGTAC
>JAJDEM010000083.1 GCA_029259795.1 Planctomycetota bacterium
CTTCGTCTTCGCACCCTGCTCGCCCTCGCGGCCCTGGCTCTCGTGGGCCTCCCTGCCTACGCAGAAGACGGCGAGTCTCCGCGGGTCACGCAGCGGATCGATCTGCGGCGCTACTACGTTCCGCCGGCAGCGCCCGGGTCGCGGCTGCCGGTGCCCAGCGACCTCATTGCCAAGTTGGGGGATCCGGGTGATGCAAGCATCTGGAGCCTGGATCGCTCCGAGGACAGTCAGACGTGGCTGCCGTTCGAGGATCCGGCGCTTGAGACCCATGCGGTTGCACCCGACACCGTCGCCGAACTCCTGCGCAGCTCGATCTCCCATCGGGCCGCCCTGGCCGAGGCCCTGAACATCGAGCAGGTGGGGGATGCCCTGGCCCTGTCCGGTCCGCGAGAAGCCGTCGAGGCGGTTGCGGGCAACGCGGCATGGCTGCTCGCAGGCCTCGCGCCGTCGCTACGCGTCGATGCGGTCCTGACCGGGGCAGCCCTCGGTGCGGAGCCGCGGTTGCGTGCCATGGGTGGACTGCGCCTCTGGCCCGGGCGCTGGACGCGTGTCTACCTGCAGGAGAGTGCTGTGCCGTGCACCCCCATGTGGGACATCGAGGTGGCGCAAGAGTCGACCGTCATGGACCCCGTGCCGGTGAACGTGGCGGAGGGGCGCGAGCTCTACGTGCGCTACCACCCGGGGGAAACCGTCTCGCTCGTCGAAGTGTGGTCGGGGGATGTCGAGCACCTCGAACTGCTGCGCGACGACCTGAGCGGCATTCGCAACATCCCGGAGGCCAACGGCCTTGGCGTGGTGAGCTACCCGCGCAGCGCGGTGAACCGCGTGTTCACAAGCCTCGTGGTGCCGGCCCGAGAGGGCAGTCGGCGCGAGATCCGCTGGACCCATGAGGGGCGGGTGCAGCAGCTGAGTCTGCGCTTCGGGGCCTCCTCTGCTGCTTCCCCGGTCTTGGATCGTTCCCCGCGCAATGGGTTGCTCATGCTGCGCGCCGGAGCGTCGGCGAACAGCCTGGAGTTCGGCGCACGGGAGCGTTCGACGGACCTGTGGAACGAACGCATCTCGACACAACTCTACGCAGCGGCTGAGGTCTACGAGAAGCGCGGCCGCGCCTTCGAGTTCAGCGTTGGGCCGGTGGACGGGGGCTCCATCTTCTTCATCGATGCCCCCGCCGAGGAACTCACCAAGGCGCGCGAGCTCATCCAGCGGGCGGAAGCCGGCATGGTGAGCGCGAGTGTGCACCTCGAAGCGCTGACCGTGCCCGAGCCAGCGTGGCGACGCCTGATCCTCGAGGGCACCGTTCGCGTCGGCGGAGTCATGACCCCGGAGATCCTGCAGACCCTGAAGGACGCAGGAGCGGCGACGGGGGAGTCCTTCACGTCCCAGGCGCTGGTCGGTACGCCGGTAGCGTTTCGCATGGGCCATTGCCGACCGGGGATCATCGACTACGACCCCGAGCTTGCGCAGCAGTCGGCCGGCCTGCACCCGGTCACATCGGCCCGCTTTCACGGCCTGTTCGGTGAGCTCCTCGTCCGGCCCACGCAGACCGGCCGCGCCGTGCGCGTGCGTGGTGCCTACTGCACAGCGAGCAACAACCCCAAGGGTGTCGAGATCTCCATCCGGCCGCCGCTGAGCATGACCGGCACCGCGAAGGTGGCTGAGGCGAAGGCAGGCGGGCACCTGGTCTCACTGCCGGTGCTCACGGGCACGCATGCGGCCATCAACCGCGAGGTCGAGTTGCCGAAGGGATCGAACGGTCCGGCGCTGGTGCATGCGCACGTGCAGGGCGCGGAGGTCGTCGTGATCCTCGTGACCGTCCGCGACTGAACCCGGAGAACGACTAGCGCTTGCGCGGGGTGACCACGAGGCCCATGCGGTCCTTGCCGAGCGGCACGAGCACGGCGTCCGTGCCAACCGGGGCCACGGGGAACGCGGCCTTCGGACTCAGCTTTACCTTGGCCAGGGTCGTTTGCGATGCCAGGTCGTAGGCGTGCAGGCTGCCGTCCTGGAGCTGTACGAAGAGCGTCGCGCCGCTCGCCGTAAGCCCGTGGGCCGGGCGGCCGCCGGTCTCGAGGACGGTCCCGGGCGTGCCGTCGGTGGCTGCGAAGGTGTGGACCCGACCCTTGCGGTCGAGGATGGCGGCTACACCGTTGACTTCGGCCGGGGCGCCGATCAGGTCGCCGATCGTCGCCTGCTTCCAGCGCCGCTCGCCGTCCGGCTTCAGGGCCAGCAGCGTTCCGTCGCTCGTGGAGACGAGCAGCCCGGAGGGCGTGGCCGCCAAGGCGACGATGGGTGAGGTTCCGCGCGTGCAGGGAATGACGCTGCGCTGACCCTGGGCGGTGTCGATGCGTACGACCGTGCCATCGGCGGTGCCGATCCAGAATGCGCCGTGCGCTGCAACCACGCCGGCTGTCGGCACGGCCTCCAGAGATTCGCTCAGGGTGACCTTGCGGTCCCGAATGACGAGCAGTGCCCCTGCTGCCGTGGCAAGGGCTACCTGGCCGCCGTGGGCCGCGAGATCCCCATGCGGCCGCGCAACCTTGATGTCGCCGAGCACGGAGCCATCCTTGGCAGAGAGGAAGAACACGCGACCATCGACGCGGGCGATGTGTAGGACGTCGTCGGCGAGGGCCGGTCGGGCTCGGACGCCCTCGAGACTGCTCAAGTCACGGGTCCAGAGGACCTCGCCCGAGGCACCGGCGTGCAGGCTCATCAGGCCACGGTGGTCCATGACGAGGACGTTGTCGCCGATGCCAAGCGGCTGGGTCCGGATCCGCGGCGAGGCCTCGCGGCTCCAGCGGGTCTGCGGCGTGAGCGCCACGGCCAAGCGACTGGCGGGCTTGTCTTCTGCCGTGCGCAGCTCCTGCGTCAGCGTCTCGAAGCCCGGGGCCGCGAGTTCGACGCTGGTTTCACTGCCCCAGGCGTAGCGCACGATCAGCGGCGTTGTGCCCAGCGCCGTGCCATCCATGCGTACGGTGGCGCCTGGGGGTGTGCTGACGAGGCGCAGGGGGAGGGTGCAGACGTTCTCGAAGCGAATCAGCCAGTACTCGTTGACGAGCGCGGCGTAGAGTTCGACGGCCTTGTCGAGATCACCGGCATCTTCAGCGGCCTGGGCATCGACCAGGCGGCGACGGATGTCTGCGATCTGCCCGCGACGCTCCTTGATGAGCTGAGGGAGCTGACGGCGCTCGACCGACGCAATGAGGCGAGCGTAGGCCTCATCACCACCGTAGCGCTGGATGAGCGACTCCAGGCGCGCATAGCACGCATCGGCCTGATCGAGGCTTCCGCTCACCATGAGCTTCGGTGCGTCTTCCTTGCAGCGACGGTCCGCCTCTTCGATCTCGCGCGTGGCGAGAGACAGGCGTACCGGAATGATGTGTCCATCGTAGTAGACCGCAGACTTGTCGAGCCCCAGCGCAGCGCGCGCCAGTTCCTGGGTCTTCTTGATGAGGGCGCGATCCTCGGATAGCGATGCGGCGCGATAGAGCAGCTCGGAAGCCGCCTTGACGTCGGCGATCCACGACGGGTCGCGCAAGCGTGTCGCCTCGTCGATGAACTCTCGCAAGCCGATCAGGTCTTCATGCAGTCGTTCCGTGGCGCCTGCGGTACCCGCGAGGACCTTCACGCGAGCGATGATCTCGCTGTGCAGCCGCGCCGTATGTTCGCGGAGCGCGGCCGTCGCGGGCGCGAGGATCTCCTTGCGTACGACCTTGGCCTTCTTGCCCCCGAGGGGCTCAAGGACGGCGCGCACGGACCCCTGCGCACCCTGGTCCGGTAGGGCCGCCAGGGCATCCGTGAACGCCGGCATCTGGGTCTTGATCGTCTTCTTGAGCGCGAGCAGCGCCTTGTAGGCACGGTTCGACGTCGGAGCGGGCGGGAACAAACGCGCCTGCAGGTGGTAGGCCTGCTCGGCTTCAGGCGAGTCGGGGAAGTGATCGACGAGCTGACCGATCATCTCCAACGCAAGTTGCTTGTCGCCCTCGTCGGACGCTTCCTGCGCGCGGGCCAGCAGGGAACTGGCCGAGGCGGGCCAGAGGTAGACGCCAGCCCCACCAACGACAAGCAACAGGGCGAGGATCAGGGCCATCGAGCGCCTGCGACGCTTGCGGGGGTCGTAGATCTCGCGGAAGTGCTCGAGGAGGTCGCCCCGGTCCGGGGCCATGTGGGTGATGGTCTCGCGGAAGAACTCGGCGACCTCGCGGTCCGCCTCGGTTCGGCAGCCGCCGCGACTCAGCACCTGGCCGACCACCTCGGCCTGCTCGAAGAACTCACTGCGCTTTTCGCTGTGCACGAGGGCGCGCGCGCGCAGCAAGTGCACGGCCATGTTGGAGGGATGGGACTTCGCAAGCGGCTCGAGCATCTCGAGCGCCGCATCGGCCGCGCCTTCGTCGAGCTTGGTCTGCGCAGTCAGCAGCGTGCTGTCCACCAGGGCATCGTTGTCTCCGGCGGCCTCCGCAGCAAGACGCAGACCGGCCAGGACCACATCATCGGCTGGCGCCTGCCGCATGGCACGCGTGAACACCTCGAGCGCTTGCGCCGAGTCTCCCTGCTGAAGGACCAGGTTGCCCATCGCGCACAGCGCTTCGAGCTCGGCGTTCTTGTCTCCGGCCTCCTGGGCGAGCGATGCCAGCTTGCGAAGGGGAGCGGGATCCTCGGGTGTCAACTCGGCCCACTGCAGGACGAGGGCGCGGGCGATCTCGTGCTGGCCGGACGCGGCCCGATCCGTTGCGGCGCGGGCGAGGGCCTCCGGCTCCGTCGCGCGGACGAGACCGGCGTCTCGCAAACGCGCCAGGGCTGAAAGCACATCGTTGCGGGAGGCAGCCATCTGCAGGGCCATCTCATGCACGATGGTCCGCCCGTCGACCCGGGCATAGACCTCGTGCAAACGGTCGCCGGGCCCGTCGAGCGGC
>JAJDEM010000084.1 GCA_029259795.1 Planctomycetota bacterium
TCCAATGACCAGCTTGGGCATGCGGAGCGCCACGCTGAGGAGTCGCGTGTACGCCGACTTCAGTCCAGTGATGAGCCACCCCTCCTTGCGCTCCATGATCTTCTTGTCGCCTAGCAGCAGGTAGCAGAGGACCGGCGTAACCGTCATCGCGACGAAGAGCGAGGCGGCCAGGCTCGTGACGTACGCGATGCCGAGGGGACGGAAGAAACGCCCCTCGATCCCCGAAAGGAAGAACAGAGGTACGAAAACGAGGATGATCATGATCGTGGCAAGAAAGATGGCGGAACGGACTTCGACACTCGCCTCATAGACAACGATCAGAGCACTCTTGCGGTCTCCGGGTGGCAGCGCAGCGTTCATTTTCAGCCTTCGGAACACGTTCTCCACATCGACAATCGCGTCATCCACCAAGGATCCGACCGCGACGGCGATTCCGGCCAGCGTCATGACGTTCAGGCTGGCGCCCCACGCATCGAGCAGGATCAGGGTGATCCCGATCGAGAGCGGCAAGGCGGTGAGTGTGATAAACGTCGTTCGAAGGTTCAGTAGAAACAGGAAGAGGATGATGACGACGAAGATCACTCCGTCGCGGAGCGCGATCAGGACGTTGCTGATGGCAACGCGTACGAAGTCGGCCTGACGGAACACGTTCCGCTCGACGACGACGCCCGCGGGGACGGTCTTCTCGAAGTCATCGAGCATCGCGTCGATGGAGTCCGTGAGATCGAGCGTGTTCGTTCCCGGACTCTTCTGGACGACGAGGACGACCGCAGGGTGCCCGCCGGTGGCGCCCGTTCCGCGCTTCGGCGCGCCGGCGATCTGGATGTCCGCGACCTTGTCGAGCGTCACGGGTGCTCCCTGCCAGGAGCCTACGACGGTCATGCCGAGGTCCTCGATCGACGTCGCCCGCGTCAGCGGTCTCAGCGGCAGTTCGCGGTTGCCGACGTTCTCCAAGAACCCGCCACCCGCGGGGTGGTGCGCCGCCTCCGCCGCCTCCTCGACATCTCGCAGCGTCAGGCCATAGAGGCGCAAGTCGTTGGGGCGGACGTTGATCTGGTACTCCGGATACTCGCCTCCCATCGCCGTGATTTGCGACACACCCTCGATTGCCAACAGCCTGGTACGCAGGTCGAAGGCTGCGATCCGGCGGAGTTCGAGAGGCGACACCGTGCCGTCCTCGCTCGTCAGAGCGAGAAGCATGATCTCCCCCGCGATGCTGGAGATGGGGCCCATCTGGGGTGTCTCGACGTTCTCCGGGAGTGATCCCGCGGCGCTTGAGAGGCGCTCGGAGATCATCTGTCGCGCCCGGTAGATGTCGGTGTCGAAGTCGAACTCGGCCCACACGATGGAGAGCCCCACGAGGGAGCTGGATCGAACCCGGCGGACCCCGGGAAGACCGTTGAGGGCCGTCTCGATCGGAAAGGTGACGGCGAGTTCCACCTCGCTCGGCGCATAGCCGTGCGCTTCCGTCATGATCGTGACGGTAGGCGCCTTCAACTCGGGGAACACCTCGAGCGGGACCTGTGGCACCAAGAAGGCGCTGGCTCCCACCACCGCGATCGCAAGGAAGAGCACGAGTCGTCGGTAGCGCAGCGCGGCTGCGATCAGCTTGTTCAACATGGTTACTTGTCCTCTAGGTGCCAGGTGCCGTCTGCATGGAAGTGCCCGCCTGAGGGCGCTTTCCCGCTTCCGGCTTCCCGCAACTGATGGATCCCGCTCTCGACGAGCTTGTCGCCCTCATCCACTTCGGTGAGAATCTCAACCCACTCGTCGCTTCGCCGTCCGATGGACACGGGAAGCCGAACGACCTGCCCGGGATCCTCGCGGTCTTGCATGAACACGATCGTTTCGAGGTCGTCCTGGACCACGCAACCGGCAGGTACGAGCACCTCCTCGGTATCGCTGACCCGAAGGAGAATCGACGCCATCGCCGTGACGCCGGCCGGGAGCTGGCCGCCCGGGTTTTGGATGCGCGCGTGAATCGTGATCGTCCGCGCCGTAGCACTCGCAACGGGGTAGACGCGGCCGATCGTGGTGTCGGTGGGCTCGATGCCCGTCACGGCAGGAGAGATGCGCACCGCCGCGCCGGCCTTGATCCGCGCGGCATCGATCTCCGGCAGGTGTCCTTCGAACAAGAGTTCGCGGTGATCCACAATCTCGACAATGGGGCCACCGGCGCTGATCCACTCTCCGTTGGACGCGGCAAGGTCGGAGATGAGTCCGGCGGCGGGTGCGGCCAAGGGAAGTGAGGAGAGGCGCGCCCACCGATGCAGACCGTCAACTCGCTTGATCAGGTCGGATACCGGGATTCCGCTCACGGAGGCAAGGAAGGTGAGTCTGGTCTCGTAGGCAACGCGGGCTGCCAAGACGCGCTCGGCGATCGCCTCAAGGGCCGTGGCTACGGTTGACGCTCGCACCGTGGCGTTGGCGGCTTCGACCTCCAGTTTCACTACGCTGGCTTGGGCGGTGTCGCTGCGCTCTCTGGCGTCGAGCGCCAGGGCCTGCGCCTCGACCCAGGCCCGCTGCGCCGCCAGGAGTTCCTTCCGCCCGAGGCTGCCACCGCTCAGCTTGCGCAGTTCCTCGTGGCGCGCCGCCGTGGTCTTCTCGAGGGCCTCCGCGTTCAGCAGGAGTGTCCGCGCGCGACCCTCGCGCACACGTGCAGCCACCAAGGACGCCTCGGCCACACGCGCCAGCTTCTCCAGCCCGGCGAACTCGACCTTCGCGTGTTGCTGTTCAAGTGCGCTGCTCTTTTCGGCGCCATGGTCGGCCCACAGCGTCCGCTGGAGCGTCCGTAGGTCGTCGCTCACGATTTCGGCCACGACATCGCCCTTCGCGATTCGATCGCCAACGCGCCGCTTGATGTGGATGGTCCCCGCGAACGGCGAACGTAGCTCCCAGCGAGCTTCCGGCGGCACGACCAACCGTCCGGGCACGACCATGCGTGTCTCGAGACGGCCGCGCTTCGCGTCGCGAAACGTGATGCCGATGTTGGCAACGACCTCGGCAGGTACCGCGATGCGGTTCGAGACGACAGGCGCTTCCGCGCCTGGTCCGGAAGCCGCGCCGGGCGCGCCGCCACAGCCGGAAACCAACAGGCAGGAGAGGAAGAGAGGCAGCGTGACGCTGTGTGTGTGTGTTCGCATGGCTAGTTGCTTCCTTTGTCTTCGGGGCCGTTGCCGGGCGTGACCAGCAGGTATCCGCCGGCATGGGCGGCGCGGAGGGTCGCCATGGCGCTCCGCTTGAGTAGATCGACCTCGCGATTGCGCGCTCGCGCGATGGCTGAGCGTGCCGCGATGGCCTCGATGGGGACAACCAAGCCAGCGGCACTGCGCTCATCGAGCGCCTTCTCTGCGCTCGCTGCACTCTGAACTCTCTTGGTGTGGGAGAGGAGCAGCCGCTCCAAGGACGACAGTCGAGCGCGACTCTCAACCTCATCCCTCGAAAGGGAGAGCAAGACGTTGCGATAGGCTTGCCGCGCAGCCTCTCGTCGCTCGATCGCCTCCGCGACGCGTGCCTTCTGGCGTGCCGCGTTGGGTACGGTGAGCCCGAGGCCCGCGCCGATTTCGAGGTCACCGCGATCGGCCTCGAAGTCCGGTCCGATCGCCAGCTTGGGGCTCTGCTGAGCGACCGCAAGCCGAGCGGCTTGATCCGCCGTTCGGTAGGCCGCCGCGGCTCTTTGCAGTCTCGGATGCGAGAGGACGTGCTGCGGGTCTGGACCCGGGAGGGCAGGCAGAGCGAACGTGCCCTCGTCAACTGCGATCTCGACCGGAGCGGAGGGCATGAGACCGATCAGGCCGAGCAGACCCGCCTTGCGAGCAGGCAGTGCTCGCATCGCCTCCTCGAGTAGCTGCTCCGCTTCGTCGCGCTCGAGCTGAGCGAGATGTACCGCGACGGGGTCTGCCTCTCCGGCCTTGCGCAGCCGCTCCACGTAGTCGAGCAACGCGGATGCCTCCTCCATCGCCTTGCGCTGCGTGGCCAGTTGCGACTGGAGGGCGGCGATCTCGATGAAGCGTTCGCGCACGGCCACGAGCGTGTCCAGTTCGACGGCCATGACGCCCAGCTTCGCTGTCCGGAGACCGGCGGCAGCGTGTCCGCGTTCTGCCCCCAACTGGTCGCCGAGCGGGATCTGCCAACTGACGTTGCCCGGCAGGACGAATCCCCCGTCCTCCAGGCCGAGTCGCGGACCCACGAAGAGTTGGACACTACCCAGCCGGCCTGCCTGGAGGAGTTGCGCTCCTCGGATGCGTGCGTTGGTTCGCGCCCGCACGACATCCGGTGCGTAGGAAAGCGCGATGGTGCCCGCTTCCTCAAGCGTCAAGCCGTCCGTGAGATCGACTTGGGTCGCAAGGGGGAGCCAGGCTGTCGGAATGCGGTTCTGTTGTGCCGCGGCCAAATGCACAGGACTCGTCGTCCTGTTCATCACGGACGCCTGTTCGGCGCCTGGATGGAGCGTTGTTGGAGCGTACTTTGCGCAGCCTGTCCCCAGGGCGCTCAGAACGAGGAGGACGTGTACGGGAAGACGAGTTGCCATGGCGATCTCACATGGGGAGCGGAGCTTTGGTCGATTCGGCGCGGGAGAGTCGGCAGCGGCCTGACTGGGAACCCGCGCTCAAGCGCTGTCTACGTGCGCATGCGCGCAACGCGTGGACTCCGTGCAACGTGGGGCACTGGAGTCAGCCCCGATCCCTGCGCGCAGGATGCTTGTACGCATCGCGGCGAAGAAAGGGGCAGCGCCCAAGCCGCAGGACGCGGCGGCGCTTCAGACAGTCAACAAGGGTCTACAGCAGCAGGGCTGGGCTGATACGAACGAGATCCGCGGTGTTCTTGCTTGGCCTACGCCGCGCCAACCGCGATCTGGTGTCTAGCGCCCTCCGCAAGCCCGTCGTCGGCGAGGTGAGGCCACTCGTCGGTACTGACGAGCTCGCCAACTGCCGCCGCGCCCCAAGGTCGAGGCCGGGCAGGGCGTTGATGGTGGACGTGCCCAACAGCACCACATCCGCATCGCAGACGATCATCTCACCGGCGAGTACGGATGCACCGTCAGGACGGTTGGCGCCGCTCGGCCTGGAGTGGTCATCGTGGTCGTGCCCATGCGACGAAGACGCGGCGCACTTGCACGCGCTTGCTCCTAGGATGGAAATGCGGTGCGTGTGCGAGCCCTCGTCGCCATGGCTGTGGCTCAGAACAGCGCCAGCAAACAGCGGCTGCATCACCAAGCAGACCGAGAGCGCCGCGACGAAGGCAGCGGCGCAACCGCGGCTTCGGCGGTGAGCATAGCGATCATGTCTGGAGCCGGACCGCATGGAAATGTGCTCTTCCTCCGTGAAACACCGCGGGGTCCGAGGGGACCTCCTGCCAGCGCGTCGGCGAAACCCTACCACATGATTCGACTGCCTCGCGAGAATCCGTTCAGGTCCGGTTGGGAGTGGACGTGGCGCACGAGGGATGAAACGAGAGCGTCCTCGGCTCCTCAAACCAGGCAAGATCGGGGGCTCTGCGCCGCCGCCAGGATCCCGGCGGAAGGCCCGCTGCGGCCGCTTCTCGGAGACTGGCTATCAGGCAGGCCCCCTTCGTTTCGCATGCTCGGCTGTGGCCCGAAGGCATGTCCGTCGGCCAACCCCACGACAGTGAACGTGCGGAAAGAGCCCGGAAAACGGTCGGTCATTCATCAATGCCAGACGGCGCAAGACAGGAGAGTGCGCCACCGCCAGAGGGCGCGTCGCTGCTCCTCACCCCGAACACGCGCGCGCCGATGTCGCGCGCGGCACCGCCTGTTAGGTGCATTTCCTTTCCGCGCTTTCCGCGCGGAAAACGGAGGGGGAATCAACCATCGCCACGTTGCGGGGCGCATGACGTAAGCGCCCCTCAACTCGCGAGTTGCGCCAACGCGCGGAACAATTGCCACGCCCGATGCGGCACAGGACACACGCTTTCTAATCCGAAGGTCCCTGGTTCAAGTCCAGGTCGGGGTGCCAATTTTCTTTCTGGCTTGCGTGAGTAGTCGTCGGTCGTTCCGCGCTTCCGCGCTTCCGCGCGGACCGTGAGCGCCATGGGCGCATTCGCCTCCCGGGATGGCGCTCTCGCATCCGAGTGGATGGAGCACGATGCGGACTCACCCACGTCGCGAACACAAGCCACCCAGAATTCCGTCGGAAAAGACCTGGTACCGTATTCCCAGAATTCCGTCGGAAAAGACCTGGTACCGTATTCCCAGCTACCTGCCGCGCCGCGGCCTCTGGCGCGGCAGGCGATGGCCCGACGTCGAGCTCGCGCCAAGCCACGATCGCCGTCGCCGCCCTACTTGGGCGCTGGGGGATTGATCATCGGGGCATCGAGCTCGTTGTCCTTGAAGAGCCAGAATCGGAACTGTCCCCGTACGGGGTCCCAGCCGGCGATCCACCCACCGTCGGGACTCGCGATGACCCGAACCAGGGGATGGCGCAGGCGCGTCCACGTTCCTCCGATGCGTCGCTCCTTCCCGCCTTTGGAGGGATTGCGCCAGACCGGCGTCTGATCCATATCCAGGGCCCATCGACGCCAAGCGCCCGTGCCTGGATTCCAGCCGAACAGGTGCTTCCCGCCCATGCCGAAGGCCTGGGTCAACTTCGGGCTGCGGAGCGCCGTCCAGTTGCCAGACTTGAGCCCAGCACGCGTCCCGACCAGGACGCCCTTGTTCTTTGCATCGAGTCGGAGCAGTCGGTTCGCACCTGTACGCGGGTTCCAAGCGACAAGCAGGTCCGTGCCCAGGTGCACGAGCTGCGAGTACCTGCCATCCTTGAAGCGCGTGAACACACCGGATGCCGTGCGACGGAGCATCGGCATCCCGCGTCGGGCGACCACGGTCCAGAGTTGGAAGCCGCCGGTCTCACGCCGAATGGCGAGTACGTGCTTCCTCGTGCCGACGATCACATCGGCTCCGCGCAACCTCGCGTCCTTTCCTTGCGCAACGCGTCCATGCGGATTGCGCGTGCCGGAGGCTTGTGTCAGATCGACCTCCCAGATGCGCCAGGCGCCCGTGACGGTGTTCAGACCGACCAGTTGGCGCTCCCCAACCGCGATCGCCTGCTGGTACTCGGGAAGATGGAGTCGGCTCCACGTGGGGTAGATGAGGGGCTCAGGCCCCACGAACTCCCCGGTCTTGGGATCGCGCGGTCGGCGCAGCGCGATGTAGAGCTGGTACTCCAGGGTCTTGGAGAGGGTCTTGTAGTAGCCGCCCCTCCTGCTGAAGTTCGGGAACCACTGCCGGTTCTTGCCGTTGTACTCGTGCACGCCAACGCGCACCTCGATCCCGCCAAACAGCTTCGTCTCGTGCCCATCGGTCTTGGCCCCCGCAAGCCTCTCGAGCTGCGAGATCACCCAGGCGCGCAAGTCCTCGAGCACGACTTCCACGGCCCGTTCCGCCGCACGTTCCGCCGCTGCTTTCGTACTGGCGTACATGCGCTTGACGAGCGCCATGACCGAGGCCTGGAATCCGCCCGGGCCGCCGAAGTACGTACTGACCGCGATCCCGATCATGTCCGTCTCATTGATCTTGCCGCCGTACTCGGCGTGCCAGCCCTCGGCGGCCAGCGCCTTGCGCTTCTCCCACTTGTTGGTCTTGAAGTCCGCATCTGCCGGCGATGCCGCCCCTGCCACAAGCAACAGGAGGGCAAGGACGAGAAAGCCACTCGTCCGTGCGAGCGTGATGGCGCGCACGCTGCGTGGCGCGGGGGATCGGTTCGGAGTCGTCGGATTCGTGCGGAGGTGCATGAGAGAGTCCTTTCTGGGTGGAACTGGTCACGTGGTTGGGCCTTCGGCGCAGCGCGTGCACGTGCGCCGAAAACGGCCGTGGGTGGTCTGAGTGGTCGTCGCACGCGGAATCCAAGGGCGCTGCCCTGCTCATCTAGCCGAAGGGCGTGCTCCGCGAGCGGCGCGGGCGAGCCACGCGGCGCGAGCGCCCGTGCGCAAGCTCAACCTCGTTCTGCGAGGGCCGCGTCGGTGTCGGCATCGAGACGCCTTGGGCCAGGGCTGCGACGAGGAAGGCCCCGAACCAGACGACGGTCAATGCCGTCAGCACCGTCTCGTGAGCGCCGGCCATCTCGAGCAGGAGGGTCGCCACCAGCACGACCATGCCCACGCCAAAGGCCCGGTGTCCTTCGGTGAATAGCCCACAGATGCCGAGGATCAGAAGGACGAGGGATACCGTGACGCCGAAACCCGTAGGCATGCTGGCGAGGACGAGGATCATTGCGGTGTTCATCATGGTTCTCCGATTCCTGGGGCTTCGTTTCGCTTCACGAGGGATGTGGGCCTTGGTGCTTGGCGATTGCATGCCCGCGCCGGCGGGCCCAGAGGGGCGGCTAGTCGTCGTCGCAG
>JAJDEM010000085.1 GCA_029259795.1 Planctomycetota bacterium
CGGGCAGCCTGGACCCGGCGAGAGTCGCCGCGCTTGGCGCCGCGGGCGTCGACCGGGTGAGCATGGGAGCGCAGTCCTTCCATGATCACCATCTGAAGACGCTGGGGCGGATTCATGACGCCGCAGATACCGCGCGCAGTGTGCGCGTCCTGCGCGAGGGTGGGATCGAGCGCCTCTCGCTCGATCTCATTCTCGCAACGCCTGCCCAGACACTGGCAGAGCAGGCCTACGACGTGGAGGCGGCGCTCGAGCTCGAGCCCGACCACTTGAGCGCGTACGTCCTGACCTACGAAGAGGGAACGGTCTTCACCAAGCGCATGCGGCAGGGACGCCTCCCGCCGCCGCGCCCCGATCGCGAGTTGGCGCACCTGCACCTCGTGCGTGACCGGTTGGAAGCGGCCGGCTACGCGCGCTATGAAGTCAGCAACTACGCACGACCCGGCGAGCAGAGCCTGCACAACCTCGCCTACTGGCGAAACGTCGAGTGGCTTGGTCTCGGCGCGGGCGCGCACAGCCATGTCGGCGGTCGGCGTTGGAAGAACGTCGACGATCCGTCCGGCTACAGCGCGCTGGCCTCTGCCGGGCAGCGTCCCGAGGAGTGGACGGAGTCGGTCTCGCCGGCGCTGCGCCTCTTCGAGAGCCTCATGATGGGGCTACGACTTGTGGACGGGGTGGACCTGGACGAGCTCGAAGCGCGCCACGGCATCGACACGCGCGTCGTGCACGCCGACGCGCTGGCGCGGCACGCGGCCGGCGGCTTCCTCGAGC
Source organism: Planctomycetota bacterium (assembly GCA_029259795.1). Classification (GTDB taxonomy): domain Bacteria; phylum Planctomycetota; class PLA2; order PLA2; family JAEUHO01; genus JAHEIK01. The sequence continues at coordinate 769 of JAJDEM010000085.1, forward strand.
TCGAGGGCTCACGCCTGCGACTGACGGCCCTCGGCCTGGATGTAGCCAACGCCGTGATCGGCGATCTCTACCCGGACGAGTAGCCTGCGCTTTCGGACGCGCGAGGAGCGCCGGCCCATCCCGCGCGTTACGCGCCGCTGTGGTAGCGGCCATCCATGTACTGAAGGCCGACCGGCGAGAGCTGGTAGAGCCCGCGGCGGCTGCCTTCCTGCAGGTGCCCGACCTTGCGCTTGAGGATGCCCAGCGCGTTGTGAAGGTTCTTGGGCCGCTCCCAGCTGGCTTGGCGGAAGCAGTACACGATGTCGTCGCTGCTGACTTCGCGCTGCTTGCGAACGACGTTCATGAAGTAGATGGCGAGGAGGATGCGGTCCTGGATGGCGCCACGGCCTTCGCGCGGCGGGCGGCCTTCGATGAACTTCGGGAAGTTCGCTGCCGGTGCGGCTGCGGGGGCTTCGGTCGTTGAGGCCTCCGCCGGGTCGGGGTCTGTGGCCTCGATGCCGACCGCGCCTTGAAGGAAGCTTCGAAAGCGGGTGACCTGGCGCTCAACGAAGGCCTCTGTGCCTGCGAACTCCAAGTCGACGCCCTCGGCAGTGAACTTGAAGACGGTCTCGGGGGGGGTCGGATCCATGGCACGCTCCCTCACCTCATGGGCCTGCCACCGGATTCTAGGGTGGGCTGCAAGGCTCGTGCGGCAGGGCGTCCACAAACGAATAGGCTGGGCGCATGGAAGTGACCACACGCCCCACGGTCCAGCTGCTGCCCGCCGCCCAGGCGACGCTGCGTGCCGCGCTCGACGACGGCATCCGTGACGGGGTGGAACCCTGCGGCTACCTGCTGGGGCAGCACGAGGCGGCGTCGATCCAGGTCACGGCCGTGCGTGCGGGGCGCAACAGACACGCCCAGCCTCACTCGGCCTTCCACCTTACGGCCGACGAGCATCTCGCCGCTCGTCGGGACGCCGCGGCCCGCGGGCTGGGCGTGGTCGGCATCTGGCACGGCCATCGCCGCGGAGCGGCGGAGCCCAGCCAGGCCGATCGAGACGGCATGCTGAGCGAGCATCCGGTGCTCGCGCGGCGTATGCCCGCGCTCATGCTGATTGCCGCCGCGCCGGATGCACCGGGGCCGTGGCTGCAGGCGTACGTGCGTGACGGTGTGGGCTCGCGTGGGCGCTCGCCCTCCTGGGTCGCGTGGGACCTCGAGGCCTGATCAGCGACCCGGCCCGACGTCCTTGATCTCGGTCTCCTCGACCACTTCGACCTCGCCCGAGGGTACGAGCCCGACATGCACCTTCCGACCGGGGGCCGGAGCCGGCCCGGCACCACCGACGGCTGCGCCGTGGGGCTTGAGTGCCTCCCGCAGCTTTTGAAGCGTCGCGGCGTCGAGTGTCGTGCCCTTCTTGCTCTGGAGGCTGCGCAGCATCTCGCGGATCTTCTCGAGGCCTTCGATGTTGATCCGGTGCCGGTTGATCGAGGGGGGTGCGGCCGGCGTCGCGCCGGGCCGCGGAGCGAAGTGACCGCTGCGGCCGGGGGCGCCGGGCATGCCCGCCTTGCCGGGCTGACCGGCGCGGCCGGGGACCCAACCGCCGTGCGTCGGTGCACCCGGACCCGGCGTCGGCCCGAGGCCGGGGATGCCGATCATGCTGGGGATGCCGCCTGCGCCAGGACCCCGGCCGCCGGGGAGCTCACGCTGCTGCCAACCCGCGCCATCGTGCCAGAGGATGAAGGCGCGCTGCTGGGTCTGAACCCGCGGCTGCCCCTGGCCCTGCCAGGGGCGACCCGGCCCGCCGAGCCCGCGTCCACCCATGCCGTGGCCTTGAGCGCCTTCACCGTGCTGACCCGGCCCGCGGAAACCCGGCCCACGGAAACCCTGTCCGCGGAAACCCTGCCCACGGAAACCCTGTCCGTGGGGACCCGGTCCGCGGAAGCCCCGCCCACGGCGACCGCGCGGTCCGAAGCGCCGGCCGTGGAAGTGCGGTCCCCGACGCATGCCTTGGCCGTGGCGCTGCGGGGCGAAGCCCCCCTGCTGCCGGCGCGGATCGGCTTGCTGGCCAAACCACGGGAACGTGCGCGGCGCGGCGCCCTGCGACGAGCCGTGCCTACGGAACATGTGCATCATCTGCGGCGCTTGGCGCGCCACCTCCCCCATCAACCACACCTTCATCGAGGCGCCCGTCCAGCCTTCGGCCTTGAGGGCGTCGCGCAGGTCTGCAAGCGGTACATCGCTACCGCCCTCGAACCAGGCGTCGAGTGCGCCGCCGTTCACCGCGGAACCACCCGCCATCGACTGGGCGGCCTTCCCCATGAGCCACTGCTGCACAACCTGCATGGGGCTCTTCGGGCTCTGTGCCGCTGGGACAGGCTTCGCCGGCTTGGCCTTGAGTTTGACTCGCACTCGCGTGGGAGCGGGCTCGTCGTCATCCGCCCATGCGGGCGTACACGCCAAGCCAACGAGGGCTAGTGACAGGGGCAGGGCGATCGCAATGCGCTTCAACGACATGGACTTCTCCGAGTGGACGATGGGCGGGCCAGGGTTGCGTGCGAGCAGGTGTCGAGGACTACGCTGCCCGGCAGGTGCTGTTTGCGGTGGCCTTGGATCGTCAGCGTCCGATGCGGAGCCTCTCGCCCAGAAGCACGGGCAGTCCGGCGCGCAGGATGCCGCCAATCGTGCGGCCGATGTCGTATTCGACGCGCTTGATCTCCAGAACCCGGGTGTCCGAATCGAAGATCGCGAACGAGGCGCGAGGATCTTCGTCCCGGGGCTGACCCACGCTGCCCGGGTTCGCGATGCACTTGCGGTCGCCGAGCTCGATGTTCCAGTCGATCGAGTACGTGATGGGCGTGCCATCGAAAAACGAAACAGGAATGTGGCTGTGCCCGACGAATGCGGTCTGCGTCTTCAACTCCTGAAAGGAGAGGTGCGCGTCGTACGGCGTCTGCATGTACTCGAACGCCGGCGGGTTGTGGACCGTGCCGTGCGCAAGCGTGATGTCCCCCACCACTTGAGTCAGCGGTAGCTCCCCCAGCCACTGGATGTCGGCGTCGTCGAGGGCCCGGCGCGTCCAGACAATGGCCGCCTGCGCCTGGATGTTGAAGTACTCGAGGCCCAGCTTGCCCGCGACGGCCCAATCGTGATTGCCCCCGACGATCGTGGGGTTCAACTCGCGCAGGAGGGCGACGCATTCCTTCGCATCGGCGCCGTACCCAACGATGTCACCCAAGCAGAGGTAGTCGTCGACGCCTTCGCGCTCCAGGGACTCCCATACTGCGTGAAGCGCAGAGAGATTGCTGTGGATGTCGCCAAAGACGCCGTAACGCACGATGAAATCCGGTGCCGTAGGGAGAACAGAGTACCGGGTGCCTAGGCGTCTGCCGGCCGACTCAATGCCAGGGCCGCCAACAGCAAGCCGACCACGGCCGCGGAAGTATAGCCGAGCGCCTCGAGAGAACCGGCCGTCCGCGGCCCCGGCAGCCACGCACCAAGGGCCCGGCCTCCAAGGCCTTCCAGAAACGGCGCGGCCCCCCACGGCAAGTGGCCGAGCACCCAAAGGAGGAACGCCGCCAGCGTCGCACCCCCACCCCGCCACAACGTCCCTAGCAGGACCGCCCAGGCACCGACAAGGCTTGTTGCCAATATGCTTGTAGATAGCAAGTGTGTGGCATCAGGCGCGGGAGCCTCCGAGCAGATGGCAATGAGCGCACCGGTGAGCGTTGCCAGCGCCGCGCCCGCCATCGACGCCCCCGCCCAGCGACCCGCAAGGCGTCCTATGGGGCCTGGCGAAGTGACATCCGCCGCGGCCGCGAAGCCCGAGGTGCGGTCCTCGTCGAGCGCGCGACCGACGAGCCACAGCGTGAACAGCACGCCCACCAGGTGAGCCGAGCTCAACGTGAGCGGCTGGGCTTGGGCCCCCACCGAGTCCAACGCGAGGATCGCCAGCGATGTACCGAACCATCCGAGGAACACGCCAACGCCCAGAAGTACCCAGCCCAGCGGCGACCGCAGAGCATGGCGGAGCGTGGCGAGTGTGTAGGCCCACATGCCCTATGCGTACCACGCTCCACCGGCTCTGCGAACGACGGGCTGGGCTTTGGGTCTCGTGACTCCCGGGAGTCGTTGTGGGCCGAGGGGAGTTGACGCGCCGGTGAGCTGCCCGGGCTCTGGTTCCCCCACGCATCGAGTTCGACTTGCGATCCTCTGCGTCGGCCTCTCGCCGCTGTGCGCGGGCTGCTTCGGGCCCGCATCCGCGGAGCCCGCCTTGCGGCACGATCCAGGTCTTGCCAGCCAGGACATGATTCAGCGCAAGCTCAGGGCCGGGCTCCCGCTGATTGCACCGCATCCGCGGTCCGTGGACCCGGCGATGCGCGAGGCCGCGCACGAGTCGATCGCAGCACTGGCGCTCATCGCAGAGCCTCTTCCTCGGGAGCGCCTCGAGCCCTGGCTCGCGGCCCACGGGCACGGGCTGCTCGCCGGCGAAGGGCTGGCGTCCGATGAGAGCGAGTATCGGGGCATGCTCGCTCCGCGACGATCTCCGCCTGCTCGAGACCCTTCGCCCTTGGGGGGCAAGCCTCGCTCGCCTGGATGATGTGCTTTCGAGCGCCGTGCTGAGGCAGCGCGCCGCGGATCCTGGCGCGGTCGGGTGGGCACTCTCCGGCAAGGCCACCAGGCACGCCGAGACACTCAAGGCGGTCCGGGGCACGGGGGCGCGAGGCCCGTCCGACTCCCGGGAGTCCGGAAGGCCTTGACCGGCCTCGCCCCGACTCCCGGGAGTCAAGGCGAGCCGCCTCGGCGCCGTGGATCGCACCGCGACTCCCGGGAGTCGCCGCGCAGCCAGGCCTCGGTGGGGGCCTCCTGACTCCCGGGAGTCGGTCCCGACACCGTCTGCGGGGGCCGTTATGTTGTACGTGCATGGGCATTGCCCCCTACCCCTGGAGATTTTCGTGAAGCCCAAGCGCCTCGGCCGTGGCCTGAAAGGCCTGATCAAGTCCAGCGACCCGGAGGCCTTGCCGCCCTCGCGCAAGTCCGCGCCGCCCGCTCCCCAAGCCAAGCCGCCCACCGTGCAGCCGCTGGTCCCGCCCCCGGCCGCCGTTGACAAGCCCGTGCCGGCTCCCGAGCCCAAGACCGCAGCCCAGCCGGCGGCGGACGTCAAGCCTCCTGCTGCCCCCGTTCCGGCGGAGGCGCCGGCCCGGATCGGCGCGCCCGCCGAGCGCGTCGCGAGCGCCCCGGCGTCGGCGAGCCCCGCAGCGGCCGGCATGCAGGTGCGTCAGATCCCGGTGGGGGAGATCCGTCCGAATCCCTACCAGCCGCGCCTGGCGTTTGGTGCGGACGACCTGGCGGGGCTCCAAGCATCCATCGCGGAGCACGGGGTCATGCAGCCGGTGGTGGTGCGTCCCGCCGCAGCCGGCTTCGAGCTCATCGCCGGGGAGCGTCGCTTGCGGGCCGTCCGTGCACTCAAGCACGGCGCGATTCCGGCGATCGTCCGTCGGGCCGCCGACGAAGAGATGCAGACGCTGGCCCTCGTTGAGAACCTGCAGCGCGTCGATCTCAACGCCATCGAGAAGGCGCGCGCCCTGAAGGCGATGATGCGCAACTTCGGGCTGACCCAGGAGGAGGTCGCGGAGAAGGTGGGGAAGGCCCGGACCAGCATCTCCAACCTCATCCGCCTGCTGGACCTGCCGGCCGTGATCCAGGACTTGGTCTCCGAAGGCCATTTGTCGGGCTCTCAGGCCCGCGCGGTGCTCTTGGCCCACGGCGTCGAGCGGCGCCTCGCCCTGGCCCGACGCGCTGTTCGGCAGGGACTGACGGTCCGCCAGATCGAGGCCCTCGCCAAGGCCGAGCGCTCGGGCGGCTCCGCGGAGGTGGAGGTCAATCCCTACGTGGCCGACCTCGAGACGCGCCTGAAGCAGTCGCTCGGAACGACTGTCGCGGTCAAGACGCGCGGCAAAGGGGGGTCGATCGTGATCGGCTATCACGACGCCAATGAGCTCGACCGGCTCTTGGCTGCTCTGGGCGTAAACTAGCAGAGGCTAACTACGCTCGCGTGCGGCCAACGGCTTGGGTCCATGGGACGCGTTCGCTCGTCGTAGGAAGGGGTGCCGTGGAGGCGCCTACTTGTCGGCGTCGCCGTCCTTCGCGTCGCCGTCCTTCTTGGGCACGTCCTTGCTGGGGGCCGCGGGCGCATCCGTCTTGTAGCGGTCCGCCTTGACGGAGCTGAGCGTCCGCTCGGACGCCTCGGCGGCGACGCGGTGGGGCGAGGCGCCCTCGCTCGTCTGCTGGAGCTTGCCGTCCTTGTAGACCAGGACCTTGACGATCTGGACGGGCACCTGGAGCCAGTCGAGGAGCCCGCTCAAGTTGGAGTCGTCGCGGATGGTCGGGTCCGTGCGCCAGACGTCGCCATTGAAGATGCGATCTGCGGTCAGGAGCGACTTGAAGCCGCTCTCGTCGACCAACGTGCCGATGGGCGTGTACTTGTAGTCGAGGTAGGGCGAGCGGCTCGTCACCACGAGGAACTCCTCGTTGGAGTCGTACTCGTCGGTCCCGGAGTGCCACGCGCTGACGATGCCGCGCTCGAAGGGAATCCGGTTGCGGGACTCCTCGGGAAGCGCGCCCGCACGGACCTTGACGTCCGCAGCGACCTTCGCGGCTTGGGGGTCGTACGGCGCGAGGTTGCGGGTCGCCGCGCCGCCAGTGCGGATGCCGTGCTCCGCGGGCTCGGAGGCGTCGCCGACGTCGCGCTTCTCGACGAACGAAACGCCATCGAACGTGCCTGCCATCGCACGCTGCAGGAACTCCGCGGTCCAGGTCGGAGCGAGCTCCTTGTAGAGGCCGAGCAGCATGTCGCCGCGTGTCGTGCGAATCAACACACGAACACCCGCGGTCGGCTCGACCGCACGAAGCATGTGCTTCTGCTCCCAGGCCTGGTTGTCCTCGAGCCACTTGATGAACTGCCGGGTCAGACTCGGGAAGCCGTCTTCACTGAGCATCGTCCAGTTGAGCGGGAAGTCGGGGTGGTCGTCGCGGATGGAGACGAGCTGCTTCGTGGCCTTGGCGTAGAACTCCGCGCGGTCCTCCTGGTCGAGGACGCCGGGGTTGGCGAGGATGTGATCCGCGATCACCTTGGCCAACAGGAACTTGGTGTGCGGCTCGAGGGCGTCTTCGCCGTCGCCAGCCTGACCCCCGAGGAACGCTTCAAGCGCGCCGATGTAGCGCATGCGTTCGTCGTTGTAGATGCTGTAGGGGTTCTCCCAGATGGGATCCTGCGCGGGCTCGTGCTTGGCGCGAATAGCCTCCAGCGTGTCCCAGCGATCCAGGCGGCTTTCTTCGTCGAACGCGCGCCAGATCATGAACGCGAAGGCTGCGAGGAGGACGACGACAACGCCGATCACGATCTTGCGAAGCGTCGCTCCATCGATGCCGGCCGCGGCTTCCGCCGGATCGGCTCCGGTCGTCTTGGGCTTGGTGTCCATGCTGAGCTCCGGGAGGACTAGGCGCCGGCGGCCGAAGCCGCCCGCTCCTGGTCCGCGATCGTGTTCTCGTGATCGGGAAGGGGGATGAACGCCGAGAGGTGATCGAGCCTTCCCGCTTCCTTGATCAGGTTGCGGGCGATGACCAGGCGCTGCACCTGGTTCGTGCCTTCGTAGATCTGCGTGATCTTGGCGTCGCGCATGTACTTCTCGATGGGGTAGTCCTTCATGTAGCCGTAGCCACCGAAGACCTGCACCGCATCGGTCGTTACCTTCATCGCCATGTCCGTGCAGAACAGCTTGGACATCGCCGCGAGCTTCGTGATGCCCTCGGCGCCCGTGTCACAGGCCCGCGCGGCTGCGTAGGTCAGCTGACGGCCGGCTTCGACGTTGGTGGCCATATCGGCCAGCAACTGCTGGATCATCTGGAATCCGGAGATTGCCTGTCCGAACTGCTTGCGCTGGGTCGCGTAGACCGTCGCGAGCTCGAGGGCGCCGGCAGCGAGCCCCAGGGCCTGGGCGGCAACGCCCGGTCGGGCGCGGTCGAGGGTCATCATGGCGTGCTTGAAGCCAAGGCCCGGGCGACCGCCGAGGACGCGATCCTTCGGAATGCGGCAGTCGTCGAAGTGCAGCTCGACGACGGGCACGCAGCGGATGCCCATCTTGTCTTCCTTGCGGCCGATCGAGAATCCGGGATCACCCTTCTCGACGATCAGCGCGCTGATGCGCCGGCTGCGCGAGTTGGGATCCGTCACGGCAAAGACGCTGTAGATGTCGGCAGCGCCGCCGTTGGTCGTCCACTTCTTCTGGCCGTTGATGACCCACGAGTCGCCGTCTTCGTGGGCGTTGGTCACCAGGCCGCTGGCGTCGCTGCCCGCGGGGCGTTCGGACAGACCAAACGCGATGAGCTTCTCGCCGTGCGCGATCTGGGGCAGGTAGTGCTTCTTCTGCTCTTCGGTGCCCGCGACAAGAATCGGGAACGAGCCGAGCGCGTTGACGGCGAAGAGAACGCCCACGCCGCCGCAGGCCTTCGAGAGCTCCTCGACGACGAGGCAGAGGTCCATGACGCCGCCGCCATGACCGCCGTACTCCTTGGGGATCCACACGCCAAAGAGCTCCGCCTCCTTCAAGGCATCACGGATCTCCCAGGGGTACTCCTGGAGACGGTCGTACTTGGCGGCCAAAGGCCGCACGACGTCTTCGGCGATCTCACGGGCTTTGTCTCGCCACTTGAGATTGTCAGCGCTGAACAGCTCGTCCACGGGGCTCCTCCCAGCCAGCAGTCGCGATCGGTGTCAATCCACCGATCCTCCGGCGGAAGCCGGCAAGTCTACTGCCGAGGCGGAGGGGGCCCCACTTGGGCCGGGGGCGTTTGCTGGCCCTGGGCGAGGCGCGCTGCGAGGAGATCACCGCGCCCGTCGAGCGGGCGCGGTGTCTCCGGCCGCAGCCACCCCAGGAGTCAAGACTCCCAGGGCGAGGCATGCGGTCCGAGCCGTCCAGGGCGGAGGGCGCTCCGGGGTGTGTCCGAGATCACACCGGCGCAGCGGGTGGGGCCCAGCAGGTGGACGCTGCAGACAGCTCCTAGGCGGCTGTGGCGGGGGTCGGGAGGGCGCGACGGTGGCCGAAGCCCTCGTCGAGGCTGTGCCAGAACCGGATCTGGTCTTCCCCGCGCTGCCAGCAGAGGTAGACGATCTCGCCGTCGACCTCGCCGTAGAAGTCGACGAGGCCGCGCTCGTAGTCCTTGACCGTGCCACCGAGCGCCTCGATCTCTTCGATCAAGGCCTGGAAGCGGTCCAGGACATTGGCGACGTCCTCGTCGCGGCGACGCAGGTCAGCCAACCGGCTCTCATCGGCCTCGGCACGAGCCTTCTCGTCCTCGTAGGCCTGGAGGGCCCGATTCACCTTCGCGTACGTGGCCACGATGTCGTCGGCAATGCGGGAAACCAGCGGCAGGGTGCGGTTGGCTTCGTCGGGGGTGAAAATCTTGCCTTTCATGACATGGGCTCCTTGGGGGGACTCCGGAACAGTCCGCAAAGACCATTCCGTTGTTCTGTCCTTTCGGCTGGCTGGACGCTTGGACGCGAGGTCCTCCTGACCGTCCAGGTCGGATTTGTCGGGCTCCACCTGTCTAGACGTAGGCCAGGGGGTGTCGGATACGCAAAAATCCCGTAACTCTGGGCTCTGCGGCCGATCGGGGGCGCCCGGAGCCGGCCAGGAGGGGCGGATCGTGACATAAGTCCTCTCCAGGGAAAGACTTACGTCCATGCGCCTGCCCGGGCCGGATCTTGCGCTTGCCTTGCGCCGTTTCGCCCCCGAAGCCGCTGCCCTCGCGGGTGCCATTCGGATCCGGCGCGAGCGGGGGCCGGGATTCGCCGCCTGAGGACACCCCCAGCACGTTCTGTTCGGTGCCGGGGGCGCGCGCCGTGCGATTCGGCTCGAGATCGGGCGGGATTGCACCGCCGCATCCGTGGACGCTTTCGCCGGGGGACTCTATGTTCTTGGGTTCGCCGCAGATCGTGCGGAACAACCGCATGAGTGGAGTTACGCGTGGACGAGAAGATTCGGGCCCTCAACGAGTACGTGTACTCGAAATACGTGGACGGCATCCGCGTCGAAGACCTCGACGAGGAAGCTGCATGCGCAGAGCTCGAGGCCCACTTCAGTCGGCCGGAGCACGCGAACGATCCTGAGTGCGTCTACCTCGGCATCCTCTCCTTCGAACTCGGCTACGAGGTCGAGGAGAAGCAGGAGCAGTACTTCCGTCGCTCCAAGCTCTGGCTCGATCGCCAGAAGGCACTCACGGGCGAGGAGTGGGATGCGGTCGACGATCGCCTCCTGGATCTCGAGGAGTTCTTCAAGGAGCACGGCCTCGAGGTCGAAGCCGACGAGATGCTGCCGGCGGCCGCCCTGGCGCCGGTACTCGTCGAGCAGATCGAGGACCACGGTCAGATGATGCTCGTGCCTGCGGGCGGCTTCCTCTTCGGTGCGGCGGACGAGCAGGTGACGTTGCCCGCCTTCTACATCGACAAGTACCCGGTGACGAACCGCGAGTACGAAGCGTTCTGTCGGGCGACCGGCTACCGCTTCCCCAAGTATTGGACCGAGGCCCGCTTCAAGGGCACGGACGCACCGGTTGTCGGCGTGAGCCTGGCCGATGCCCAGAAGTACTCCCGCTGGGTGGGCAAGCAGTTGCCGACCGAAGAGCAGTGGGAGAAGGCCTGCCGCGGCGTCGATGGTCGCCTCTTCCCGTGGGGGGACGACGCCGTCGACGAAGAGCGCGCGTGCTTTGGCCGCGACGCGGCCGAGGGCTCTACCTCCTCCGTGCATGACCACCCGTCGGGCGAGAGTCCGTACGGCGTCGGCGAGATGTCTGGCAACGTCTGGGAGTGGACGCTCACCTCGGGCGAGGACATCGAGACCGTGCATGTCATCAAGGGCGGTTGCTACAACGACCCGCCGGAGTTGTTGCGCGGGGCCGTGCGGCTTGCGGCTGCGCCCAAGGACAAGTTCGAGACGATCGGGTTCCGCTGCGTGAAGTCCGCCTGACCGCCGCCTCGAGGGGGGGACAGCCCATGACGCCGGCGAGCGCGGTCCGACTCCTCCGACCGTTCACCTTGCTGGCGCCGACCGTCGGTGTCGTAGCGAGTGCTCTCGCGGCACAGGCAGCAACCGGTGTCGCGCTGCAGAGCGCGTCCTTGGCGTTGGCCGTCGTCTCTGCCCTGCTTGCGACCGCTGCCAGCAACGCGTGGAACCAGGCGTTCGACGTGGAGCTGGATCGCGTCAACAAGCCCACGCGTCCCATACCCGCAGGTCAGATCACGGAGCGGCAAGCGCTGTTGATCGGTCACGGGTGCGCGTTGCTTGGGTTGGCTGCGGGCTTCTTCGTAGGCGGCTGGTTCTTTGCGTGCGTTGCGGTCGGCACGGTGGCGACATGGCACTACAGTGCGCCGCCACTGCGCACCAAGCGCCTGCCGCTCGCCGCGTTGGTGACGATCGCGATTCCCCGTGGACTCTTGGTGCCTGTTGCCGGTTGGGCCGTGGTCGCGCAGCCGACCTCGAGCGATCCGTGGGCGCTGGGGGTCATCGGCGGACTCTTCGTTCTCGGGGCTGCCGTCACGAAGGACTTCGCCGACGTCGAAGGCGATGCGGCGCATGGCTGCCGAACCCTGCCCGTCATCCTGGGGCCAGCGCGCGCGGCGCGACTGATCGCACCCGCGTTGGTTCTCCCGTTCCTGCTCTATCCCTTGGCCGGTCTGCTTGGCTTCCTGGCGCCGTCCGTTTCGGTCTTGACGGTCCTCGGCGGCGTGCTGGCAGGCCTTGGCGGACTCACCGCATGGCTGCTCCTTCGTGATCCCGAAGGCCTCGCGACGCGCGGCGGCAATCACCCCGCGTGGGGCGTCATGTACCTGATGCTGCTCGGGTCGCACGTGGGCAACGCCGTGGCGTACCACGTGGGTGCTTAGCCAAACCCTTGCAAGAGGCGCCCCGTAGGGGTGGCCCAGGCGTGGCGCGGAGCGCCGCGCTGTGTGGCCGCCCGCGAACCGCCAAGACGTGTACGCCTACGGAGTACGCCGGGGGCTCCAGCCATCACACCCACCGCCGGTCGCCCTACCGCTTGCCGTTCTTGCTCGCCTTGCGGTCCTGGTCAAGGCGCATCAATACGAAGTTCAACGCCAAGCGGTGCGCGGAGATCGTGCCGGCGACGTTGCCGGCTTCCTGGAAGTAATGACCCATCGCGTGCAGGACGCGGCCGCGCCCGAAGTGAAACGTCGCCGCCACCGTCGGGCTGCGGTTGAACTGATCGCGCAAGGCCGGGCACTCGACGAGCGAGGTCACCGCGTCGCTGCGGCCGATGCTCATGTCGAACGACGCCTGCTCGAGCCACCACTTGCCCTTCACACCGGGTAGGAACACGCCCTCGAGCAGCGGGTGGTTGCGTGAGGAGCGCGTGGCTTCGATTTGCAAGACCATCTCGGGCAGGTGCGCGCGGTTGCCGTTGGTCTTGATGTAGCCGGGGAATGCGTAGGGCAGGACGTTCGCAACGGCCCAGTCGGTCGAGAAGAGGTAGCCGCCGTTTCGCACGAACGCCTTCAGCCGTTGGCCGACCGCGGTCATGCGTCGTCGGCCCAGCGCCTCGCCACAGTTCCAGAAGACGATCTTGTAGCTCTTGAACGTCTCGGGCTTCGGTGCGGACAGCGCCCACGGCGCCTTCTTGACGTACTTGAGGCGCAGCATGTCGAGGACACGCTCGATGTGATCGAAGGCGCCCGTCACGACCAGGATGTCGTCGGCATCCAGGTCGTCCAAGGACACACCGCTGCCGAAGCGGCCACGCCCGAGGGCCCCGCGAACGACCTCCGCGGCGCGCTGGTTGGCCTGCCCGGCCGTGCCTTTCGTAAAGGTCTTGCGAGCGTCGACCTTGGGCATCTTTGGCTTGCGCGGACGCACGCGCTTCGATGCCGCGCGCAGGCTCGGCATGATGCCGATCTGGGGTTGGTCGGGCTCTTCGAAGAGATCGGGGTCGGCGCGCAGCGAACTTTCCTTCGACGGCGTCTCCTCGACGGCTGGCGTCGGCGGGGTGACGTCGAGGTCGCTCAGGTCGGGGAGTTCCTCCGCCTCTTGCGGAAGTCCCTCGAGGTCGAGGTCGTCGACCTCTTCCCCAAGTTCTTCCTCCTTGGCCATCATCGACGCGCTGATGGCTCCCGGTCCTTCACGAACGGGCTTGGTGTCTGTCGTGTTGAAGAACGAGATGATGAAGAGGATGAGCACGTGCACGCCCAACGAGAGGGCGAAGAACGGACTGCGTTTGAGCTGCGCGACGAGCTCGGACGGGAAGTCCGGCTCGGGAAACTTCACCTGGCGAAGCAGCGCGGCCGCTTCCTGCGGCGTGGGCTTGCGGCGGCGGCGTTGCCTCTCCGCACCCGCACCCGCACCCGCCGCAGCCTGCGCCGCAGCGGCGCCGACCTCCTTGGCGGGCGGAGACGGCGGCGCCTTCTCGGGGGGGGGCGTCGTCGTGCGCACGTGGGTCGGCGGAAGCTCCGGCGGCTCGTGCAACTCGAAGAGCGAGGTCGGTGCCGGGCCGGCCGCCGGTGCGTCGTCGTAGCCGCCGAACATCGGAGGGGGCGTGCCAGGCAAGAGGCCGACCAGCGCGACGCCGATGCCGGCGAGCTCGACTTCGTCGCCGACCCGCAACAGGGCGCGCTGGCTCGTGCCGAGCAGCTCGACGGCCACTTCGCTGCCTTGGGTGGCCAGGCTCAGGGCGCGCGGGGCGAGATCCGGGTGGGCCAGGGTGACGTCCGCCGTGGGATCGCTGCCGACCACGAGTTCTGCCTGGGCACTCTGCACCTCGTGCGTGGTGTCCCCGATCGTGAAGCGCAGGACGATCAAGGGGGCTCTCCGGGTGGGCCAGGGGACGTCGAACCAGCACCCCGCTGCGGGGCACCCCACAATGTGAACGTCGGCAAGCGTAGCAAGGGTGCAGCCGGCCTTGAGAAACTCCGACATTCGCCCCAACAGGGCGTTCGGTCAGTCCTCGCGGCGGCGAACCAGCTCTGCGATCGAGCCCGCAAGGAGCAACGCCCAGCCGGCACCGTTGCTGGCCCAGGCGCGGCTCCAGAACGAAAGGCCCTCCTGCCAGGCCTCCGGGCCGTCTTCGACCGTCCGGCCCGAGCCGTGGTCGTAGAGCACAAAGGCCGTTCCCAAGACCAGGATCAGCAGCGCTGGGCCCGCGACCCAGCGGATCCAACCACCCCCGAGCCCCAGCACGCCGATGACGCCCAGGGCGAGCATCAGTGTGCCGATCAGCGCGGGTAGGGACATCACGAGCATCCGGAGGTAGCCCGAGATCGGTATCTGCTCGCGTTCCTCGCCCACGCCGGCCTCGACGAGGAGCTCGGCAGGCGGGTTGAGCATGAGGCTCACCTGGCTGACGGCGGTGGCGTAGTAGCCCGGCTCCAGGTTGCGGCCCGACAGCCGCTCGGACGGCCACGGCAACAAGACGTTCGCCGCGAGCACCGCCACGGCGACGAGCAAGACGATCCTATGGCTCGCCGAGGCTTCTTGGCGTCGGACGAGCAGGCAGCTCGCGACGGCGGCCGTGGCGAGCGGGAGGATCCAGATGCGCAGCTCGGCTGGCGCGCCCTGGAAACCCACGAGCATGATCCCTGCGGTGAACAACATCAGCCGTCCGCGGCCACGGCCGCTGGGCATGAGCATGCCGATCGCCGAGAGGGCGACGGCCGCGAGCAACGCCGCGGCTTGCGCCTGAACGGAGGTCCAGACGAACGCTCCGTCGACGGTGAAGACCTGATGGGCCCACGCGGGGGCCGCGGGTCCCCAATAGGGGTTGTAGAGGCTCAGCGCGAGCCCTGTACTCATCAGGAAGACGAGCAGGTAGTAGAAGGTCGGCGAGATCAGCCAGCCGAGCCAGCGCGCCGCGCGGCTCGGGGTCTCGGTCGCGGGAGCACTCATGCGAGCTCCTCCGCATGAGCCGCGGCGTGGGCCGGGCTCAGCTTGCCGAGGTCGGCGATGACGAAGACCCCCAGCATCCAGAGGAGGATGCCGTGGCCGATCAGTGCGGCGGTGACTTCCGTGAGCACGGTGCTGATGCCACCCCCGGCGGAAACCTTGAGCACCGAGCCAGCGATGCCCGGTGCACAGAGTCCCGCGAACAGGACCCAGAAGGTCACATGCGCGGTGACCCGGTTGCCGACACCCAGCAGGGCGAACACGCCGCCGAAGGCCGCCAGGAAGACCAACAGCTGGGGCACAAGGTTCCACCAGAGGTGGTTGGGCTGGTCCGGGAACTCATGCCCCGGGTCACGCAGGACCTGCCCCATGTCGTCGAGGAACAGGCCGATCTGGGCGGAGGTGCCATTGTTCGTGAAGCCGCTTGCAAGGGCCCACACCAGGAGCAGCGCGCCGGCGCCCGCCATGCGGCGACCCGCGCGGCGGGTCGGGGGCTCCACGGCCAACAAGAGGCCGCCGCCCAGCAGGATCATGGGCACCATCTTGTTGAGGTTGAAGTCCGCGATCGACAGGCCCGCGACGCCGCTGGTCGCCTCGATCAGCAGCGGGAGTCCGAGCAAGGCAGCCCCAACGGCGCGGAGCGCCACCGAGGCGGTGAACGCGAGGACCAGGCACCAGGCGCCGGTGAAGATCCAGACCACGGCGAGGGTGCGAACCAGCGTGGAGCCATGCGTCCGGACAAACATGTCCCAAGGCCAGCTGCGGGACCTCACGCCGAACTCGGGGTTGGCGAGGAGGAAGAGCACGCCCACCATCAAGAATCCCGTCACCGCAAGCGCGGGCGAGAACGGGCTTGGCACCAGGGGCGAGGCTAGGGGGGGCGGCGGTTGGCGGCGCATGGACGGATCATTCCAACAGGAAGGGGGGGTGGCTCCAAGGCGTCCCCGAGGTCTCAACGCACGGCACCGGTGACCTCGTCCTGGGGGGGACCCTAGTCGGTCAACAACTCGTAGGCCTGCTGCAGGCGGCGGAACTTCCGCTCGGCCAGCTCGATGAAGTCCGGGTCGAGGTGCGCCACCTTGTCGGGATGGCAGGCGAGCGACCGCTCGCGGAACGCGCGCTCGATGGCCTGGCGGTCCGCACCGGGCCCAACCCCGAGCAGCGCCAGGGCTTCGGCTGGGCTCACCTCCAGCGCGGGCGGCGGCTCCACGGGGGGTGGGGGCGGCGCCTCGGCGGGCCTTGGCGGCGGGCGGGGCTCGGCCTGCGGCGGGGCCGCGGGCCGCTCGCGATCGGATTCCGGCTTCAGCCAGGGGGGCGTTCGGGCGTCGATCGGCACCGCATCGGGCGGAGGCTGCCCCGGCGGGGCGTAGCGCCCCTCGCCATGGGGAATCAGGAGGATCTGGCGGCCGCAGTCCTGGCAGCTGTATTCGACCCGGGGCCCGCCGCGCTGGGCGCTGCGGCCCCTGAGGACCCCGAATCCCGAGACCTCGGAGGCCGAATAGGACGTTGAGCAGCGCGGGCAGCGACCGAGTTCCATGGGCGTGATTCTAGAGGACATCGTTGGGACGGCGCGACCCGGGCTTGACGCCCGCCCCGGTTCGCGGAACATCGCCCCTTGCCTCCGGAGAGGCCTCGAGGACGTACCGATGAAGCTGAAGATCCGCAACACGACCAGGAAGAAGCGCAAGATTGGCTTCCGTGCTCGCATGAGGACGAAGGCTGGCCGCAAGATCGTCAGCCGTCGCCGCCGTCTGCGCGGGACCTTCCCCTAACGAGCGCACCCGGCGCCCTGCGGCGCCACGTCCGAGCGCCTGGTCGGTTTGACCACCCGGGCCCCCTCGGATCCTCGCTGCACGCTACCCTTGGCGCCGCCGGAAGAACGAGCCCTCGGGTGCGTTCCGCCTAGCAGCCCTTGGAGATTTCACGTGCAGCGCATCGGCCTTCTTCTCGTCCTCCTCGCTGTCGGTGTGGGCGTCTGGTACCTGGTCTCGAGTAGCGAGGCACCGACGCCCGAGTCGGGCATCCCCGATACGCCCGACGTGCCCGCGCCCGCCAAGGGCGACACCGAGCTGAAGGGCGCGAGCGGCGTAGGCGACAGTGCCATGCCCGAGCTGCTCGCCTTGCCGAGCGCGTCACGCATCGTGCTCATCGGCAAGCATCAGGGCTCGTGGCCCGAGCTCATGGTTCACGCGTTCCAGCAGATCAAGGAACTCGAGTACCGCACCTGGTACACGCACGATATCCGCACGCGCAAGCCGGGGGCAGGCGTCGGTCGCGGCATGGAGGAGCTCAAGAGCCAGCCGACGGCGGAGTACCTCGAAGCGCACGGTGTCGCCGCGCTCTTCCTCGATTCCGTCGATCCGAACGCCTTCCCCGAGACCTTCTGGAACGTCGTGACCGCGCGCGTCCAGAGCGGTCGCATGGGGCTCTACTTCCGACCGGGCTTCCCTGCCACCGAGAGCGGTGACGGCGTCACGCAGCATCCGGCGCTCACCCACCCCGCGCTCAAGGCGCTGTTGCCGATCGAACGCGCCGCACTGCTGCAGGGATCCGCGACCCCCGGTGTCGAGTCGAGCGGGCGCCCCTTGCGCGTGACGACAGCCGGCATGCGGCATCCGGCGACGCGCCTCGTGGACAACCCGAAGGCGTCGGAGCGTGCGTGGGGCCTGACTGCCACCGGGGAGGGCTCGTTCGCGGCGGTGTTCTGCTACCCCGTGCTGGACCTCAAGCCTGGGGCGCAGTCGCTTGTCGAGTGGCAGGCAGCGACCTCCGTGCCGGCGCTTGTCGCGGGAGCGGATGGCGACGCCCGCGTGCTGTGGATGGGCAATGCCGACTTCGGTCAGCGCACGCACTTCGCGCGCTCGAAGGACACGACCCAGAAGCTGCTGGTGAATCACTGGGTGCTCTGGCTCGTCGGCGACCGCAAGTAGCCCTACGGGAGCTGCTCCTCGAAGCGCTGCTTTGCGGCGAGGGTCTGGATCTGTTCGAACGAGAGCTTCTCGAGCAAAGGCTTGAGGAACGGATCCGCTTCGACGTTGCGCGCCAGCGCGCGATCCCATGTCAGCGCTTGCAGCAACGCGTCGCGCGACGAGCGCAGGCGTCCTGACGCCGCGTACATCTGCGCGATGTGGAAGTGCAGCGGACCGTTCTGCACGGCGGTCTTCTCGCGCATGCGCGGGAGGAGTACGGCGAGTCCCTCGTCCGGGCGTCCCCGCAGCAGCAGAATGTAGGCGAGGGTGTCGGCCGCGTTCGCGCTCGGCCTGCGCTCGACGCGCGACTCCAGCCGCGTCGCACGCAGCGCCTCGGCCTCCGCCGTCTCGAGGTTCTGGCGCGCGAGCGCGCGGTACCAGGCAATGGCATTGAGGGCGTTCGGGTCGTGCGGTGCGCGCGTGATCGCTCGCGCGAAGTCCCGTTCGGCCTCAGCGGTCTGCCCGGCGGCGAACGCGGCCGCGCCTTCGAGCGCGTCTTGCACGGCGCGGTTGAGTGCCCAGATCCCCGGGCTGTGATCTTCGTGATTGCCCCGCACGAGGATGCGCACGAGGTGACGCTGGGCGCGCGCGGCATCCGCAAAGCGCCCGTTGTCTGCGAGCTCGGAGACATGCTGGCTGTGCAAGAAGAACTGCATCGGGCCATCACTCGTGCCCAGGCCCTGCGCATGCCGCCAGATCACCTCCGCCGTCTTCGCCTTGCGACCGGTGAGCGGATTGAGGAACGTCTGCAGCAGCCGCACCAGGTAGAGCGCAGGGAAGCGCGCCAGGCGCCCGTCGCGCCGTGCCTGCGTGAGGGTGGCTTCGAGTCCGGCGGCCAGCGGGGCGTCTTCCAGGACCCCGGCTTCGCCCAACAGGTGGTAGATGACACTCGGCATGCCCCAGTTGGCATTGCCTTCTTCGTTGTGACCGAGCACGTGCAGCGGGGAAGGGCGAATCGCTGCGGCGCCCGGCCCGGCCGCGTGTGCGACGTCGGCTTGACGTTCGACGCAGACCCGTGCGTAGCCGGCGAGGCGTTCGTCGAACACGGCGGAGAGCAGGGACTGGATGCTGGGTTCGTGCTTCGTGCTGCCCACGGCGCGCGCCAAGGCGCGCACGCGATTGGAGTGCGCCGCGTCGTAGAGCACCGACGGCCCCTCGATCTGGACCTGCTTCAGCCGGTCGGCGTCGAGGTAGTCCCAGAGGTCGCGGGCAAGGGCCGCTTGCAAGGCGGTGGCGAGCTTCGCGTCCGCACCGAGGCCGACGGCTGCGCCAAGAAACAGCTGCAGCTCGAAGTACGCCGTGCGTCCCGGCGCGGCTTCGGGACTGGAGCCGGTGTAGCCGAGCCACGCGGCGAGTTTCAGTCGCGCGGGCTCCTGGATGCGGCCGATCAAGCGCTGTGCTGCGATCAAGCGTGTATGCGGGTCGTTCTGGATCTCGAGCGCGATCGCAAGCAGCTTGGGCTCGACAGCGCCCCAGGGCTGATGCGTGAGTGCGCCGATGACTTCCTGTGCAAAGGCCTGCTCCCCGCCGTAGGTCGTGTCGCGCTCGGGATAGGCCTTGCCGGCCAAGGCGAGGTCGAGCAACGCCAGCAGCCGCTCGTGCGCATCCGGTGCCTTGGCGTGCATCCAGGCCTTGAGCGCTTCGCGCTGCAACACGACGTCCGTCGACGCGAGCATCGCGCGCAGGCGTGGGCCCACGTCGTCGACGCGGTAGTCCCACGCGTAGTGCCCTTGGGCGCCGCCGAACACGGTGGCAGCGGCCAGGGTTGCCGAGCGCGGCGCGTCGGTCGGTACGCGCTCGAGTGCCAGATCGATCGCAGCCTCGCGGGCCTTCGCACCCGTCGTGTCGGCCAGGATGCGCAGTGCGAGCCAGCGCATGCTGTCGTTCGGGAGTCGGTCCCAATGCTTGGCGACGTAGGCCACCGCACGCGAGGGTGCCACGTTGAGCAGCGCCGTGAGGTAGGTCTGGATCTCGTGCTGGCTCGCGAAGTCAGGCTCATGAGCCGCCAGCACCTTGCCGCCGTTGCGGCAGAGCGCCGGGTTGCGCTTGCGGTGGAACTGCTGCAGAGCGGCGCGTCGAAGGAAGGTCCGCTCATCACCCAGGGCGCGCGTCATGACCTCGAGCGCCGCCTCGTCGCCGCGGCGCACCAGCGGCCGCAGGCGGTCGCTCGGCCGCTCGCCCCGCTCGAACAGGTCGGCCACCAAGGCGTCCCGCGCCGCCGGTTCGGGGCGAGCCTCGAGCGCGAGGATCGCATCCGTGCGCAAGCCGTAGCGCTTGTCGTGCAGGAGCTCGACGAGCAGCGGGACGACCCACGCTCCGCGGTCGCTCTCCAGTGCACCGACGATGTCGACCTTGAGCGCCATCGGCTCGTCGCCAAGCAGCAAGGTCCGCGCGAGCGCCCCGTCTTCGATCCGACCGATCTCCTGCAAGGCGCCCGCCGCCGCGCCGCGGACGAACCGACGGCGCTGGGCTTCCGCGCGCGACTCGTACTCGGGCACCTCCGTGCGCGGTGTGAGAAACGCGCGCAGGATCGGCAGCGCGACGTCGGCACCGAGCTCGCGCAGCAGGATCATCCCCTGGCGGGGCTCATCGAAGGCGCCCTGCCTGAGCATTGCCGTGACGGGCTCGACGATCGCCTGGCCAAGATCGGGAAGCCGTCGGCGGAGCACCGTCTCCGGGATGGTCTCCTTGCTGTAGGGATCCATCGGGATCGGGTTGGCCACCCAGGCAATGGCCAAGCGGATCCACGCCGCGCGCTGCGCGAGCGAAGCGTCCTTGCGCTCCAACAAGGCGAAGAGCGTGTCGATGGCGATCCGCCGCTGCTCGATCAGGTCGTAGCCTCGCTGCGGCAAGCCGCCGCCGAGCCGGAAGAAGCCCGCCGCCAACGGCCCGCCGCCGGTCTCGCGCAGCACGATCTCAAGCAGGTCGATGGGGGTGTTGAGTGCCGGCACGCTCAGGTAGTGGGCCGCGGTCATGCGCAGGGAGGGGAAGGGGCTCTCGAGGTAGGCCGTGCGCGCGGCGGCGAGCAACGCGGCGTTTCCTTCGCGCGCACGCCGATGC
>JAJDEM010000086.1 GCA_029259795.1 Planctomycetota bacterium
CATCGGCGTCTTGTGCTGGGGGGCTCACGCCCCCCGCGGCGAAGCACGAGCTCGCGCCGTGGCGCGAGCGGTGCCGCCGCCACCCCCCTTGACATCTACAGCGCTCCCAAGGGAGTTAGCTGATTGACGCCTATGGCGTTCAGCGATTACGACGGAACAAGGTGCCGTTGCGAACAACGGGAAGCTCAGCGTGCAGGGCCATTCGGGGTTGTTGGCCGGGAGCCCGTCCCGATTCACAGCGGGCGATTCGTGAGCCCGCGAAGGCCCGTGCTGCAACGAAGAGGGACCTGATGGCAGCGGCCGCGAAGCGGCCTTCTGCCATCGGGCGCCGTTGCGAACAACGGCAGGTTCGATGTGCAGGGCCATTCGGGTGATACGCCCCTACGCGTGAACCGCCGGCTCGCCGCCGTCCATGCCAATGAGCGCTCGCACCTGAGGCATCAAGTCGTCGCTCATCGTCTCGAGGTCGTATTGGTGAGCCCAGCCCCAGTCGTTGCGGGCGTTGGTGTCGTCGAGCGCGTCCGGCCAGGAGTCGAGGATCGCTTGGCGTGCGGGGTCGGACTTGAAGGTGAGCTGCACATCGGGCAGGCGGGCCTTCACGGCGTCCGCGATGGCCTGTGCGGTCGGGTCCATGGCTGCGATGTTGTAGATGCAGCGACCAAGGTTGGCCTTCGGAGCTTCCATCAACTCGAGCATCGCGCGCACGGCGTCGGGCATGTACATGAACGGGATGCGCGACTCAGGGGAGCAGAACGACTCGTAGGCGCCCGAGCGCACGCCCTCGACGTACATGAACAGCGCATAGTCGCTGGTGCCACCGCCGGGGATGCCCGCGTTGATGAGACCGGGGAAGCGCACGCCGCGGAAGTCGATGCCGAAGTTCGTCTGGTAGTACTCGCCGAGCAGCTCGCCAGCGACCTTGGTGATGCCGTACATCGTCGTGGGTTGGAGGGGGACGTCGTCGCCGACGGGCGCCTCCAGGCCGGGGCCGAACACGGCGATGGTGCTCGTGTAGAAGACCTGCTCCACGCCGAAGAGGCGCGCAGCCTCGAGGACGTTGCGAGTGCCGTCCATGTTCACGCGGTAGGCACGGTGGGGGATGCTCTCACCGGCTGCGGAGAGAATCGCGGCCAGGTGCATCAGTCGCTCAGGCCGGAAGCGTGCGACGAGGGTGTTGAGCTCCTCGGCGTAGGTGATGTCGCCGCGGACCCACTCCACCTCGGGCGGGCACCCGTCGGGTCGGGGTGCGAGGTCGAAGACGGCCACGTCGTCGCCACGCCCTACGAGGATCGGGAGGAGGTCCGTGCCGATCTGGCCGCCGGCTCCGGTGATGAGGATCTTCATGCGCCCATGATCGGGCCGGCGCCGACAACTCGGAACGATTGGCGGGAGGGTCTTTCCGGCGGCCGCTTCTAGAGTGTGTCTGAAAGCACACCGGCGCAGCAGGTGGGCTTTGAAGACAGGCCCTAGGCCTCGCCGGGCTCCTCGTCGCTGCAGGGCTCTGCGTCCTCGCAGGGCCCCTCGTCGTCCATCGAGGCGCCTTCAGCCACCTTGTGGCGCATGCGCTCCATCAGGCCCTCGGGCATGCGTACCGGCTGGAGGCGCTGGAGGACGTCGATGACCTCCTGATAGCTGTCGAAGATGCCCACGCAAGGCGGGCAGCGGTGGAGGTGTTCGCGGACGAACGCGAGGTCTTCAGCAGGCAGGGACCCGTCTCGGAACTGCAGGAGCAGGTCGGCGACGCGCTTGCAGGTGCTGGCGTTGCAGTCAGACATCAGCTGCGGTCCTTTGCGTCGTGGGCCGTGAAGAACTGATCCAGGCGCTTGCGCAGATGCAGGCGAGCACGGTGCAGGCGGGTCTTGAAGCCGCCCAGGGACAAGTCGAGAAGCTTCGCGGCTTCTGCATACGGAACCCCTTCCAGATCATGGAGCACGACCGCCTCCCGGTAGCCGTCGGGCAGCTCGTCGATGGCTTCGCGAATCTGTGCGTCGACCTCTCCTGCCATGGCGTCCTTGTCGGGACGGCGGCTGAAGTCGTGCACCCCCGTCGGGTGATTGCTCTCATCGAAGTCGATGGGGAGGCTGTCGAGGCTCACGGCCGGGCGGCGCTTGTGCTTGCGATGGATCTCGCGCGCTTCGTTGAGGGTGATGCGGTAGATCCAGCCCATGGGATCGGACTCGCCGCGGTAGGACCCGGCGTTCTTCAAGATCTTGATGAGGGTGTTCTGCATCGCGTCTTCGGCGTCCGCGTCATTGTTGGTCATGCGTCGAGCGAGGCGGAAGATCCGCTCCCCATACCGCTCGATGAGCAGTTCCGGGTCGAGCAGGGCGCTGATGGGGGCGTCGGACGACACGCAGGCTCCTATGGGTCGCCCGAAGCATAGCGCGTGACCAGAGGCCGTGCGCCGTTTCCATGGTCTTCGACGCAGCCAGACCGTCCGGGTTTCAGCTGCCGGAGCTGATCTGGAACTGCTCGGCCATCAGGCGCAGGAGGCTCGTCATCAGTAGGCCCAGGGCGCGGTCCTTGCGTCGTACGACCGCGATCCGCCGGGCCGGGAAGCGGCCCGGCAGGGCACGGACGGCGAGTTGGCGTCGGTCGGCCGCCGTGAGGGCCATCTCCGGGATGATCGAGAGTCCGAGGCCGCCGGCCACATAGGCCTTCACGACCTCCAGGTTGCCGGACTCCATCACGGTCTGGAGCTCAACGCCCTCCGCGCGCAGTCCGCGGTCGATCAGGCTGCGGGTCTCTGCGCCCTTGGCCAACAGCACGGCGGGCTCGCCGTGCAGCGCGCGCAGCGTGAGCCGCTTCGCCTTGACGAGGGGGTGCTTGCGCGGGAGCGCAAGGACGAGCGGGTCTTCGAGGAGATTGCGGCTCCAGAGCGCCGGATCCACGTACGGCGGCCGCGTGACGATGCCGAGGTCGGCTTCGCGATTGAGCAGCATCTCGAGGATCGCGCGCGAGCCGTGGTTGTGTACGACGATGTCGGCAAGGGGGTGCAGCTTGCCAAACCGCGTGAGCACCGGCGGGAGCAGATGGAGCGCCACCGTGTCGCCGCACGCCAGGACCACCGTGCCGCGCTCCGGGGCCTGGATCTCGGCGATCCGGCGGGCACCCTCTTGGAGACTTGCGAGGGCGGCATTCGCCGCGTCGAGCAACGCCTCGCCCGAGGGCGTCAGCCGGACGCCCCGGCCGTCCCGATCCAGCAGCCGCGCACCGAGCTCTTCTTCGAGCGACTTGATGTGCAGGCTGATCGCCGGCTGGGTCATGTGGAGCTTCTTCGCCGCGGCCGTGAAGGTGCCTTCGCGAATGACCGCGCGGAAGGACTCAAGCTGGCGGAACTCCATCGAATGCCTCCGAATCCCGTTCGCAGGATCATAAGGCAGGCTTATCGAACGTGAGAGCCGGCGGCTAGCGCTTCTTCAGCGTTACGGCCACTTCGGTCGTGGCACCCGAGCGGACGTCGATTTCGGTCTGCTGGGAGTTCGCGTAGCCATTCAAGGTGACCCACACCTTCACGACGCCCGGCGGCACGTGATAGCGAGTGAGCATGCCATCGCCGTTCGTGTTGTAGAGGACGCGCCAGTCCACGTTGCCATCGATGATGCCGTCCTTGCGCATCTGGGCCATGTTGACGCCGACCCAGCCGCCCGCCGCCGTCCGGATGTTGGGGCGGGCGCCTTGAAGGGGCGTGCCCTCCGCGTCGGTCACGACGAAGGTCACCATGCCCGGCGCCTGCTTGACGAGGTCCAGTTGCCGACGCTCCCCTGCGGTGATGTCGAGCTGCTTGGTGATCGAGGAGCCGCTCATCCAGACGGTGATCGTGTAGGCCCCGGAGCCCAGCCCCTTTATCTCGTAGCGGCCTTGGGCATCCGTCTGGGCATAGCCGCTCGGGGCCGGCGTGCCCTGCGGGTTCGGCTTGGCGTTGGCGTAGACCCAGGCGTTCGGCATGCCGCGGCCTGTCTCGTCGTTGCGCACCGAGCCCGTCAGGGTCGCGCCCGTGGTGAGCTCCAGATGCGCCTCGCGGGAGCCACGGCCGTCGACGACGGAGACGACATCGGCCTGCACCGTGATGAGTCCGTCGGGGGTCTTCGCGGTGACGGTGTAGTCGCCGCCGCCCAGTCCCCGAATCTCGAAGTGTCCATCGTCGGTGTTGAACGTGCGGGTCTGCTGGTTGGGCGACCACATGCCGGGCATCGAGGGCCTGTTGTTGCCGCCGCCGCTCTTGCGCCGCACCGTGACAGTGAACATGCCGCGGAAAGGACTGCCCTCGCTGTTCACCTTGCCGACGATCCAGCCGCGCGCCTTGAGGCTCAGGCGGAGGTCCCCGTCGCCCTTGGAGACGTTCTTCTCCTGGGCATTTCCGAAGCCGGAGGCACTGGCCCACACGGTGTACTTCTCGTCTCCGATGCCACGCAGCACGAACTTGCCGTCGCTCTGCGAGCGAGCCGTCGGGCGTGTGCGCCACCACCCGTAGCCACTGCGCTGCGCCGGATTGGCCGAGACGTAGGCACCGGCCACGGGCTTGTCCTCCGTGTCGAGGATCCAGCCTTCGATCGTGCCGCCCTCACCCAGCGCGACGTTGGCCTCGACCTCCTCCTCGGAGGCCACCTCGACCGCTTCCTCGAGCGTCACGAGATCGAGGCCGTACGAGGCCGAGACCTTGTACTCGAGCGCAGGCACGCCGGGAATGCGGAAGGTCCCATCCGCGCCGCTGACGGCCGTCAGGTTGAACAGGGAGCCGTCTCCGACGAGGCGGAGCAGCTGCCACGGAAGCCGCTTGCGCCCGGGACGGTTGCCCGCGGCGTTCCAGTCGGGGGCAAGACTCACGACGGCGCCCGCGACCGGGGTGCCGCCACCGTCGGTCACGACCCCCTTCACCAATCCCACGCCGCCCAGGGTGATCTCGACCTCCTTGGCGGGGGGCTTGCCCTTGCGGGGCACGCTGGCCTGAACGCTGCCGACGCCGGCCTCGTCCGAGATGGCGATGATCGTCCAGCCCGAGCCTGCGCCCGCCCAGCCGGGCAGGGGCAGCACAAACGCACCGTCCTCGCCCGTGGCGGTCTCAGGGACCTCGGCGGGATTCTCCTGCTGCATCCAGGCGTAGGTGACGCGTGCACCCTTCAGCGGCTGGCGGTTCTCCGTGAGCACACTGCCTTCGAACGCCTCGCCACTCTTGGTCAGCTTGACCTGCACATCGCCGCGCGCCATCGCGTTGCGCCAGACGCGCGCCTCCGCGTAGCCCTCGTAGGTGACGCGCAACTGGGCCTGCTCCTGCCCGCTCACCGCGGCCTTGAGCTTGAAGTGCCCCTCCTCGTCCGTGAAGTGGACCTCCTCCTCGCCGGCTTCGGCCTCGAGGCTCGGCAGGTTCGGATAGCGCACACGGATCTCGGCGCGATGCAGCGGACGCTCCGTCTCCGCATCCAGCACCGAGCCGGTGATCTCCAGAGCGTCCGGGAGGACGAGCGTGCGCTCCTCCGTCTCGCCGGGCGCGACGGCCAGATTGTTGTCGCGGATGGCGCCGTAGCCATCCTTGGTGACGACGAGGCTGCCCGTTCCCGTCGGCAACGCCAGGAAACGCGCGACGCCGTCCTCGCCGCTCGTTGCAGCGCTCACGACCGTTCCGGCTTGGTGGATCACGCTGGCGCCGCTCACAGCCTCGCCCTTCGCATCCAGCAGCTTTACGTTGAGCGCGCCGCCCTTGTCGAGGACGAGGTCGACGCGCGCGCCACGCTGGCGCACGCGCTGGATGGTCGGTGCGTAGCCCGGCGCCTCGGCGCGCACCTTCGCGGAGCCGTCATCGGGGGAGGGGCCGACGACGAACTCACCCTTCTCGTCGGTGACGGCGCTGTGGATCGGGGCGCCGTCCGGTACGCCGTTGCGGGTGCGGAGGTGGGGCGGATCCGGCAGGAGCATGACGCTGGCCTTTGGGAGCGGTGTGCCTGCGGCGTCGGTCACGATGCCGAACACGCCCTCGGACTTCAGCACCTTGCGCTCGGCCTTCTTCTTCGCGGCCTCTTCCGCCGCCTTCTCGGCGGCGCTCTTGCGCACGCGCTTCGTACCCTTTGCCTCCAGCTCGATGGTCGAGGCCGTGAGATAGGAGGGTGGGCCGTCTGCGGCCTCGCGGCCCCCTCGTCCGCTGGCGAAGCCACCCGACATGCCGTCGCCAAACAGGAGGACGATGGCCACGAAGACCCCAAGGCCCATGAGGAGTAGCGGGAGAAACGTACCCAGGCGCCGCATCCGGCCTCCACCAGCGTGTCGACAGTGCCGTGCCGCAGCCCCACGCGGCATGACCTACTCCACCAGAACAGACGAGTCAGGTCACGCCTCGTTCACGACGTTTCCCCCGGCGGGGATCAGCGGGGGATGGCGCTGCCGTCGGGCTTGATGGCCCACGAGCCCTGAATCTTCACGACCGGGCGTTGCTGGAAGACCTTCCCGCCCGGGGCGGTCAACTCGAGTTCGAGGCGCACATCCGCCCGGAACGCGCCCAGCGGGCGGGGCCGGCCGCCTTGGCGCAGGCTGAGCGAGAGGTCGATGCCCCCGGAGGGCGTGTCGACGGTCTCGATGTCGAATACGTCCGGCGTGGCCGCGACGCGCTGCAGCCGGACCGTGTAGCCCGACTGCGGGGTGACGGACACGACCCGCGCTTCGAAGTTGCGCGGGCGCCCGTCGATCCGGCCAAGGTTGACCATCGCAGGGTTGAGGTTGAACGACTTGTAGATCTCGCCCTTGAGCGGCACGACGACACTCGGCTGCTTGGGATGGTCGAGGCTGAAGGTGACGTACTTGCCCTGGACGGGCCCGGGCGGCTTCGCCGTCGTGTCGAAGATGACGTTTACCTTCATCGAGTCGCCGGGGTCTAGGGGGCGCAGGCTCTTGCCGCGCTCGACGCCGAAGCAACTGCAGTTCGCCTGGGGCATGATGCTCACGACGCGGTCGGAGCCGTTCTTGATGGTGAACGTCGCGGTCGGCAGCGTGCCCTGCTGGACGCGCCCGAAGTCGTAGGTCTTCGGCGTGATCTCGACGAGCCCCTCGCCATGGCCGCAGCCCGCGAGAGCAAGGAGCGCGACAAGCAGGAGGGGCCAGGTGCGATGCATGGGCCGAGTCTAGCGCTGGCCGGCCAGCTCCGCCGGTTCGGCGTGCGGCTTTACGACCGCGTTACCGCAGCGGGGGCGGCGGAGGCGGCGGCGGCGTGCGCCGGACCGGCGGCGGCGGCAGGCCCTCGGTGGAATCCGGCTGCGTGGAGCGAGGAACTGGCTGGGCGTACTCGGCGGTGGGACGCGAGCCGGGTGCGGGTCGGGCAATGGACGTCGGACCGCCCGTCCAAGAGCTGTCGACCGGGGGCGTCTCGACGGTCACGGCCCCGAGGGCGTCATCGGCCATGAGATAGCGTGAGCCCGGGTCCGTGGTCGTGCTGGGGGCGGTCACAAAGCGGTCGCCGCTGCTTGGGGTGGCCGTCTCGGTGGCGGTGCAGCCGCCGAGCGCCAGACCCGCGCTGAGCAGGGCTCCGAGGGCAAGGCCGCGGCGGGTGGATGTGGTGAACTGCGTCATGCTTCTCTCCCGGGGGCGGACCCACCCCAAGTGGCCGCAGGGACCCGATCCAAGGTACCGTTCGTCTTGGGAGGCACCATGGCCGGAATCGGGATCGACCTCACGGGCAAGAAGGCCCTCGTGACCGGCGGAAGCCGAGGCATCGGCCGGGCCATCGCCATCCGGCTCGCGGAAGCGGGCTGTGATGTCGCGATCAACTACCTCCGGAGCCGCGCCCCGGCGCAGGAGACCGCGAAAGCGGTCGAGGCCTACGGCCGCAAGGCGCTCACCTACAAGGTGAATGTGGCCCAGGTCGACAAGCTCGATGGCATGTTCGACACCATCCAGGAGGAGTTTGGAGGCCTTGACATTCTGGTCAGCAACGCCGCCTCGGGGGTCATCAAGCCCGCCATGGAGCTGACCCGGCGCCACTGGCACTGGACCATGGACATCAATGCCGCCGCGCTCTTGGACCTGGCCCAGCACGCGTCCAAGCTGATGGCCGACCGCGAGGGGCACATCATCGCCGTCTCGAGCCTCGGGGCCGTCCGGGCCATCCCCAACTATGCGGCCGTAGGCGCCAGCAAGGCGGCTTTGGAGAGCCTCGTCCGGCACCTCGCGGTCGAGCTGGCCCCCCAGGGCATCCGGGTCAATGCGATCTCTGCGGGCGTCGTCGACACCGACGCCCTGAAACACTTCTCAAACCGCACCCAGCTGTTGGACGAAAGTGCTCGCAGGACGCCCGCCGGGCGCCTGACCGAGCCGAGTGATGTGGCGGACGCGGCCCTGTTCCTGACCAGCCCCCTGGCCCGCATGATGGTGGGCCAGACCATGGTGGTGGACGGCGGCTACTCGATCATGGGTTGAGGAGAGCGAGCCTTCCGTGCACATCCTCGTCATTGAGCCCCAACCGGACCGCGCGCGAGCCGTCATGGCCGCCCTCACCGCGGCAGGCCTGCACCCGGAGGCCGTGAGTACCGGTGGCGCCGCGCTGGCCAGTCTCGCGCGTCCGACCCCGCCGGACCTGGTCCTCGTCGCCGACGACGTACCGGACATGCCCATTCTCGATCTGCTGCTGGCCGTCGAGGGGATGGGACTCGCGCTGCCGCTCGTGGTGCTGGGCGTCGACGAGGTCGCGGGTCGCTGGGTGGAAGCCGCGCGCCTGGGCGCCGTGGACTTCGTCCAAGCGGGCGGGGGCGATGAGGCCTGGTTGTCCCTGCTGCCGGCCCGCCTGCAGGCAGCACGCGAGCAGGGCGAGCGCCGCGATCAGTCACAGCGCTTGGCCGATGCCCTGGCGTCTACGGCCGCCGCGGTGATCATCGCCGATCGCACCGGAGCCATCGAGGTCGTGAACGAGGCATGCACGCGCTTGCTCGGTCGGGACGTCGCCGCCTCCGGGGGGGCGACCCTGCTGGATCTGTTCCCGCTCCAAGACGAGCCGCGTGCGCGGGGGGAGTTCCGCGCCGCCATCGAGGCCGGCGGCGAGTGGGCCGGCGAAGTCGAGTTCCAGGTCGAGGGCGGCGAGAGCGTCGCCTGCATCGTGACCCTCTCGCCGATCCGGCGTGCCGGCGGGCGCGTCGATGGCTTGGTGCTTACCTTGCGTGACGTCTCCGACCGGGTTGCGATGGAAGAGGCGCTACGCGCGGCGAACCGTCGGCTCGCCGAGCAAGCCTCGCGCGACACGTTGACGGGCCTCTACAACCGCGGCTACTTCCATGAAGTGCTCGAACGTGAGATGGCCCGTGCACTGCGCTACGGCGATGTGCTGGCCGTTGTGATGATCGATCTCGACGGGTTCAAGAGCGTCAACGACGCACACGGTCACGCGGCCGGCGACAAGGTCCTCACGGACATCGCGCGCCTGCTGCGGCCGCATCTGCGTGACGGCGACATCCTCGCGCGGTATGGCGGCGACGAGTTCGTGGCCCTGCTGCCGAACACCGATGGTGGAGCGGCCATGGTGGTGGCCGAGCGTCTCCGCACGGCCGTGGCCGAGCGCGGCTACGGCCCCGAGGAAGCCTCGCGCATCACCATGAGCCTGGGGATTGCGACCTCCGAGCAGGTCAGCGACATCGAGCGTGCCATGACGGACATGCTGCTCAAGCGCGCAGACAGCGCGCTCTACCACTCCAAGGGCTCGGGCGGGAACACTGTGACGCCCTGGCGTGAGGACCTCGAGGGCGAGTCGGGCGCAGCCTGAGTCGCGCCTCGCAACGGTCCCGACCGGCTCGTCCCCCGTCCGCCAGTCGCGCCTTCGCTAGTACATGTACAGGCGGCGGAAGCCCGACCAGGCACCCTTGTTCTCGCCGCTCAGCGCGCGGACGCGCCAGCGGTAGCGACCGCGCTTGATCTTCGTGGGGCGGTGGTTGGGCGCGTTGACCATCTCGCTGCCGATTGGGGTCCACGAGCCGCTCTTCTGTTCTTCCTGGAGCTCGAACTCGTAGCTGGAGGCTCCCTCGATCGTGGACCACGAGAAGTCGGCACCGTACTTGTACGGGTAGCTCTCGCTGTCCGGCGGACCCTTCAGCGAGGGCGCCGGAAGCGTCACCTTTGCCTTGGCGGGCGGTGCCTCGACCGGGGGGGTCTGGACCGGCGGCGTCTCGACCGGCGGCGTCTCGACCGGCGACAACTCGGCCGGGAGGAGCTCTGTCGGCGGGCGGGTCTTGCTCGGCTCGTCACGACTCGGGGCATCACTGCCCGGCTCGATGGGGGGGGCGCCGGCGCCAGCCGGCGGGCCGTCATCGATCGGACCCGGGTCCACGCGCGGCCGGTCCTTGGTCGGGGGCTGCTCCAGCGGCGGTGTCTCGACCGGCGTGCTCACGGAGGGCGCGTCGCCTACGACGTCCGCGCTGTAGCTGCCGGGGCCGCGACCCACGAGGAGGGTGATGGACGATCCACGTGTGGCGAGGCTGCCCGCTTGCGGGGACTGCATGACCACCTTGCCGCGGTCGGCCGCGCTGCTGGCCACGCTGCGGGGATCGACCGTGAGGCCCATCTCCTCGAGCTGCGCCGCAGCCCGGAGCCAGGCCTTGCCCTCCGCTTGCCGGACGAACACCTGGTTGGGCGCCGACTTGTCGATAGCGACGATGATGGTCACGGACTCGCTCGTCGCGAGCTTGGACGTTGCGAACGGCACCTGGTTGACGACCTTGCCGACCAACTCCGGCATGGCAAGCGTCTGCTCGACCTTGACGTTCCAGCGGCGCAGGGCGCGCTGCGCCTGGCGGACCGGCATGTTCAGCACGTTCGGGAGCTCGGGGCCGTTGGTGTTCGCGAGGCTGCCGGGCGGGATGGCCTTGCCCTTGTAGACGAGTGTCGTCGAGCCCGGAGCCGGCGCGGTGTCCGGTCGGCTCGGCGTCTCCGGCACGGGGTCAGGTTCCCTGCTCGGCGTGTCCGTGCCGCGGGGCAACGCCGGAACGGCGCCGGCGCCGGCTCCGGCGGGAGGCGCGCCGAGATCATCCGTGCGCGGCGTGGGGTCCTCGCGGGGCGTCGGCTCTCGCTTGATGCCGGGCTTCGGCGTCGGACCGCCCACGGTCAACTCGATGGTCGCCCCCGTGTCGCGCTTGCAGAGGCCGCCGGGCTCCTGCGAGAAGACCTGACCCACGGTGCGGCCCGGGGCCAGCTTGACCTTCACGGCGAAGCCGGCCTTCTCGAGCGCGCTGCGGGCCTCGTCGAGTGACAGGCCCACCGTGTCGGGCACGGTGGCCTCGCCGGCGTGGGCGGTCGCGCCGACGGCGCAGGCGCATAGGAAGAGTAGGCACGCAAACAGGCGGCTGCGGTTGGTCACGGGAGGTCCCTCACTGGGTCCGATGGGAGACCCCCAGCCTAGCGCAGTGGGGTGCCGGTCCCGCGTGAATCGAGGCCTCCTTGCCCGCGTACGGGTGCCAGATCACTCACAGACCGGATGGGCTCCGGCGCCGGCGGGCTCCGGGCCGCGGAACGTGGTCTCCACCAGGCAGAGGGCGCGGGCCGCGGTGTAGGGCTCGAGCCCCTGGGCTTCTGCCGACTCGACGCAGTCCGCGCACCAGCGACTCTCGGCGGTCCGGCGTCGGCGCTCGAGGCTCTCTGTGCAGATCGGGCAGCGATAGCGGAAGACGCGGCCGGGCAGCCAGCGGCTGTGCAGCAGGCCGCCCGCTGCCTCGCAGGCGCGGTGGAACTCAGGGCCGTGGCCGAAGGGCCGGCCTTGGATGGCGAGGCCGACATGCACGGCCTCGTGGATGAGGATGCCCGCCAGGTCGTCGGGATAGACCTCGAAGTACGGGGGGGAGAGCTCGATCACCGCGGAGCAGAACCGCCGGCCCCGCAGGTCGATGACGGCCCGGCCCGCCCGCCGCAGCCGGCGGTTCCAGCGCACCGGAATCGCGGGCCATTCCGGAAGGAACAGGGCGCCGCCCACGGCCTGAAAGGCCTGCTGGGTCTCCTGGCTGAGGGCGGTCGGCGAGAGCACGTCCAAGAAGAGCCTACAAGTCGCGGCGGACGCCGTACCTTGGGGCGATGCGCAAGCCCCTGCCGATCCTCTGTGCGTGCTTGGTCATGGCTCTCGGGGCCTGCGCCGACGAACCGGCGGGACCCGATCTCAGCAACCCGCAGGTGGTCTTCCAAGCCGCCATGCACGCCGTGCATGACGGTGACTGGCCCGCGCTCGAGGGCCTCCTGACCAAGGATGCCCGCTTCGCGCTCGAGGGCGACCTCAAGCGACTCCAGACGAACCTCGCCGCGCCCACTCCGGACGCCCAGTTGATGAAGATCGTCCGGCGCGCCATGGGCGAAGACGCAGACGAGGAGGTTCGTCGGGCGGTCGCCGGGGGCATGCCGGCGATGCTGCGCTTCTTCGTCAGGCTCTCGCCGCGCGGGCGGGATCCGGGCCAGCGCGGCATGCAGGTCGATCCGAAGTCGCAGTCGATCGATTTCCTCTACATGACGAGCGCGGGCGAGCAGCGCGTGGTCAAGGTCGTCCAGGCCCGCGGGCGCTGGTACGTGGCATTGCTTGCCCTATGACGAGACGGGTCGCGATCGGTCGGCTGGGCGCCGCCCTGCTTCTGGCGCTCGGTCTGCTTGCCGCCTGCGGCGACGGGGCGGACGGCGTCGCGGCAGCCGCGGGTCGCTATCGCCTCGACCAGCCGCACTACGCGCGCGCTCTCATGGCAGAACGGCTCGCCGCAGCCAAGGCGGGCACCCCGCTGAGTGCGGCGGCGCGGACGGCGCTCCAGCGCGCCTGCGTCGCCCAGGCCCGCGCCGTGACCCTGACCCTCGAGTTGCGGGCCGACGGGGCGTTTCTTGCCCGCTACGCGTATGGCAAGACCAGCCAGCGGCTGGCGGGCACCTGGACCCAGGCCGGTGCAGTCGTGAGCTTTGCCACCACCAGCGCGCCGGCGGGTCGGGTGACGACGGTCGCCCCCGTGAAGGCGAAGCAGACGGCCGAGGGGCTGCTCTTTGGCGGGGACCTCAGCGGCTGGGCCGTGCCGCACGCCTTCCTCATGCGCCCCGTCCCGTAGGGCGCGCTACACAGCGCCCGGGGGGCAGTGCCCGCCGAATCGACCGGGCGCGGTTGCCGGGCGTGCGCACCTCTGCCAGACTGACGCGCCCATGGACGCAGCTCCCGTCATCATCCTCGCGCCCCCCGTCGAGCTCACGGAGGCCACGGTGCCCGCGTTCGAGGACAAGTTGATGGCGCTCCTCGATACCGCCGGTCCCGGCGTCGTCGTGGACCTCGGGGGTGTCGAGTTCATCAGCAGCTCGGGGCTCGGGGTCTTGGTCAAGGCAGGCATGCGCCTCGATGCGCGCGGCCGCTGCCTGGCCTTCGCCCGCGCGCAGCGGACGACCGAGCACAGCCTCAAGCTGCTGGGCCTCGACCAGAAGATGCCCCTGCTCGAGACCCTCGAAGCGGCCACGGCTCATGTCGCCCACGCCGCCGAATCGAAGAGCGGATAGCCGACGCCATGCAGGACACCGTCTTCATCCGCGACCTCGAGGTGCGCGCCATCATCGGTATCCACGACTGGGAGCGGGAGCAGCTGCAGCCGATCCTCATCGACATCGAGATGGCCTGCGACGCCGCGGCCGCGGCCGCCGAGGACGACATCGCGAAGGCCGTCAACTACCGCACGGTAGCCAAGGCGGCGGCCAAGCTCACGGAGGAGGGCCGGTTCCAGCTGGTCGAGACGCTCGCCGAGCGGATTGCGGCGCTCGTCCGTGGCGAGTTCGGCGTGCCGTGGGTGCGTGTGCGCGTGCGCAAGCCGGGGGCGGTGCGCTTCAGCCGGGAGGTCGGCATCGAGCTCGAGCGCGGCTCGCGATCGGCAGGAGACTCGGCTTGAGTCGCGACCGCGCGTACTTGCTGTCGCTGGGGTCGAACGTCGAGCCGGCCCGCTGGGTGCCCATCGCATTGAGCCTGCTCAAGGTCCGCTTTGCGGTCGATGCCGTCTCGCCCGCCTACGACGTGGGCGCGGTCGGCGACGCCAGCCAGCCCCGGTATGTGAACCTGGCCGTGCGCCTGCGGACCGACCTGCCCCTGCGCGCCCTGCGGGCCGCGTGCCGGCATGTGGAGATGTGCTGCGCGCGCGTCCGGGGGGCGGACCGCCTCGCACCGCGCACCCTGGATCTCGACGTCGTCTATCGCGCGGCCGATGGCGCCGCGACCCATCCGGATCTGCTGGCGGAGGGCTATGTCCTCGTGCCGTGTGCGGATGTCTGGCCCGACGCCGTGCTTGCGGCGGAGGGCACGACGCTCGGCACCGAGGCGCTCGCGCGTTTTCCACGCTGGGGAGCGGGCCGCCGCATGGAGGATGCCTGAGATGCGAACCGCCCTGCTCAGTTGCCTGTTGCTCCTCGGACTCGCCGCCTGCGGCGAGGAGACGGAAGAGGGCGGGCTCCAGCCGTGGCGCTACGCGACCGTGAGCGGGCTCGGGGAGGCGAGCGGCGTGACGCTGTTCGGTGAGGATCTCGTCCTCGTCTGCGGCAACAACGACCGCGACATCTACACGGTGTCACGCGCGGGGCTGAGGGACGGGGACGCGCTCCGCGCACGCAAGCTCGCCGTGCAGATCAAGCCGGACGCGTTGTTGATGGGCACGGAGCCTTTCGCCCTCCAGCGCTACACCCTCGACATGCTTTGGAAGGTCCCGGTCGACTTCCAGGCGGTCGCCGCGCAGCAGCCGCACTACCTCTACGTCGCTGAACGCAACCGCCGTCTGATCCTCTGGGGCCGGCTCACGCGGCGCGCCGACGGTGCCCTCTCGACGATTCGCTTCGACCATGTGTCCATTGCGCCGGGCGGCGAGCGCTCCGCCGCCGATGCCGGTGATTGGCGTGACAAGGGCTCCGGCGCGCGGGGCCTTGTCGCCGTGGAGCGATCCGCACGCATGGAGGACCTCTGGTTGGTCGACGCGGGGGCGCCGGGGGAGCCCATCCGCATTCGGCGCCTGGACCGCTATGGCAGCAACTACGGCGGAATCCGCGCCCGCCACACCTTCGAGGGCAGCCCCGACGTCCAGGCGATGTCCTGGGAGAACGGGCGGCTGGTCATGCTGCTGGGGGCGGGCCGCGGACGCCTCGTCCCGCTCAAGCCGCCGCCTCCCGGAAAGCTGGACTCCGTGAACATGGGTCCCGGGGTTCCCGGTCCGGTCGTGCCCGCGGGCAAGCGCTGGGCCGGCATGGCGCACGCCGCGGACGGCACGGTCTTCCTCGTATCGAGCGGCTCGCCTGCGACCCTTGGGTGGCGACGGCCGTGAGGTCGCGCGAGCGACGGGAGTAGGGTCGTGGCAATTCGCGAAGCCATCGTCGACGGCATCACGATCCTGACGCCGGATGGCGACATGGATCTCACGGAGATGCCCGTGTTCGAAGCGCGCGTGCAGGCGCTGCTCGCCGCCGGGGTCCGTGACCTCATCTGGGAACTCGATGCCGTCGGCATTCTTCCCTCGACCGCAGTCGGTTTCCTGCTGCAGACCCGCAAGCGGGTTCACGAAGCCGGAGGGCGGATGGCGCTTGCCTGCCGGCAGCCGCGTGTGCTGGCGACGCTGCGCACGATGGGCGTCTCGAGCGTGCTACGGACCTACGCGACGCGGGCAGACGCCCTGGCCGCGCTCAGCTGACGCTCGGCCTCAACTGACGATGGGGAGGACGAACAGGTCGCCAAAGCGCCCGAGTTCATCGTCCTCGTCGAAGTCCTCCGCCTCGGCGAGCTGCTCCTCCGTGACGCCGGCGGCCGGCTCGAAGAGGCCACAGCCCGGCAGGTGCCAGCACTCCTCGAAGCTGACGTCGGCGGGGATGTCGAGCGAGAGCTCGTCCTCGCCGATGCCCAGGTCGAGCGTCGTGCCGCGCACGGCCTCCCACTCGGCGGCGGACATGCTCACCTCCACGAACAGGTCGATATCGACGACCCAGGCGTTCTCCGCCATGGCCTCGCCATCGCGGTACCAGCCCTCCGGTACCTCCTCATCGGCCTTGAATTGGGCGTGCAATGCAAACAGGCGTTCGTCGTCCATGGCGGGAGCGTACCGGGCAGTCGAGACCTTGGTTGGTCTGGCGCGAGCCCGCGGTGATGCTTTCGGCATGACAGGCACACGAATCCGTACTCTCGTTCTCGGCGTCTTCCTCCTCGCGTTGGCCGCTTGCGGCGACGACACGGGCCCTGCGGGCTCCGCCGTCGCGCGCAAGGCGCTCCCGGCGGAGACCCATCTCTCGAACCTCCGTCAGCTCACCTTCAGCGGTGAGAACGCCGAGGCCTACTGGTCCTTCGCCGAGGACCGCCTGATCTTCCAGGCGACGCGTGCTCCGCGGACCGCCGACCAGATCTACATCATGGGCCCAGACGGCTCGAAGGAGACGATGGTGAGCACCGGCGATGGGCGCACCACGTGTGCCTACTTCCTGCCGGGGGACAAGCGCATCGTCTACGCGTCGACGCATCTCGCCGGCAAGGAGCCGCCGCAGAAGCCGCCGTACGATCGAAAGCTCGGCTACGTCTGGCCGATCTTCAACGCCTACGACATCTTCACCGCGAACGCGGACGGCACTGACGTGCAGCCCCTCATCCAGTCGCCCGGCTACGACGCCGAAGCCACGGTCTCGCCCAAGGGGGACCGCATCGTGTTTACGTCGACGCGCGACGGGGACTTGGACCTCTACAGCTGCAAGCTCGACGGCTCGGACGTCAAGCGCTTGACCGATGCGCCCGGCTACGACGGCGGGGCGTTCTTCAGCTGGGATGGCTCGAAGATCGTCTGGCGCGCGCCCGACCGCGACTCCCTCGACGTCGAGGAGAGCAAGGCACTGCTGGCTCGTCAGTTGGTGCGACCGTCCAAGCTCGAGATCTGGATCATGGACGCGGACGGCTCCAACAAGAAGATGATCACCAAGAACGGGGCTGCCAACTTCGGGCCGTTCTGGCACCCCGACGGCAAGCGCATCATCTTCGCGTCGAACATGCACGACCCGCGCGGTGGCAACTTCGAGCTCTACCTCGTCAACATCGACACGGGCAAGACGGAGCGAGTCACCCATTTCGACCGCATGCGCCCCGGCGCGCACCGCCCCGACGACTTCGACGGGTTCCCGATGTTCACGCGGGACGGCAAGCGGCTCGTTTTCTGCAGCAATCGCTACAACGTGAAGCCCAACGAGACCAACATCTTCGTGGCAGACTGGACGGACTGACCCCGGAGGGCCCCCTCGATGGCCGCACCCCTGCAGGATTTCGGCCGCGTCCTTCGCACCGTCTTCCGATTCGCCCGCACGATCTCCTACGCCCTCATCGGCGTGATGGTCCTGTTCTTCGCCGTTCAGATCGCCGATGCCTACCGGTTCTTCGCGGACATCCACTGGACGGCCGGCGTCGGCTTCCTCGTCGTCGTACTGGCCGCGATTGGCTGGTTCATCGGTCGTCCCGTCTACGCCTTCCTGCGTATGCCGGCCGTGCTCCGCCCTCCGAGCCTCCCGCCGTTGGCGGAGCGCACGGCCAAGGATCTCGCGAAGCATCTCCTCTTCGTCGAGCGCTATCTGCGCTCGCTGCTGACCAACCCGGAGTGGGAGGGCGCTCCTGCAAACGTCGAGGCTGCGATCGCACGCTGTCAGGCGCTCCGGGAGGAGACCGACGGCGCCGCCCGGACCGAGATCGCCACGCTCTCCGACAAGATCCGCACGCTCGAGACCGAGACCGTCGAGCGACTGCTGGCTCCCCTTGACGCGAAGGCGCGCAAGGTCATTCGGCAGGAGGCCCTGGGGGTCGGCATCGCCACGGCAGTGTCGTGGAACGGAACGATCGACGCGTTCCTCGTACTCTGGCGCAACGCCAACCTGGCGTCGCGCATCGCGCGCATCTACTACGGTCGCCCCGGCGCCCGCGGCACGCTTGCGATTCTCCGTGATGTCTCGGCCGCGACCATCGCGAGCGCGTACCTGCAGGACCTCAGCGAGGCAGCCGGCAGCGCGCTGGGTGGCATCTTCGGCAAGACCGTGGGGGCGCTCGGTGGGCCGCTGCTCGACGGCGGCCTGAACGCCGTCGCGACGCTGCGCATCGGGTACGTGACCAAAGCCCGCTGCCGTGCGTTCGCGGCGTGGAACGAGGCCACTCGCGCCCAGGCACTCACCGGCGCGTTCAAGGAGGCCGCCACCTTCAGCAAGGAGGTCGTTGGCGAGGTCATTCGCACGGTGGGGGGCGGGCTCTGGAAGATCCCCGCGACCGCGCTCTCCAAGCTCGGCGAGGCCGTGAGCGGCTTCTTCCGCAAGCAGAGCCCCGAGGGGCCTGCGGTCTCCGGCGTCTGATCCCGGCAACCCGCCTCGACTGCTACCGTGTGCGCTGAGGGAAGCGCGAACCCGCGTCGCCACCCTGCGGCCAGCCGACGCCGCAGCTCTTGGCGCGCGGCGGGGTTGGTGCCTAGAGGAGACTGCGATGCGCTCAAGCTGGATTTGGATCGTGCTGCTGCTTGCCGTGGCGGCCGTGGGCTGGATGGTCTTTGGCGGTGGCCTGGGGGGCGGAGCGTCCAACGACGACCTGCCTGACATCGTGGATGGCGACGACGAGAGCGCGCTCAAGGACGCCGACACGGCGCCGGAGCTCAAGGGCTCATCCGGCGGCACCTCCGATCGCCCCCATGTGCCGAGCGACATTCGCGGTCGCGGCATGATCCAAGGCATTGCCCGCCGCGGCGGAGATCCGGTGCCTGCGTCGGTTGAGTTGCGCCACGTCCAGGAGATCGACCCGCGCGATCCCTTCAAGGGCGGCATGGAGACCCAGTTCATCGCGCGGCTGCTCGATGCGGGCATGTCGAGCAAGGATGTCATTGCGCGAGTGCAGGCCGGCCCGGACGGGGTCTACAAGTTCCGCGGTCTTGCGCCGGGCCTCTACGAGCTACGCGCGACCGCCGAGGATGGCGCGA
This sequence comes from Planctomycetota bacterium, assembly GCA_029259795.1. GTDB lineage: Bacteria > Planctomycetota > PLA2 > PLA2 > JAEUHO01 > JAHEIK01. The sequence goes on from JAJDEM010000086.1 coordinate 18,909, forward strand.
TCGGCTTCGCGTCAGCGACCCTCCCCGCCAAGGGCGCACGCGTCGAGGCGTCGGTCGACATCCCCGAGGGTGACCAGACGCTCGAGGGCCTCGTGGTCTACGCCGATGGCACACCCTTCCGCGGCCTGGTCCTCGCAGCGGCGGGGGGCAATGCCTTCGCCATGATGATGGGCGGCGGATCCAAGAGTCAGCCGACCCAGACCGATACCGAAGGACGCTTCAAGCTCCCGGGGCTGGCGCCGGGGGCCTACCAGATCTCCGCGCTGATTCCGGGCGTGATGCGCGCCATGGGCGCCCCGATCAAGGTGCCGTTCACCGGCGAGTTCAAGATGACGATCAATGCCGCCGGCATGGAGGTCAAGGGCAAGGTCCTCGACGCCGAGACCGAGACCGTGATCAGCGGCGCCAAGGTCTTCGGTGGCGGTGGCGATCCGTCGTCGAGCTTCATGATCTCCTCCACCCTGAGCGATGCCAAGGGCGAGTTCACGATGACGTTGCCCCAGGGGCGCGGTGGCGGCATGTTCGTGCGTGCGGACGGCTACGCCGGCCAGACGGTCGACTTCCAGGGTGGGGTCGCGGGGGACATCCTGACGATCACCTTGCTGCGGCTCGCGAAGGTCTCCGGTCGCGTCACCGCCCAGACCGGCGGCGCGCCCGTCGCAGGCATCACCGTCTTTGCGGTGGGTGAGCAGCGGCGCGGCTTGATGCCGAGCCCCGGCACGGCCATCACCGATGCGGACGGTCGCTACACCATGGAGGGTGTTGATCCGGGCACGGTGAAGGTGCACGCCATTGGAGGTGGCTACGCCTCGGTCGGCATGTCCGGCGCGGCCTTTGGCCAGACGACTACGCCCTACAGCCTCGAGCTCGAGCCGGGCGCCGAGGGCACCCTCGACCTTGAGGCCATCGCCGCTGGTGCTGTGGCGGGGCGCGTGCTGACCGAGGCCGGCTCCCCCGTGCCCGGCGCGGTCGTCCAAGCCTCCGGCAGCGGCATGAGCCCGGGGATGGCCGCCATGTTCCTTGGGATGGGCTCGGGGTGGGGGACCGCGGTCACCGACGCCGACGGTGCGTACGCGATCAACGTGTTGGTGCCTGGCTCGGAGTACACCGTCGTCGCCAAGGCGCCGGACCATCCGGACGCGAGCTCCGCGAAGTTCCAGGCCGAGGGCGGCAAGACGGAGACCGTCGATCTGCGCATGAAGGCCCCGCGCTGGCTTTCCATGCGCGTCGTCGACCAGAAGGGTGGCAAGCCCATCGCCGGCGCCAACGTCATGGCTGTGGGCTCAGGGCAGCAGGGCATGCAGGTTCAGATGTTCGGCGGCGGCAGCCAGTGGAAGACCGACGCCGAGGGGAGTGCGAAGATCGGCCCGCTGGCTGACTCCGCGCTCACCTTCCACGTGTCGGCCCCCGGCTACGTAACCAACCAGGAGACCAAGGTCGAGGCCGACCACACCAAGTCGATCACCGTCGAGTTGAAGCCCGGCCTGGTCTTGGCGGGCCGCATCCAGATGCCGGATGGCATTCCGCCCCAGAGCGTGCGTGTCACCGTGAACAAGCAGGACACGAGCAACGGCTGGTATCACGAGAATCCGGCGATCCTGCAGGACGGTACCTGGCGGCTCGACAACATCGAGCACAGCGGCGAGTACAAGATCAGTGGCCGCGGG
>JAJDEM010000087.1 GCA_029259795.1 Planctomycetota bacterium
CGAACTCGCCATGGCCCACGTGCAGTTCTCCCTGGGCGCGAACGAAGCCGCCCTCGCAAGCGCCAACCGGATACGAGCGCGCCTGGCGAGGTACCGCAACGTTGGGCTGATCCTTGGGGCTCGCAGGCTGGCGGGCAAGTGCCTTTGGCAGTTGGGTCGGCATGCGGAAGCGCTGGTGGAGTTCCAGGCGATCGCTGGAGAGAACGAACGCGCGGGCAAGACGGGCGCGTTGTTCGACGCCCTCGAAAACGTCGTGGAACTCCAGTTGATTCTTGGCCACTACGAAGACGCGATCAAGGTGGCGACCCACGGCATCGGACTGGCGCGCGTCCAGAGGCATCGCGTCGATGAGGTCCGCGCGCGGACGCTCTTCGGCCGCGCATTGCTCTGGAACAAGGAGAGGGAGCGAGCGTTGGAGGAAATCCAGTTCGCGGCAGAGATTGCCGTCGAGCTGGACAGCATCCCACTGCGTGCTCGCGTGCTCGCCGCCCTCGCCGAAGTCCACTACTTTCGTGGTGAGTACAAGACCGCGATCGCACGTGCGCGAGAAGGTCTCGAACTCGGGTCGACCTACGGCCTTGACCTGAGTGAGTCGGCAAGGGGCCACGCCCGCGACCGTCTCAATCGCTGTACCCAGTGGGGGACGGCCGCCGCCGTGCGGGGCCGGAGTGGCGCCGATCTCTATCACTTCGTGGAGCGCATGCGCGCGCAGAGTGTCGTTGCCTCGCTGGGAGGGCGCGACCGTCTGCGCAATGCGAGCATCCCGCCGAAACTGAGCGCGGCTCAGGACGAGGCGCGTGCGGCTGCCGCCATGGCCTACGAGCGCTGGGAAGTCATGCGTCGGCGCGGTGACCGCGCCAAGAGCCGTGCGGCGCGTGAGCTCTACGAGGCAGCGCTGGCGCGCGAGCGCGATGCCGTCAGCGCGATTCAACAATCGGTGCGGTCGCAGGCGGGGCTCGAAGCCGGTGGCTACGGCGAGACGGCCACAGCGGCAGAGGCGATGGAACTCTGTGGTCCGGAGGACGCCTTCGTTCTCTACGGCCACGACGGCTGGGACTTTGTCGCAGCGCTCTTCACGCGCAAGGAGGGCAAGACCCTCCTGCTGGGGAAGCTCCCGGTGATCGAGAAGGCGATCGAGAAGCTCTCCGCGGACCCAGGCGACAAGGCGGCAGCGGAGGTGCTCCGCTCCGAGATCTATGCGCCGCTGAAGATCCCCGCGCACATCAAGCGGGTGATCATCTCGCCCGCGCGCACGTTGGCGTATGTGCCATTCGCCGTACTCGATCCGGCGCGTGAGTTTGCCATGGTGCCCTCGGCGACGGCGTGGCTTGCCTTGCGCCAAGCGAAGACCCATGTCGGCGGCAAGGTGCTCGCGCTTGCCGATCCCGAGTACGGGACCCGGGTGCAGGCGGCACCGACGATCGCCAGTGCCCACCGGGGACGGGACTTCGCACCCTTGCCCGCCTCACGGAAAGAGGCGGTGGGGATCCGCGGCGACGCGTTCCTCCTGGGCGCGGAGGCGAGTGAGACACGCTTGCGAGCCGTCCTGGCGAGCAAGGGCCATTGGCGCTCCGTCCATCTGGCGTGCCACGGCGTCGTCGATGATCTGATCCCAACCCAATCCGCCCTGGTTCTGGCGCGCGACGAGCACAACGACGGCTTCCTGCACGCCGACGAGATCCACGACCAGATCCAGATCTCGACCGACTTGGTCGTGCTCTCCGCCTGCGAGACCGGCCGCGGTCGGGTGCATGCGGGCGAGGGCCTGCTCGGCCTCTCGCGCGCCTTCATGCTGGCTGGCGCGCCGCGCATCCTGTGCTCCCTCTGGAAGGTCGACGACGAGGCGACAAGCGCGCTCATGGTGAAGTTCTATGAGCTCTGGAATCCGCCGGCCAAGCCGGGGCAGACGAAGCGACCCCGGGGCCTCTCACCGGCGCGCGCCCTTCAGCGTGCCCAAGAGCATGTTCGCAACCAGCCGAAGTGGGCCGCGCCGCGCTACTGGGCTGCGTGGGTGCTATGGGGTCTGCCCGACTAGCGAGGCTGCGGTAGGCTAGGGGACCCACGGGGAGGTCAGCTATGCGTCGCTTCGGAGCCTGGGTTGTCGCACTGGCACTTCTCCTGCCCGTAGGGACGGCTGCCGCCAAGGGGGAACTGAGCGTCGCCGTCGAGCTCCAGCCGGGACCGCGCAGTGCACAGCTGGGTCCGCGCTTCCAGCCGATCTCTTCTTCGGTGAGCCTCAAGGCGGGGGGCGGCGCGCCCGGCGGAGGCTCGGACCATCGTGGGGGCACGCTGCCCTTCGGTCCGGCGGGCAGTGCGCCGCGTCGCTTCGTCGTTGCCCGGACGAAGGCCGGCGAGGCGTACGATCAACTCGTCATCGATCTCAACGGCGACGGCTCGCTCGATGATGAGACACCGCTCCCGGCGCGGATGCAGTCCTCCGGGCAGACCATCTGGTCGACCTGGAACTTTGTCGTGAAGGTAGATCATGGCGCCAAGGGCAAGCCCCAGATCGAGGACCATCCGTTCCGCGCCTACATCGCGGTCTCCTCCAAGACGGCGCGGCCCGACTCGTTCAACTACACCAGCCAGGGATTCCGGTTTGGCCGGGTGACGATCGTGGAGAAGCTCTACGACATCGTCCTCACAGACCGCAACAACGACGCGCGCTATGGCCCCGGCGATGCCTGGACGATCCAGAGCGCGAGTGCGGGTGGCCGGCCTGAGATGGGCGAGGCGCACGATGTGAAGGACATCGCGAGCGCGGGGAGTCGCCGCTGGCAGCTCGTGCTGCGTGGCACCGGGGGCCGGCACGCCGTGGTCGCCGAGCCGGGCGCTGCGATCGGTGCCGCACCCGCCGCCGCGCCGCCTGCGAGCGGCGCGCACGCCGAAGACCGCGCGCTGCCTCGCTCGGAATCGCCCTTGGCCTTCGTCGACACGGTCGAGGCCGCCCGGGCGGCGGCGGCCAAGATCGCCGGGGCGTGGTTCCTGAGCTTCGAGTCCGACGGCAACGCCGACTCGCGCTCCATGCGCGAGATCGTCTACACGGCGAAGGCTGCCACCGACGGGGCCGGGGGCCTCTCGTGCGCCCGCATCGACGCCGACGCCAGCAAGGACCTGGTCGCGGCGCACAACGTGAAGAAGGTGCCGACCGGGATCCTGTTTGATCCGGAGGGCAAGGAAGTCGCGCGCTTTGAGGGCTACCTGTCCGTGGAGAACTTCGGCCTGTTCCTCGGCGCGGTGAACCCGTGGCTGGAGCCGGCCGACGTCGAGCCCGACATCCGTGGGAAGAACCGCTCTCGCCACCGGGGCGTGGTCAAGAAGCGCATCGCCTACCTCGAGGACAACAAGCACCAGGGCCTGTTGGTGGATCGGGTCAAGGACCTCGGCCTGCAGAAGAACCGCGCGGCCCGCGACGCCCTGATGAAGTTCGCCACCGGTCGCAAGAGCAAGGAGTACGTCACGGCGGCGTTCTTTGCCCTTGCGAAGATCGGGGGCAAGACGGCCATCGAGTTCCTCTGCAGCTCGAGGGCCCTGAACTCGAAGGACTTCCTCGTCGCGCAACAGGCGGCGCACGCGCTTGGGGCGGCCATGGATGCACGCGGCGTCGACGCCCTGCTTGGCGTCCTTGGCAAGCGCGGTACGAAGATCGAGGTGCTGAGCGCCAGCTGCCTCGCGCTCGCGCGCTCGGCCCCGCAGGACGAGCGCGTCATCAAGGCGGTGTTCGAACACAGCAAGCACGCCAAGGACACCGTGCGCGCCGGCGCGGCCGAGGCCCTCGGCTACCTCAAGTCCGCCGAGGGCCTCGAGCGCTTGAAGGTGATGCTCACGAGTGATGCGAACACGCGCGTGCGGGCCGCTGCGGCCTTGGGAATCGGGCACACGATGCATGCCGAGCTGATTCCCGTGCTCCGCAAGGCCATCGCCGACGACAAGGCCCACACCGTGCGCACCTCCGCGCTCGCAGCCATCCGCGAGCTCCAAGGCGAGAAGCAGGACACGGTCAGGCGCTGAGCAGTTGTCGAGTCAGCCCTCGAGCTCGAAGTCGGCCGAGCCCTTCGGCGTTCCGTTGATGACGAGCGTGATTCGATGCGGGCCTGGGTAGTGCTTGCGAATGCTACGATCCACGAGGGAGTGGCGGCGGCGGACCTCCCGCGATGTCTCATCCGAGGTCGACTCCGAGATCTTGAAGATCTTTCGCCCCGTACGTCCGCGCGGGCGGGCAAACTCGATGGCGTACTCAAGGCGGAGCTTGCCGAGTCCACCGGCGCGCCGCAGCGCGAAGCGGAACGCGACGTCGCCGCCCCGCGGCACGACGCCCTCCTCGACGCGTAGGTCCGTTACCTCCACATCGGAGGGGTCCTGGAATCCAAACAAGCGCATGGCTCTCGCGTCGCCCGCCTTCAGCAGGGTGCGGCAGGCGTGCTTGACCAGACGATCGACGTCGGGGCTCCGGCCGTGCCAATCGTGCGCGATCTCGAGGACGAGCGCGGGGTGGTCCTTTGCGATGTCGTTGAGGTTGTTGGCGACGCTGCGGCGCACGTACTCACTCTCGTCATCGCGCAGGGCGGTGAGCAGCGGCAGCAAGGGCGTGGGGTCGGCCACGAAGGCCGGCAGGCCCATCGCCCAAGGCAGGCGGGGGCGGCAGCCCTCGCTCGCGAGCCGACGCACGTGCTCGTTCTCGTCTGTGGTCCACGCCGCCATCGTGGCGAGCATGCGCGGTGCGTCGGCCTTGAGAAACGGGCGGACGGCAAGCTCCGAGGTGCCGAAGCGCGTCAGCCAGTGCAGGGCAGCCACCGAGGCCTCCCAAGCCTCGAGGCCAAAGCGCCCGACGAAGTCAGGGAAGAACAGTGCCATGGAGCCGTCGAAGGCCGCGCCCGCGGCTCGGACGATCGACAGGGCGGCGAGGTAGTCCGCGGGTAGGCAGGCCCGCATGGCCTCGCTGATGCGCACGTTGCGAGCCAACAACGCCAGCGCGTCCCAGCCTTCGGCGAACACGGCGCCCACGAAGGCACCCTCGTCGAACGGTGGCTCGGAGCCCGCCGCCCTCGAGCACGAAGCGAGTACGCCCGCCAGGCGCGTGACATACGCGCGATCGTAGTGGTTCTTGAGCGGCTGGGCCATGCGATCCCCCGGTGGGGGCCCCAGCATGGGGGCGGGCTCCCTCCGGACCGAAAAAAGGACCCTGTGTGGGGGACGACGCTCCCTATCCTCTGTGCCCATGCGCCTCACTCTCTTTGTTCTCCTCGCTGTGCTCGGGCTTGGCTTCTTCCAGGGCCTCGCCGCCGCCGACGATGCGCCTGGAGAGGCGGTCGCGCTCTCGGCCAAGGAGCGTGCGTGGCTGGCGGCCCACCCGGTCATCACGTTCGGCCCCGATCCGAACTGGCCGCCGTATGAGACCTTCGATGAAGCGGGACGCTTCACGGGCATTGCGGCGGAGCACCTGGCCCTGGTCGCCAAGCGACTCGGGGTGACGTTCAAGTTCGTTCAGGCCAAGAGCTGGGCGGCCGTCGTGGAGGCCGTCAAGGCGCGGGAGATCGACTGCTACTCCTCAGCAGTGGCGACACCCGACCGGCGCAAGTACATGCTCTTCACGCGGCCGCACATCACCCAGCCCGGCGTGATCTTCGTCCGGACCGACTCCACCGGTGGACGGACGCTCAAGGACCTGCACGGCAAGGCCGTGACGGTCGTGGCGGGCTATTGGTGGGAGGAGGCGCTCGCGCGCGATCACCCCGAGATCACCCTGCTCGCCGCGCCCAACATCGAGCAGGGCCTGGGCATGCTCTCGCGCGGTGACGTGGACGCGATGGTGAACGACCCGGCCACGTCGTTCTATGCACTGCACGAGCTAGGCATCCGCAATGTGCGCCTCGCGGCGCGCACCCCGGGCAAGACCGATCTTGCCATCGGTGTGCGCAACGACTGGCCCTTGCTGCGTGACATCCTGGACAAGGCGCTCGCGACGATCACCAAGGAGGAGTTCAAAGCGATCGAGAAGCGCTGGGTTCACATGCACATTCCCGAGCCCGAGTCGGACTTTCCGTGGGTTCCGATCCTCGGCGTGCTGGCGCTCGTCCTCGGACTCGTGGGCGGCGTGGTCGGCTGGAACCGCACGCTGAAGGCCAGGGTCCAGGGCCAGACCGATCTCCTCCGCGGTGAGCTGCGCCGGCGTGAGGACGTCCATCGCGCGGTGGCGCGTACGACGGTCGAGGTCACCGGGGCCGCGACCGAGATCTCGGGATCCGCGCGCGCGCAGGCCGTCACTGCGACGGAGTTCCAAGCCTCGGCGCTGCACGCCTCGAAGGCCGTCGACTCGATCTCCTCGACCCTGGAGGCCTTGCTCGAGGCCGTGGAGGGGATCCACCGTGTGGCCGGTCACACGACCAAGCGGGCGGAGGCTGGGCGCGAGCAACTGCAGCAGCTCGACGAGGTCATGCGCGTCATGGCGGCGGCGACCGACCGCATGGGCGAGCGCGTCCTGCGCATCCAGAAGAGCGCCGCCAAGATCCGACTGGCGACGGTCATGATGGTGAAGGTGGTCGACCAGACCAACCTGCTGTCGGTGAACTCCGCCATCGAGGCCGAGAAGGCGGGCGAGCATGGCCGCGGCTTCCGCGTCGTCTCGAGCGAGATCCAGCGACTCGCCGATCAGAGCGCGGAGGCCACGCTGCAGATCGAGGCGATCGTGCGCGACATGCAGGACGGCGTCGAAGAGGGCGTGCGGGAGGCAGCAGCCTCCCATGAGCAGGTCGTGGACGGCGTGGCCAAGGCCGACCACATCGGGCAGGAGCTCGGCAGCATCATGAAGGATGTCGGCAAGCTGACGTCGCGCTTCGAGCGGATTCGGGGGATGGTGGCCGAGCAGACTTCCGGTACCGAGACGATCCAGGCGTCCATCCGCCAGGTCCACGACGGCGCCGAGGCCATCTCGACCTCCTCGGCGGAGCTCTCGGAGGTTTCCGAGCGCCTGCAGCAGACGATCAACGGGCTGCGAACGGACGTCTCGACCCTGCGGCGTGCGACCCCCGACGGGGACGGCCCGATCGGCGCCGAGCCCACCGCCTAGCCCTCTGCGAGGCTGTCCGTCCCTCAAAGGACAGTCTGCCGATGGCCGCGGAGCACGAGTCCGGTAGCAACGGCGGGAACGGTACGTCCGCAGCGACGGACCCCGGGCGGACGCATGCCTTCGGGACGTTTGCAGGCGTGTTCGCGCCGACGCTCCTTACGATCCTCGGTGTCATCCTCTTCCTGCGTGCCAACTACATCGTTGGCCAGGCGGGCATCGTCCACGCACTGCTGATCCTCGGTGGCTGCCAGGTCATCGTGCTGCTGACGGCGATGTCGATCTCGGCGATCTCCACGAACAGCGAGGTGCGCGGCGGCGGCGCGTACTTCCTGATCTCGCGCTCGCTCGGGCCGGAGTTCGGCGGTGCGATCGGGGTCACGCTCTTCCTCGCGCAGGCCCTGTCGGTTCCGTTCTATGTGCTGGGCTTCACCGAAGCGCTGGTGGCGGCGGTGCCGTCGCTGCGCGATCAGTTCCAGACGGTGAGCCTCGTATTGGCGACCGTGCTGTTCGTCGTCGCCTACCTGGGAGCCCACTGGGCGATCCGACTGCAGTATGTCGTGCTCGGCATCCTGGGCCTTGCGATTCTCTCCTTCCTCGGCGGAGCGATCGTGGGTTTCGACGCCGAAACGTTCCGGGCCAACCTGGAACCCGCCACGAGCGAGGTGCGCGCGACGCCCGGCTTCTGGATCCTGTTCGCGATCTACTTCCCCGCGGTCACCGGCATCATGACCGGTGTCAACATGTCCGGCGATCTCAAGGACCCGGCCGTGTCGATTCCCCGCGGCACGTTCTGGGCCGTCCTGGTCTCCGCCGTGATCTATGGGCTGCACATCCTGTTGTGCGGCGGTGCGATCTCCCGCGAGAACCTCATCGCCGCGCCGTATGAGTCGATGCTGGACCTCAGCCTCTTCGGCGCGGGCTTCATCGTGGCGGCCGGCGTGTTCGCGGCCACGGTGTCGAGTGCGATCGGTTCGCTCGTCGCCGCGCCGCGCGTCCTGCAGGCGCTCGCGCGCGATGAGATCTTCGCGCCGATCCGGATCTTCGCGCGCGGCACCAAGGGCGCGGACGAACCGCGCCGCGCGATGTGCCTTACGTTTGCGATCACCCTCGGCGTGCTGTGGGCGGCGGGGGACTCCGAGGACGGCCTCAACCAGGTCGCAGGCATCGTGTCGATGTTCTTCCTTGCGGCCTATGGGGTGACCAACGGCGCCGCCTTCATCGAGGCGGTGGGGGCGAACCCTTCGTTCCGACCGCGCTTCCGGTGGTTTCATTGGACGGGCGGCTTCCTCGGTGGGCTGGGCTGCATTGCTATTGCCGTGCTCGTCGACTGGGTGGCCGCCCTGGTTGCGACAGCCGTCATCGTTGCGCTCTGGTTCTATGTGGCCCAGCGCGGCCTTACTGCGAACTTCGGCGATGCGCGCCGAGGCTTCATCTACACGCGCGCGCGCAACAACCTGCTTCGCTTGCAGGAGCTGCCGTCGGATCCGAAGAACTGGCGCCCGACCGTGCTCGTCTTGACGGGCAACCCGCACACGCGTCTGCGCTTGGTCAAGTACGCGCTCTGGTTCGAGGCGCGCCGTGGCGTGGTCACGCTGGCGCAGATCCTGGTGGGGGACATCCACGAGCTTGCGGACGAGCGCCGACGCGCCATGGAGGACCTCGCCGGGTTCATCGAGGAGGAACAACTCCCCGCGTTCCCCGAGACCGTCGTGGTGCCCGAGTTCAACGTGGGGCTCCGCATCGTCTTGCAGGCACACTCCATCGGGCCGATCAAGCCGAACCTCGTGCTCTTCGGATGGTCTGCGGAGCGGGCGCGGGCATCCTCCTTTGTGGGCCACCTGCGCTGCGGGGCCGAGATCGGGAAGAGCCTGCTGATCCTCGCCAACCGGGCCAAGCCCGTGCCCAGGCGCCGCAAGCGCATCGATGTCTGGTGGCGCGGACGCGAGAACGGCTCGCTGATGCTGATCCTTGCCCACCTCCTGATGGGCAATCCCGAGTGGCAGTACACCCGCATCCGGGTGATGCGCGTCGTCGACAAGGAGGAGGAGCAGGCGGAGGCCAAGGCGGAGCTGACCTCGATCATCGAGGCGGCTCGGATCCGCGGCTGGGCGGAGGTCGTCCTCTCCGACCGCCCGTTCGCCGAGATCCTGCACGCAGCCTCGACCGACGCGACCCTCGTGCTGCTCGGGTTCTTCCTCCCGCCGCCGGGAGAGGAGGAGGCCATGCACGATCGCTACACCGACCTTCTCGAGGGCCTCCCGACCACGCTGCTGGTCAACTCTTCTGGCGACGCCGACCTCCTCGCCTGAGGGCGACGGCGCGTGCTGGGGCCGTGCTGACCCCTTCATCGCACTCGCGTGGCAGACCACGCCACGCGC
>JAJDEM010000088.1 GCA_029259795.1 Planctomycetota bacterium
GAGCGCCCTCTTCTCCAAGCGGTCGGGCTATGCCGGGGTCGCCCTGGGCTTGCTCCTGCTGTGGTTGCTTGGGCGGCGGCGGGAGGCGCTGCGCCTACGCCGGATGGTGACGGCGACCGGCAAGGGAATCCCCGCAGGCGCCTACGGGCGTGCCCTGCTCCTGCTCGCCCGCAAGGGTGTCCGACGCCCCATGGCGTGGACGACACAGGAGTTCGCGCACTTTGTCTCCAAGCGCCTGCCCCGGGCCGGTAAGCCGTTCACGGAACTGACCCGCTCGTACGAAGACGCCCGCTACGGCAATCACCCTGTCGATCCCGGGCTCGGCAAGCGTCTCCTCGCTGCGCTGGAGACCGGCCTGCGGCCGGAGCGCCCGGCCTGAGCAACGGACGCTGAGAACTCGCACCCTGCGCCCGTAGCATGTCGCCGTGTCCGAACCCCAATTGACTTCCGATCCGAGCCGCGCCGCGGCGCTGGCCGTGGCGGCCACGCTGCAGGCCGCGGGCCACACGGCGCTGCTCTGCGGTGGCGCGGTCCGCGACGGCTTGCTGGGTCGGCCCGTGAACGACTTCGACCTGGCCACCTCGGCGACCCCGGAGGAAGGCCAGGTGCTCTTCCCCGAAGCCGTCGCCGTCGGCGCCCAGTTCGGGGTGCTGGTGCTGCCACGCCCCGACGGGGACATCGAGGTGGCGACCTTCCGGGATGACGGCCTCTACGTCGATGGCCGCCGGCCGAGCGGCGTGGCCTTCTCCGATCCGCCCCGGGATGCGCAGCGGCGAGACTTCACGGTGAACGGTCTCTTCGAGGACCCGCTCACGGGCGCCATCGACGACTACGTGGGTGGGTTGCAGGATCTAAGACGCCGGCTCCTGCGTGCGATCGGTGACCCTGCCGCACGCTTCGAGGAGGATCATCTCCGCATCCTGCGGGCCGTTCGGTTTGCGGTACAGCTGGGCTTTGCGATCGAGCCCGCGACCTGGCAGGCGGTCAAGCGCCTCGCGCCGCTCGTAGAAGACGTCTCTGCGGAACGCATCCGGGACGAGCTACTGAAGATCCTGTACTACGGCCGCGGGAGGGGGCTGCGTCTGCTGCGCGATGCGGGGCTGCTGCCGTTCGTCTTGCCGGCGGTCGAGGCCATGCAGGGCGTGACCCAGCCGTCGATCTACCACCCGGAGGGGGACGTCTTCGTCCACACGAGCCTCGTGTTGGATCAGGTCGTCCTTCCAGAGCCCCATGCCGCGAGCGACGACGACACCCGCGTACTCCTGCTCGCGTGCTTGCTGCACGATGTCTCGAAGCCCGCGACGCGCACCGTCGATCCCGACGGGCGCATCCGGTTCAACGGCCATGATCACCAGGGGGTCGCCGCGAGCGCGGCGATCTTGGAGGCCCTGCGGCTGCCCAAGCGCCTCGTCGAACGCGTCGGCGCGCTGATCCGGGCGCACATCCAGATCGCAGCGACGCCGCAGATGCGCTCCGCGCGCCTGCGCCGGTTCCTGGCCCAGGAGGACCTCGAGCTGCACCTCGCGCTGCACGCCGCCGACTGCGGGGCGAGCCACGGGAACTTCGAGATCCTCGCGTTCCTGCGGGAGCGGCTGGAGACGTTTGCCAACGAGCCCCTCATCCCGCCGCCGCTATTGAACGGGCGCGACCTGATGACCCTCGGCTACGAGGCGGGCCCCGCGCTGGGGGCGATGCTTCGCTGGGTCCAGGACGAACAGCTGGAGGGCAACCTCCAGACGCGTGACGAGGCGGTACGCGGTGTGCGGGCCCAGTTTCCGAACCCTGGCGGAGTAGAGCCCCGTGACTGATTCCCGTACCCCGCGCGACACACCGAGGCTGCGTCTGGTAACGACGCTGGGGTTGTTCCTGCTCATGGCCCTCGTGGCGGGGCCTGCGCGGCCCGTTCACGCCGAGGATGGCGTGGAGCGGGCGCTGCTCGAGGCCGCGCGCCGGGACCTGCCGCTCGCGCGCCGCCTCAGCGCCGCTGCGAAGGTCCTGGCTGCCGAGGCGCTTGGCGATTCGGCGGGCACGGCGCGCGCGGCCTTGGCCCTTCTGCCCCACGCTCCGGAGACTGCGGGCTGGTTGCTCCTGCGGGCGTCGGACGCCGGCTGGGTGCCCGAGAGCTTGCGGGTACGCTGCGCCGCCACCATCGACGAGGGGCTGACGCGTGAGGGCCTGACGCCGTCTACGCGGGCATGCCTCGCCGCGTCCGGCTTGCTGGTCGGTCGCCGCCCCTCGGGTTCCACGGCAACGATCGTCGCCGCGTGGCCGCTCCCTGACCTCGTACGTGCCGTCCTGCGCCGAGAGCTTGGGAGTGTCGGCGACGTCGAGGGTGCGCCGCTACTCCAGGGGGATGCGGCGGCGGTAGCCGCCGGCTTGAACGCCACACGACCGATTGCCGCCCTCCTCGATCAGGCCGTCTCCGATGATCCCGTCCTGATGAAGCAGGGCATGGACGCACTGCTCGAGGCCGGCCCGGCCAGCGTGCCGCTCCTTCTGCATGAAGCGCGTCAAGGTGCGGCGGGGGAGCCCGCGGGGCGTGAAGCACGCGCAGCGCGCGCCATGCTCGCCCTTGGCTTCCTCGGGGACAAGCGCGCGACGCCGTTGCTCGCCAAGGCGCTCGGCGCACCCCAGGGCTGGATCCGCGTCGCGGCGGCAACGGCGCTTGGCGACCTCGGCGATCCAGCGGGCGCCGTGGCACTGGTCGCGCATCTCACGAACACGGGGGATGTCTTCCGAGCCCGTGATCAGTGGGACTATCCCGGCACCTCGGCGACGAACGTCCGCCAGGAAGACTGGCGGCGCGTGGACTACTTCGCCACGGATGTCGCGGCTGCGGATGCACTCCTGCGGCTTGGGGTTCCCGGCGCCGTCGGCTGGGTGATCCACAAGCACCTGGATCCGTCCCGCGTGAACGCGCGCATCCGCGTCTTTCAAGACGCCCACGACGCGCTGCGTCGCGCACTGAGACACACGGACGCCGCACCCCTCGTCGCCGCCTACAACGTCGACAGCGGGGTCGCCGCGCGGACGCGCGCGTTCCTTGGGCTCGCGGCCTGGTGGCACGCCCACCGTGACGAGACGGCGCTGCTCACCCGTCAGCTGAACGAGGACGATGCGGGCTTCCAAAAGGCTGCCGGTGCCCTCGTCAGCAAGTTGCTTGGCACCGACGTGCGCAGCTTCATGATCACGAAGCCGGCTCTCGCGATCCTCGGCAAGGCAGCGACCCCGAGCCTGCTCGCGGCGTTGGCGTCAACGACCGGAGGCTCGGCACGAGCCGAGTTGGCCCGGACGCTCGCGATGGTTCGTGACCCCCGGGCCGTCGAACCGCTCCTTGACCTGCTCGGGGACCGACTCGCGTTCGTACGCGCCGCAGGCGCCGAAGCGCTTGCCCCGTATGTCGTCGGCCGCGCCGCCGTACGCGCTGCGCTGCTGCGGACCTTGCGCGATCCGAGCCCCGGCCCGCGTGTCAGCGCGCTCAAGGCGCTGGTCGCGGCGGAGCCTTCGGCGGCCGTCCTCGCGGCGGTGCGCGCTGCGGCCCCGAAGACCAAGTCCGCGGACTGGACCCGCGCCGAAACCGTCGTGTTGCTTGTCCAGGAGGGCGAAGTGCACCTCGACGCGGTCCTGAGCGGGCTGGGTGCGAAGGACCGGCATGTTCGGGAGTCTTGGTGGCGCCTGCTGCAGCTGGGCCTCGAGCTTCCCAACCATGCGCACAACCCGCACCCCGCGCCCGAGACGCTCACGACGGGGCTGACTCGCGCCACAGCACTCACGGCGCTGGCCGCGCGGAGGAGCCCGTGAACGACGGCCGCCTTCGCATGGACGACCTCGCGCTCAGCTGGCCCGACGGCACGCCGGCTCTGGAAGGGATCGATCTCGAGGTCGCCTCGGGCACGTGCTTGGTCGTCCTGGGCGGCAGCGGTGCAGGGAAGACCACGCTGCTGCGGGCAATCGCCGGCCTCGAGCGCCCGACCCGCGGCACGATCACGCTAGGGGACCGCGTACTCAGCAGTCAGCGGGCACCGGGCCATCCGGGGCTCTTTCTGGCCCCCGAGGAGCGCGGCGTCGGCGTCGTGTTCCAGGCGCTGGAGCTCTGGCCCCAGATGACCGTCGCCGAGCACATCGCCTTCGGCCTGCCGGGTCGTACCCGCGGCCGCGCGGCGCTGGCAAACCCGCAGGTCGAGGAGCTCGCCGAGCAGGTGGGCCTGCCACTCTCCTTGCTCGCCCGTAGGCCGGGAACCCTCAGTGGGGGCGAGCAGCAGCGCGTTGCGATCGCGCGCACGCTGGCTGCGAATCCTGCCGTGATCCTCTACGACGAGCCGCTCGCCAACCTCGACCCCGAGCTGCGCGAGTCCCTGCGCTCGCTCATCCGTCGGCTGGCCCGCGAGCACGGCACCACGCTGGTCTACGTCACGCACGATCCGCAAGAGGCCCTGGAGCTCGGCCAGTCCGTCGCCATCTTCAGGGCTGGCACCGTGGTCGAGGTCGGGATTCCCCAGGATGTGTATGCGCACCCGCGAACGCTGCTTGGCGCACGCGCCCTTGGCCCGGTCTCCGTGGTCGCGGGGCATGTCCAGGCCGATCACGTAGAGACCCCGCTCGGGACCTATCCGACAAGCACGGGCGCGGGGCCCTGCAGCGTGCTCTGGCGCCCGGAGTCCATTCGGATCGTCACGGCCGGCGGTGTTGCCGCCGAGGTGATCGACGTCACCCCGCAGGGATGCCGTTGGCGTTTTTCGGCCCGCGTTGGCGGGGCCACGGTCCAGGGAGAGAGCGACGCGCCGCTCGCCATCGGCTCCAGCGTTTCGCTGGCGGCCGCGACACCGGCCGCCGTGCTTGCCCTCCCCCCCGTACCCGTCGCTGCGGGCTTGTCCTCATGAGGTTCTCACGCATGCAGAAGCCCCGCACCGTGCTACGACGCGCGCTGGCCTTGGGGCTCGCGCTCTATGCCATCGGGCTCGCATTCGCCCTGGCCAGCTGCGGGGACAGCGGCGGCTCCAGCGAGGAAGCCTCGCCCGGGGTCGACGCGCAGGACACGCCGCAGGACCCGGAGCCGGGGGATGCGTTGGACACGAGCCGTCCCGCCTACCGCACCTCGGCGGAGTGCGGCCGCTGCCACACGGCCATCTACGCCGAGTACATCAAGAGCTATCACGGTCGTGCCATGATCGATCCGCTGTTTCGCGAGCTCTCCGCGGAGGTCAACAAGGAGGAGTGCATCCGCTGTCATGCGCCGGTGAACCTGCGCGACTCGGGCTTCCAGATCCCGATCGCTCGCAGCGAGCTGCGCGATGACGCCATCTCCTGCTTGAGCTGCCACCAGAACGGCGGGCACGTGTCAGGTCCGTTTGGCGGCATGGAGGGTGCGCCTTGCCGACCGGTGCAGGATCCGGACCAGACCGACGTCGTGAAGATGTGCTTCGTCTGCCACAACCAGCACGACACCGGCAACGAGTGGCTGGCCGGGCCGTACTCCCCCGAGGCGCCCGAGCCGCGCCAACGAGACGCCCAGACCTGCATCGACTGCCACATGCCCGTCGTCGAGCGCCCGCTCGTCAAGGGCGGCCCCGTCCGCAAGAGCCACCGTCACACCTGGTTTGGCGGGCATAGCAGGACGCAGCTCGAAAAGGCCGCGGCGGTCGATGTCGAGGTGGGCGCCCTGCCCGACGGGGGCCATCGGTTCCGCATCTACGTGACCAACAAGGGCGCCGGGCACTCGATCCCTACGGACGCGCGCCACCGCTCCTTCGACACCTACCTCCTGCTCCGGGACACGCAGGGCAAGGTGATTCTCGATCCGACCGACCCCCAGCAACAGGACCGGGCTCACCTCGCGAAGTTCCGGAAGTTCTATCGAGGCTCCGGCAAGAAGGACACGCAGATTCCGCCGCTCGTACGCACATCCACGCGCGGTGAGGGGCTTGGCTATCTCGACGTTCCCGAAGCCTCCTCGGGCACGGGCGAAGCGTGGCTCGTCTATCGGCTGACGCCGCGCGACGTGCTCAACAAGCGTAGCCTCACTGCCGGAACGGCCCACGACATCAAGAAGCTCTGGCTCGCGCGCGTCATCGTCCGTGTGGAATTCACGTACGGCCCATGATCACGCGGCTCACCCAACTCTCTGCACTGCTTCTGGGCCTCGCTGCGTGCGGCTCACCGGGCCGGGACCTCGTCGTTCGGGTCGAACCGGCGCCGGTCATGCCTGCGAGCTATCCGGTGGGGGCCGAAGTCGGCCGCTTGCTCTCAGCCGATCCGGCAATCAGCAAGGCGGCGGAGGCCCGCCTCATCGCGCTCGATGGGGAGGCGAAGGCAGGACTCCTCACCTACGTGGCCACGCTCGGAGCCGAACGCGATCTGCGGCTGTTGCATGTTCTCGACGAACACCACGCCCTGCCCGAGTTGCCCATCGAGGCACACCTCGACTTCCTGCTCTGGAAGGCCGCGCGGCCCGAGCGGTTCTACGTGATGAAGGCCCAGAGTCGACTCATCGACTTGGCTCGCGCCGACCCCGCGCCGTTGATCGCGCGACTGGAGCGTGGCGCACCGGGAAGCGACGTTCTCGCCGTTGTCTTGGCCGTCAGCGGCACCCGGCAGGCCGTCCCTGCGCTGGTGGATCGCTACCGGCACGCGGTGCATGGCACCGAGCGGGCCGCGGCGGCGGAGGCGCTGGGCATGCTTGCCGGAGCCACGCGGCGACCGCGGGCGACCGGGTCGGCGGCCCAGATCGCTCGCAACGCGGACGCGCTGGATGCCTGGTACCGCGAACAACTCGACCTCGAAGCGGAAGCGGCAGCGGCCACAGGCCCTGCCGAAGGGAGTGCACCGTGAAGCTGACCACCCTGGGCGTGCTGCTCGCCATGGTTCTTCTCGCGCCGGGCGCACAGGCGGACGTGATCGACGACGCACGCAAGCTGCCCACCGACCAGGCGATCCCTGCCTTGGAACGCCTGTTGGACGCCGCGCCACGCGGAGGGGCCGAGGAACGCCGCATTCGTCAGGGTCTCGCCGACATCCATCAGGCCGCCGGCGATCGACTCTCGGCACTCCCGCACCTCGAGGCCCTCGTGCGCCTTGCCAAGGAGGACGGGCCGGCGCGCGTTGCCTACGCGGCGACCTTGCTCGCCGTCGCAAAAGACAACATTGCGGCGGGGTCCATGGGGCGGAAGGTGAACCCTTTCCTGCGGGATGCCATCGACGCGCTACGGTTGCTGCCGGTGGTGCGAACGCCGCGCTGGGACGAGCCGACCCGCGCCCGCCTCGTGTCCGTCCTCGTCGAAGCGCGCTACCGACTTCAGGAGACGAACGAAGCCCTCGCCGTACTCGCACAGGCGAAGATCGAGAGCCTTCCGGCCTCGGCTCGTCGTCCGCTCTACGACCTCGAGGGGCGGCTGCACTATGTGCAGAAGGCCTGGGAGCCGGCGGCCAAAGCGTTTCTCGCCAGCGGCCATCCAATCGGAGCTGCGGCAGCGTGGGACGCCGCCCGCCGTCCGGACAAGAGCATGCCGCTCTACGCCGCTGCCGTGCGCGCCTCACCCGAAAGCGCGGGCGTGCTGCAGCGCGCGCTCGGCGCCGTGCGGTTTCACAAGTCACACGCCGCGCTGCTTGACGCGCTCGACGGTCTGCCCACCCCGGCGGCCGAGGCCGGGGTGCCGCTGCTGTTCGCCCGGGCCGAGCTGTTGGAGGGTGTCGGTCGGATCCCGGAGGCGCTGCCGCTGCTTGAAGACGCGGCCGCGCGCGTCCCGTCCGACAGCCGCGCCCTGGTTGCCCTCGGTCGGCTGCGAGGGGTGCTGGCCATGAGCGGCGACGCGGTGGATGAGACGTTGTTGGACCAGTCCGCCGATGACTACGTCCGAGCCATCGAGCGCACGCCCACCAGCGAGGCGGCGGCGGGCGGCCTCTCGTGGCTCGCGAGCCGGGACTACAGCCGGCTCTGGAAGGCGTGGCGCGACGAGCGCATCCGGACGCGCTGCCTGCGCGTGCAGCGCGCCCTTGCCGCCGCCCAGCCGGACGATGCCTGGGCCTGGGCGAATCTCGGCAACACCCTCCGCATCCTTGGCAATACAGCCGAGGCTCTCGACTGCTACACGAAGGCACGCGAAGCCAATCCCTACGATCCCGGGGTGCGCTCCGACGAGGGGCTCGCGCTCGCGGCCGCCGGCCGCGCGGAGGCCTCGCTGGCGAGCTATCTCGAGAGCCTGCGTCTCGATCCCGGCCACCTGGCGGGGCGGCAAAACGCAGCCCGGGCACTGTATCTCCAAGGAAACGACGCCGAGGCGGCACGGCACCTGGGGGAGGCGACTCGGACGGCGCGGGCGATCGGACGCGGACCCATGACCTACCGATTCCTTGTGGACCGGACCTGGCGCGCGGGGCGCCGTCCCGACGTACGATAGAAGGCTCGCGTCTCCGGACGGATGCCCGCCTGCGGGTGTCCTCCCGTAGAATGCCACTCCGCCGGCCCGGGAGACCTCGATGCGCTCGATTGCCCAACCCAAGACCCCCTTCGGCTGGCTGCTTCTGCCGCTTGGGGCGGCCTTGCTCGCCTTCCTCCTTGCGACACCGCGCGGTGCCCTCGCAGAGGACCCCAAGGGCGACGAGCCCAAGGCGGCGGACGCCAAGGAGGCGGACACCAAGGAAGGTGAAGCCAAGGAAGGCGAAGCCAAGGAAGGTGACACCAAGAAGGCCGCGGCGGCGAGCCCGGCGCTCATGAAGGCCATCCTCGCGGATCCGAAGGCCTACGAAGAGTTGGCACTGGCCGCTCGCAGCTACTTCGATCTCGAGGACGAGCACTGGCGCGGTCGCACGGCGTTCATCGCACAGCTAGAAGCCCAGGCGGCCGAGAAGCGCTTCTTCCTCAAGGACATGGAAGCGCTGCGTTGGCTGGTCTACCAGGGGCGCTCGTTCCGGCCTGCGATGACCGACCGCAAGTGGCACCGCCTCATGGGCATCACGGAGGCCAAACCCCTCGGCGGGACGCTGCACTACATCAAGTCGAACGATCTGAGCATCACGTACTCGATCCCGCGCAAGTACCCCAAGCCGAAGGACTTGCGGTCCAAGTACCCCCGCCAGGACCCGCTGCCGCTCCTTCTCACATTGCACGACCGCAGCGACTACGCAGACAAGAACCCGGGCAAGTCGCTGATGAAGCGCCGCTACGGGGACAAGAAGATCTGGGAAGCGATCTACAAGGAGTGGCTCGTCCTCGCGCCCATGGCCCCGGCAGGCAAGTTCGTCACCGCCCAGGGCCAGCCCCGCGCGGAGGTGTTCCAGAACCCCTTCTCGGTCTTCTGGAAGCACTACCACGTCGACTTCGATCGTGTCATTCTCGACGGCAACGAGAACGCCCTCACGATGGCGGGCTCGATGCCCATCTTCTTCGCGGGGATCGTACTGCGCGGCAAGTGGAAGCTGAGTGACGTGCAGAAGGCGATGGTCAAGAACTTCGCCTCCGTACCGGTGTACGTCGTCGACAACCCGGACCTGGCCAAGTCGATCGAGGCGGCGGGGCATCCGAACGTCACCAAGGGTATCGCGAACTCGACGCTCCTGAAGTGGATGGGGAAGCAGGTCCGCAAGGTGCCGCTTGACATCGATTGGAACGCCGCGCGCCCCGACCAAGCGTTGCCCTACTGGGTCAACCTGGACGGAGCCAACTGGAACGCACCCAAGCGCACGCTCAAGGTCTCGGTGGTCGACACGGAGGATGATCCGAACACGATCAACGTCACAGCGCTCGGCATCGACACGTTTACGTTGTTCTTGAACGACGACATCGTCGACCTCGATCGCAAGGTGCGGGTGGTCGTCAATGGCCACACCGAGCACGACAAGATCGTTGAGATCCAAGATCAGCGCATCGCAGCGCTGGGCCGCGACTTCGACTTCCTCTTCAATCGCGATCCACTGGTGATTCGCAGCTCGATGTACTTCGGCTGGCTCACGCCGTCGCGCATCGTGCGCATCCCGGTACGCAAGGCCGAGATCAAGAAGCCCGTCAAGGATGTCGTCACGAAGGACGAGGGCCCTGTGGCTACAGCGGAGGAAGAGGCCGTCGCGGAGCGCCTGATGACGAAGGCGCGCAACCTCATCAAGGAGGGGCTGACCGAGAAGGCCCTGAAGCTGATCAAGCGCGTCTGCGGCATGCCGAAGAACAAGTTCACGGCCCAGGCCCACAAGCTGGCCGTCGAGCTGGGCGGCGGCTAGCCCAGAGCGGAGGCAGGACTGCGGATGGAGCGCCTCGCCCACCTCTGCGTGGCCGCTGTGTCCGGTTTCACGATCCTGGCGCTCGAGTTCGCTGCGGTCCGCCAGCTGGCCCCCGCGTTTGGGCAGGCGCAGCATGTCTGGGCCAACGTCATCGGGATCATCCTGTTGGCGCTCACGCTGGGCTACCGCATGGGCGGCCGGCTCGGCGAGCGCAGCAGCACAGCCAGGCCGCTGTTTCTTGCCTATGGGCTGGTCTGTGTTTGGGTCGTGCTCGCGGCGCTCCTCGGCCCCACGCTGTGCCGCGCGCTGATCCCGACGGGCCTACCCACTGAGGGTGGGCTCCCGCTGGGGTTTACCGGCAGCCTGATTGCCGCGGTGCTGCTCTACGGGCCTCCGACGTTCCTGCTCGCCATGACGAGCCCATTCCTCATCCGCCTCGCCGCCCGGCGCGGCGGGGAAGGCGCGGCGACAGGAGCGATCTACGCCTTTGGCACGGTAGGCAGCCTCGTGGGGTGCACGGTGGCCCCGCTGTGGATGCTCCAGGTGCTCGGTACGCGCATGACGCTGTTCTGGTGTGCAGGTGCCGCCGCGCTGCTTTGCGTCTCGGGTCTGATTGCCGCACACTTCGGCCATGCGGGTGCGCTGCCCGATGCCGAAGTGCCCGATCCGACCACCCGCGGTGGCATCGCGCGGCGATGGGTCGTGACCGCCCTCATCAGCGGCTGGGCCGTGACCCTGCTCGAGTTTGGCGCCGTACGCTTCATGGCGCCTTGGTTCGGCCAGAGCAATCATGTCTGGGCCAACATCATCGGCTTGATCCTTCTGGCACTTGCCTTGGGCTCATTGCTCGGCGGACGCTGGGCGGATGCAGCGCTTGCGCGCGGTGCACACGGTGGGCGCATGCTCTTCGGCGCGCTGGGCGCGGCCGCACTTGCGGTGTGCGTTGCCGCCCTCGTGGGCCCGTCCCTCCTTGACGCACTCTTGCCGGCAGGGGTCGACAGCCTGCGGATCCTCCCGGTCGCCCATCAAGGGAGCAAGGCCTCGGCGCTCCTGCTCTTCGGCGTGCCCATGGTCCTCCTGGGCGTGGCGCCACCGTTCCTCGTCCGCATGGCCGCGCGCCCCGGGCACACCGGTCGTGCCGCAGGACAGGTCTTTGCGTGGACGACAGTGGGGGGGCTCCTGGGCTGCTTCACGACGTCGGCGGTGCTGGTGCCGTGGATCGGCTCGCGCGGCGTGCTGCTGCTCGGGGCGCTGGCGCTGGGCGGGCTGGGGCTCGCCTTCGCGCCGCCGCGCGCGAACGGGAAGCGCGTGGGCCCTGCCTGGATGCTGGCTGGCCTCGCTGCGCTCACGGCCCTGGGCCTGCTCGGCCACCAGATGGTCGAGCGTCCGCCGCTGCGGGTCCATCCCGGACAGATCGAGGAGGTCGAGTCCGCGTACCAGGCCATCCGCGTCGTCCGCGAGAACCTCTGGATGGGGGCCCCGGGTCCCGCGGATCAGGTCGTACCCGCCCTGCTCCCCGCAGCCGCCCAGACGTCGACGATCTTCCTGCGTCACGACGAAGACGCGGAGACCTACCAGAGCGCGCTCATCGAGAGCGAGGTGAAGCAGCGGGCCTGGCTCACGGGGGGTCGCTACTTCGAGCACATGGCACTCGGCGCGTTCTTCGCGCCCGAGTTCTCGTCCACCCCCGGCACGCCGCCGGTTAGCGCGCCCGATCCCAAGCGGGTGCTGGACGTCCTGATCCTCGGGTACGCGGGCGGCACAGTGCACCGCACGCTGCGGCAGACCTACCACGGCACGTTGAACGTACTCGGTGTCGAGATCGATCCGGCCGTACTCGATGTGGCACGCAAACATCTGCGTCACGGGGAGCTCACCAAGCCGCGCAGCGCTCATCCGAACGACCGCCTGCGTGTGGTGACTGGGGAAGACGCGCGCACGGTGGTCAACGCACTACCGAGCAGTGAACTGTTCGACCTCGTCCTGGTGGACGCATACGCCCGAACGAACTACGTTCCGTTCCAGCTGGCGACGGAGGAGTTCTTCAACAAGGTGAAGGCCCATCTCCGTCCCAATGGCTGGATTGGCGTGAACGTCCTGGGGCACGGTTTTCGCGGCCCGGTGGCCAAGGCCGTCGGGCACACGATGGACCATGTCTACGGACGCTGCTGGGCGGCGCCCAATCCCGCGTATCCGGGCAATGTGATCATGTGGGCGCGACCGGGCGCCAAGCAAGCCCCGCGACTGTGGTCGAGCGAAGCGCTTGGGTCGCTGGGCCCGTATCACCCGGGCATGCAATACGCAGCGTTCGCGCTCGAGCGCTACCTCGTACGCTACAACCCGGCAACCGATGGGGGAATCGTCCTCACCGACGACCGCAGCCCGTCGGACCGTCTTGCCGACAGGGAGCTGGGGCTCTGATGCGCACGACAATTCAGCATGTCCTCAGCCTGCGACGGCTCGCCCTGCCACTGCTCGGCGTGCTGCTGCTCGGCGGGCTAACGGACGCCTCGGCGGACGACCTGCCCGATGCTGTGCGCGCCGATGCCGAGTACGCCCTGCTTGACGGACGGCCCCAGGATCTCGACTCCGTGCTCGCGAACCACCGCCGCGGCTACGGCCCCTTCCCGTGGGTGCTCGCACGCCACTGGTGGCGCAAGAGTCCGGCACCTGCCGTGGTCGCGGGCTCAACCAAAGCCATGACCGACGCGGAGCGCTGGGCGTTCGAGGGCAGCTCGGAGCTCCCCTACCCAGCCCCGCCCGGTGGGGGGGCGGTCGATCCCTATCCGCTGCTGCGTGCCCTGATCAACGACCGGCTGCTGCGCGAGACCCAGGGCTCCGCAGGACTGCCTGAAGCGAGCCCGTTGGCTGCCTACTTGATGGCCACGGGGGGCGGGCGCGACAAGGATGAAGGGCGCTTCATCGGCTTCGCCCTCGACATGATGACGCGGAGCTATCGGGGCGACGACGACGCAGCCGAGGAGTTCCGAGCGGACGCGGCGGCCCGCAAGCTGCAGGACCAGAACCGCCTGCTGTACCTGACGAGCCTGGGTGCCTTGCTGGTCCTGACCTTCGTCGCCACGCTGGTGGTGGGCCGCAAGCGCGGTTCGTAGCCGGCGCGCGTCGCCGAAGCCTGTGGGCAGGACTCCGCAGGGCCCGCGCCCTGGCATGCAGCGCACGCGGCCACTTCGCGGACGCCGTCAGCGCCATCCTGCCCATTGGGCTCACCCACCCATCCAACGCAACATAAGATCAATTATCAGACGTTACAGGGGGAGCCGGGTGGGCGGTAGTGACGGCTAGGCCAGTCGAATCCGGAACGCCCCGTCGCCCCCGCGATCGAGCGCCTCCGGTGCGTAGTCCACGACCAACCCCTCGGCCTCGAGGCTGCGCAGCGTGCGAGCCACCTGCGGACGCACCACGGGGCCGTCGGCGCTTCGATTGCCCTTGCCTGTGATGATGCGCACCCGCGCATGGCCTGCCTTGGCAGAGGCCTTGATGAAGTCGATCGTGCGTCGCTTGATCTCGGCGCCGCGCAACGGTCCGAGGCCATGGAAGTCGAGTTCGGCATCCGGGTGCCGGAGATGCTCGTAGCGGTTGCCCATGGGTCCAGCGTAGCGCCGTGGACGGACTCAGCGCTTGATGTAGGTGCCGTCGCCGATCTGCGCGAGCTTCTTGAGGAAGTCCATGTCGTGGTCCTTCCCGATGCCGATCGTGTGGATCGTCAGATGGCCGGTCTCATTCCAGGCCTTCATGATCTCGAGAATGCGTGCGGGATCCCGGATCTTGCCGGCCGTGGGCTTTCCGTCCGTCAGGAAGAAGATCGTGTCGAGGTCGGGCGGCCCCGTGACGCGGTGGGCGATCTTGAAGCCCAGCTCGAGGGCATCGAAGATGTTCGTCCCCCCCAGCGGCTTCTGCTCGGTGACCCAGTCCTTGAGGAGCTTCTTGTTGCGCTCGTTGGCCACGATCTTGCGCTGCTGCCAGGGAATGACCTGGTGGTTGAAGAACACCACGTTGAACGTGTCGGTCGGATTGAGGTTGGCTACCGTGCCGATGAGCTCCTGCTGCAGGATCTGCATCTTGGTGCGGCCCTTCGCGCCCTTGCCCTTGGCCTGCTTGTCCATCGAGCCCGAGATGTCGACGATGAACAGGATCTTGTCGCTGAAGGTGTGGATGCCGTAGAAGGTCTTCCCGTCCTCGGGAGCCTTCACGGCGCCGGCGCTCTTAGGCTCCTTGGGCATGGTGAAGGTCTTCTCGGTGTCCTCCCACCACTTCTTCCATTGGCCCGAGTACGGGCCGTGGTCGACGCCGGTCAGGGAGACCAGGGCAAGATGCGCATCACCGCGCTCGCGCTTGAGGTCCTGCCTGTCCAGGAAGCCCATCAAGGGCACGATGCCGCGCCGGTCATGCATCGTGCGCAGGGTGCGGATTGCCGCCAGCAGCAAGGGCTGTTGGTCGACCGGCAGTGTGAGCATGGTCAGGGCCTTGCCGAACATGAGCCCGTCACGTCGAGCGGCCAGCGCGTCGACCGCGCGGACCCGCAGCACGGTATCCAGCTCGGCGTCGGCAGCAACGGCGTGCAGTGCCTCGGAAACGACAGGCCGCCCCACTTCACTGATGGCATCGAACCAGCGCAGCTTCGAACTGAGGCCCTTGGCGCGTAGCCATTGCGCCGTGAGGCGTGCGAAGGCGTCATTGAACGCCTCACCGTCCAGACTCTCCATGAGCTCGGCTGCGACCAGCACGGCCTGGGTCAGCATGGCGCGATTGCGGGTGAAGTCGTTCTCCAGGTTCTTCAGCCGGAGGACCGCGTTGTCGAGTCCCTTGGAGATCTTCTTGGCCGTCTTGTTGTAGCGCGCCATGTCGCGCGAGGAGCGGTTGCTCGACTCGAACGCGAGGTTGGCGTCGTTCAGCTTCGTGAACAGCTTCTCGTAGCCGAGTTCGACTGTTTCCTGTTGCTTGTGGATCTTGGCGCCCGCGGCCTCGACCTGGGTCAGCCCCCAGGTCAGCTCATCGATGACACCCGGCTCCTTGGCCCCGCGCAGGTACTCGAAAGCCCGCCCGAGTGCCTTGGGGTCCTTGGAGCGGATGGCCTTGCGGAAGGTGCTGGTGCGCTGCACCAACGTCGGCTCCTTGGCCTCGGCCCACCCACTGCCGAGCACCGCGCACACAAGCACGAGCCCAGCCACTCGACTGACGCGCTGACCGCCTGCCCTCATCCGGTCTACCCTCCGGTGGTGCGCGCGTCCGGCGGAACCGTCAGCGGACGCGTGAGACTCTTCTTCGCACGAACGGCCTTCAGGAAGCGCTCGCGGAGCTGCCCGTACGCCGCGGCCGGCTCAGCGGCTGCAGCGTCGGACTCCCCCGGCGCCTCGACATCCGCAAGGAGGTCCGCCATCGGCACCTGGGCGGCTGCGAACGTGTCGTGCCCCCCACCGTGTCCGCGGCTGATGTCACGCGCGACCTCGCCCGCGCGAATCGTCTTCGCAGCCAGGGCGCGCAGCGAGCAGAACATCGTGTCGCCCGTGTAGCCCGCCACCATCACCCACTTCAGGCCTTCGAGACGGAACAGGAGGTCGGCAATCTCGGCCACGGAGTCGCTGTGGTTGATCTCACCAAGGAATGTAGTCAGCGCGAAGTCGGTCACTTGCGCGTGACGTAGCCCACGCTCCAGGACGACGAAGTACTCCTGGGGCACGCGCGCACGCTCGATGCGGGAGAGGATCTGCTTGTCCGAGTGGCCGTAGACCTCACGGAAGATGTGCTCGTCCATCGGCGACGTGCCGCGCGAGAGGTCCATCGTGTCCGTGCGGATCCCGTAGGTCAGCGCGGTCGCGACCCCGCGGTCCATCGGGATGCCATTCTCGACGAAGAGCGCCCCGACCATCGTGCTCGTACTCCCAAACTCAGGGTCGTAGTACGGGAAGGCCACGCCTTCCATCTCGTGCACGGACGGGTGATGGTCGACCACGACGTCGGGAACGACGCCCGGCGGGAGGCGGCACGTGCCGGCCCCCGGATGGGTGTCGACGAGCAGGATCAGATCAAACTCGTCGTAGTCGAGCTTGTAGCTCGGCATGATCTTGATGTTGAGGTGGCGCAGCATCGCCCGGTTCTCGACCCGCCCGACGCGGCCGGTGTAGGCGAGCGCCGCATCGATGCCCAGGAGTCGCTGCAGCAGCGCCCGGAGTGCCGCGGCGCTCCCCAGCGCGTCCGGATCAGGGTTGTGCTGGAGGTGGATCAGGGGCCGTTCCTTGCCTCGCGCCACGCCGATGAGCCGGCGGAGGTTGAGCACGGCCTCGCGGCGGGCACGAGGGTGCCCGTTGGTGGAGGTGGGCTCGACGGCGGTGCGGGACTCACTGCTCATGGCGAAGAGATTCTACCCACGAAGGCGGCGCCCGGCGGAACGAGCGGCCTTGGGTTGTGGGCTGGATCAGGCCCGGGCCTGGAGCCAGCGCGCGATGACCCGCACGCCGAAGCCCGTGGCCCCGACCGTGAAGTTGCCTGTGCGCTTCTGCGTCCAGGCCATGCCTGCGATGTCGAGGTGGGCCCACGGGACATTGCCCGTGAACTTCTCCAGGAAGGCGGCGGCGGTCAGGGTCCCAGCGCCGGGGCTGCCGAGGTTGCTCACGTCCGCGTAGGGACTCTCGAGTTGCGCACGGTAGCTGTCGCCGATCGGCATGCGCCAGAGGGCGTCGCCGGACTCCGCGGAGGCCTCGAGAAGCTCGGCCGCAAGCGGCTCGGAGTTCGAAACGAGGGCGGCGTTGCCGTCACCGAGAGCCACGACGCAGGCGCCGGTGAGCGTTGCCAGGTCGACGATCGCCTTGGGGCGGGGACGCAACTTCGATGTCGCGTAGGCAAGCGCATCCGCGAGGATGAGGCGGCCTTCGGCGTCGGTGTTGCGGATCTCGATCGTGGTGCCGTTCATGGCGCGCAGGATGTCGCCAGGCTTGTACGCACCGGCATCCGGCATGTTCTCAGACGCCGGCACGAGCCCGACGACCCGCACCCCCACCTTCAGTCCGGCGATGGCCTGCATGGCACCGAGCACCGCAGCCCCGCCGCACATGTCGAACTTCATGTCCTCCATCTTGTTGCCCGGCTTGATCGAGATGCCGCCGGTGTCGAACGTCAGCCCCTTGCCGACGATCGCTACCGTCTCAGGGGCCTTGCTGCCCTTCTTGCGCTTGGGCTCGTAGGTCAGGATGATCAGCTTGGCGGGCTCGATGCTGCCCTGCGAGACGCCGAGCAGGGAACCCATGCCCAGGTCGCGCATGGTGTCTTCCTCGAGCACCTCGAGGTCCAGACCGTGCTCCTCGGCGATGCGTGCCGCTTCGCTCGCGAGGAAGGTGGGCGTGGCGGTGT
>JAJDEM010000089.1 GCA_029259795.1 Planctomycetota bacterium
CGTCCGCGGCTGCATGTGCGGCGTGCGGCCGAACTCCTTTCCCGGTGAGGAGGCTGTGTTTCGCTGGGCCTTCCGCAACCGCGAGCACAGCTACCGCGTGTTCGTCACGTTCTCGGGCAAGGCCTACTTGAAGTGGGGCGCGGCGATCCGCAAGACGCTCGAGTCCATCGAGTTCGGCATCAAGTTCAGGGGCAAGTAGCAGGCGACCCGCCCCTACCATCGTCCGCGAACGCATGACGACGAACGATCCCCTCCCCGACTCGGACGATCCCCTTGATGCGGCCCCCATCGAGAGGCCGGCCACCGTTGCGCGCCTTGACGGCCTGGGTGCCGGCCTGGGCGGACACATCAAGGAGCGTCCCGAGGACTTCCTCGTCGAGGAGCTCCCGCTCTACCGCCCCTCGGGACGCGGCGACCACACGATCGTCCAGATCGAGAAGCGCGGCACGCCGACGTTCGACGCCCTGCTCTTCCTCAGCAAGACGGCCAAGGTCAGCGAGCGGGTCATCGGCTACGCCGGCCTGAAGGACTCGCGCGCCGTGGCACGGCAGTACGTCTCCCTGCCGAAGGTCAGCCCCGAGCGGGTCCTGGGCCTCACCCACCGGAAGTTCAAGGTGCTCTCCGCCGTCCGCAACGAGAAGCCGCTGAAGATCGGCCATCTGCGCGGCAACCGGTTCACGATCCGCATTCGCGGCGCCGCCCTCGATCAGGTGGACGCCGCCCGCGAGGTCCTCGAGACGCTGGTCGCGCGCGGCATGCCCAACGCCTACGGGGGCCAGCGCTTCGGGGTGCGCCAGGACGGACACCTCCTCGGACGGCTGATGCTTCAGGAGGACTGGCAAGGCCTCATGGATCAGCTCCTCGGCAAGCCCAAGGCCATGGAGATGAACCCCCTCATGGTCCAGGCGCGCACGGCGTATGACGCCGGCAACCTCGCCGAGGCCCACAGCCTCTTCCCCATGAAGCACCGCACCGAGAAGAAGGCGGCCGGGGTGCTCGCCCGTGGGGGCACACCGCTCGAGGCCTTCGAGGCCGTCGTCCGGGGGCCGCGCCGCATCTGGATCTCGGCGTGGCAGTCCTACCTCTTCAATCGCGTGCTCGATGCGCGCGTTCGGGATGGCACCTACGACAAGCTGCTGCTGGGCGATGTGGCCTGGCTGCATGAGAGCAGCGCCATGGTCCCCGTGACCGACCCCGAGGCGGAGGCCCGCCGCGTGGCGGCCTTCGTCATGTCCCCGACGGGCCCGCTGGTGGGCTACGACCCCCGGCTCGCGAGCGGGGCGGCCGGGGCCCTCGAGCAGGCGATCATGGACGAAGAGTCCGTCGACCCGGAGGCCTTCCGGGACGGCGCCGGTCGCGCGCGGGGCCTGCGCCGGGCGCTGCGGGTGCCCCTGGAGGAAGCCAGCCTCGAAGTGGAGCCCGACGGGACGGTCCTCGTCCGCTTTGTCCTGCCTCCGGGGGCCTTCGCGACCGTCGCCCTCGAACACCTCATGGCAGCGCCCGCGGCCGTCGGGAACCGCCTGTAGGCTTGGGGCGTGCGAGTCGTCGCGATCCTCAATCAAAAGGGCGGCGTGGGCAAGACCACCACGGCCGTCAACCTCGGAGCTGCCTTGGCCTTGGCCGGGCGCCGGGTGCTGCTTGTCGACTCCGATCCCCAGGCCAACCTGACCGACCACCTCGGCGTGGACGAGCTGATGGGCGAGCTCTCGGTCTACGACGTACTCACCGACGGCGCCTCCATCGCCTCGGCCGTGGTCGAGACCGCCACCCCGGGACTCAGCGTGGTGCCGGCCGATGGCGACCTTGCGGCGGTGGAGCAGGAGCTCGCCAGTGAGATCGCACGCGAGGGTCGCCTGCGTCGCGCACTCCAGCAGGTTCCGGAGGGCACCTACGACTGGGTCCTCATCGACTGCCCGCCGAGCCTCGGTCTCCTATCGCTCAACGCCATGACCGCGGCGAGTGGCGTCATCGTCACGATGCAGACCGAGTACTTCGCCATGCGCGGGCTCGGTCAGCTCGATGCGATCGTCAGCATGGTGCAGGAGCACGTGAACCCGAGCCTCAAGATCCTCGGCATCCTGCCCACGCTCGTCAGTCCGGTCACCCGGCTCGCGCGCGAGGTGATCCAAGAGATCACCGAGCACTACGGTGAGCTCGTGTTCTCGACCCGCATCCGCCAAAACGTCCGGCTCGCCGAGGCGCCCGGCCATCAGATGCACATCTTTGCCTACGACCCCCTCTCGGCCGGAGCTGCGGACTACCGTGCGCTCGCGGTGGAGGTGGAGGGCCGTGTGGCGACCGGCGCACCGGCGGGCGCGTCGCAGACGACGAAGTCTTCGCTCGAGGCGAAGACGTCTTCGCTCGAAGCGAGCGCGTCGGATGAGACCGCGCCCGCTGGTGAGGCCCCTCCCGCGGCCGAGGTCGCGGCGGAGGTCGAGCCCGCGCCCGTCGAACCGGTCCCGGAGCCGTCTCCTGCGGTTGAGGCCAGCGCGCCTGAGGTGGGTACGCCGAAGCGCAACGCACCCACGACCAACGGCGAGGCAGAGGCAACCGTCGCCGAGCCCGCACCGCCCAGCAAGCCGGTCGGGTAGACGCCCGCGCCGGGGCCGCCCCGCCGTACCTTGCCCGCATGCGCGAGGTCTCGTTCGTCTCCGGCATCCATCGCATCGAAGGACGCCTGCATCCTGCCGAGGGCGAGGTCCGCGGCGCGGTCGTCGTGGCCCACCCGCATCCGGCCCACGGCGGCAACATGAACCACAGCGTCGTCGTGGCGACATGCGAGCGGGCAACCGCCCGTGGCCTGACGGCCTTGCGCTTTGACTTCCGCGGCGTCGGCCAGAGCGAGGGCGATCGAGCCGACTTCGAAGGCCACCTCGGTGACTGGCGAACCGCCGTACGTGATCTGCGCCGCCGCGTACCCGACGGTCCCATGCTGGGGGCCGGCTTCAGCTACGGCGCCCGCTCCCTCGCCTGGCTGCTGCACCGCGGCGGCGAGCGACGCCCCACGCTCGACGGGGTGCTCCTGCTCGCTCCGGCGACGCGGGTACCGACGACGCGGCGCGACTTCGGCAACCTGCTGCTGGGCCGGCCCCTCTCC
>JAJDEM010000090.1 GCA_029259795.1 Planctomycetota bacterium
AATCCGGTTGGCGCTCGAGGGCGCGGCGGAAGCAGAGCGCCGCCTTCTCGGGCTTCTCGCGCTGGATCCACGCGTAGCCGAGCGCGGCGTGCAGCGGGGCGACCTCAGCATGGCGACGAAGCGCCGCCTGCAGCACACGGATCGCGTCGTCGACCCGACCCTCCATGCGGTAGGTCCGCGCCATGCGGACGACCGGCTCGATCTCGTCGGGTGCGAGGACCGCGGCCTTCCCAAACGCCTCCCAGGCCACCGACCAGTTGCCCCGCACCTCGGCCCCGCAGCCGACCGTGAACCAGAGCTCGCTGGCGCCGGGATGCCGGTCGAGGGCCTCGCGCGCGAGCTCGTCAAACCGCCGCCAGCGGTGATAGCGCTGCAGGATCTCCAACAGGCGCGAGGCGATGCGCGGCTCGTTGGGCAAGGCCGTCCAGGCGAGCTCGAGGCGCTCCCGCGCCTCGGCGTAGCGACTCGCCCCCATCAACTCGTCGGCCAGACGCAACACGACCGAAGCCTCGCCCCGGGCGAGCGCATCCTCGAAGCGCTGCTCCAGCGGCTGGTCGGGGGAGTCGGGGGGCGCCATGGGTCTACTCTAGCGCAGCCGCGCCGCCGCGGCCATGGAGAGCGCAACGAGTGGCCTGAGCGCCCCCCAGACCCTCCCGTAGCGCGTTCGTGAGCAACGCAGGCCCTGACGCACCGCTTCTAGCGGGTGCGGCGGCGGACCTCATCCCAAGGAAAGTAGCGGCCGGGACAGCGCGTGGTGCAGCAGTCGCAGTGGCCGTGGAGGTCGGCGTCCTGGATTCCGTAGCGGGCCTTCAGCCAGCGAATGAGCCTCACGAGGGCGTTCATCTGAGCCTTCGTGGGACGGCGGCCGGCCTCGTCGAAGTCACCGACGAGGCAGATGCCCACGCCGCGCTCGTTGAAGCGATTGCCCGGGACCTTGGCGTGCGCCCCCTGCAGCTGGGCACCCCAGCGCGGTCCCAGCTCAACCTGACCGTCGCCGGACTTGCTACCGTTGCCGATCACGAAGTGGTAGCCGCAGCCGTTCTCCCACTTGTTGTCCTCACGATGGATCCGGTCGTACTTCGCCATGCTGCCGGTGAGGTCATCGGAGTGGTGGACCACGATCCACTTCCAGTCCCGCTCCTTCACGCCTTGCGGCACCCAGCGCGGGTCCCCGGCGACGTTCGCCCGCGTCCGCGGCGTCCGCTTCAGCTCGGCAGCGGGACGTGAGGTCGGCGTGCGCTTCTTGCGCACGTGGCGCGGCGGCAGCGGCTGCAGCTTCGGCAGCGGTGCGGCCCGCCGGCTCACCGAGGCAATCCGCGCCTGCTCCGTGGAACGCTGGGAACTCATCTGGCCGGCGAGGAAGCGCTGCACGCGCCCGCTGAGCATCACCTTGCCGCCGATCCGGTCGAAGCGATCCTTGACCCGGTACTCCCGCCCGCCGATCAGCGCCCGGTCCGAGCCGGGGTAGACGCGCATGCGCAGTGTGCCGCTCTCGAAGAGCACATCCGTGCCGTGGTCGGTGTGCTTGTAGCCGTGCGTCGCAGCAAACTGGAGGCTGCTTCGACGGCTGTCGGCCGCCGCGGCATCCGCGGCGCAGACGCCGCCGCTGACAAGAACCAAGACGAGCGCGCAGGCCAGCGTACGGTGCATCGAGAACTCCCTCGCGGCCCCAGCGGGCGGGGCGCAGGGCCCTCGTGCCCGCGCCGGAGGCGCGTTGCATGCAGCGGCAGGGCTGCCGCTATCCAATGAATCGGTCAGCCAGGGCCCCCTCCGCAGGGGCGTTGCCCTGAAGGCGGCCCGGAACCCGGCTTTCGGGCTGGCGACCCACACCGCGCCAGCCTGCAGACGCGCCGCCCCCCATCGGCTAGAATCGCCGCCTTGGCGGAATTCTCCGGCGGAATCGGCCGCCCCGCGGAGCGCCCCGTCGAAGCAGCCGTCCGAATGGCCAAGAACCCCACCCAATGGACCGCTCCGGTCCGGAAGCCAGCATCCATGCCGTCCCGCCAACGACCGAATCGCGTCCACCAATCCGCCGCCGCGCGGCGCTTGGCGCGCTGGGCCCGCCGGGTCGCGGGGACCGGCCTGGCGTGGTTGGGCCTCCTGCTGCTGACCAGCGCCCCTGCCGGAGCCGAGAATCCCCTGGCACCGCCGCGGCCCCTGACCCTGGTGGCGGCGGTCCTCAAGCAGGCGCCGCGCATGGACGGCGAGTTGGAGGAGTGGGCAGGGGTACCGGCCGCGGCCGAGGCCCGCCTCGCCCAGCAGGAGCAGCTGCACCCCCGCCTCGCCGGGGCCTGGGCTGGCCCCCAGGACGCGTCCGCCCGGGTCCGGGTCGGCGTCCACGGGACCGACCTCTACCTGGCGCTCGCGATCACCGACGATGTGGTCCTCCACGACCCCGAGCGGGCCTGGTGGCACGGGGACTCGCTGGAGCTCTTCATCAATCCGGCGCTGGCTGCGGGCGGCGAGCCGAACGAGCGGTTTGGCCCTGAGTGCCGGCAGATCTTCCTCATGCCCGCCAACGCGGACCTCCCCTGGGGCGTCGTCTACCGGGGCCGACGCCAGGTCTTCGACGACGGGGGCCTGCGCGGGATCGAGGTCATCCGTGGCCCGCCCCGCCCGGGGGGCTACGACGCCGAGGTGCGCATCCCGCTGGCCAACTTCGGGATCGAGGACCTCGGAGCCTCCCGATTGGGCTTCGCCCTGGCCCTCAACGACACCGACGAGGCGGCCAACGCGCCGGAGTCCTACCTGTCGTGGAACCAGGGCTTTGACCTCTATCTCTACCCGCGGCACTTCGGCGTCTTGGAGATCCCGGAGCGCACAGCCCACGGGGCGGCCCCGGGGGACGACGAGGACGGCGGCCTGGCGTGGCTGTGGTTCAGCCTCCTGGCGCTGGGCGCGGTGGTCTTCCTGGCGGGCCCGGGCGCACGCCGCCTCGCCGGACTGGGCGCCCGTACCAAGCTCGTGGCGCTCGCAGGCGTGGTCGTGGTGACGGCGATCGTGGTGGGCGAGGCGCATCTGTCCGCGACCGCCGACGAGGCGTCCGTACGCAGCCGGCTGGAGGGGCTCGCGACGGCCGCAGAAGCGGTCGCGCGCGACGCGGCCCCCTACGACCACCCCGACAGCGAGCAGCCCCAGCGGCGACTGGAGGCGCTGCTTGGCGGCGCGCGGGTCCCGGCTCGGGCCGGGGTCGCAGCGGCGGCGCTCGTCGCCCTCCATCCAAAGCAGGCCTACCGCCAGGGCGCGGTCCCGACGTATGGCATCGGCCTGGACCAGCCGCGCCGCCTGCAGCTTCCGCAGCCGGACGGCTCCTACGGGCTGGAGCTCGAGGTCGATCTGGCGGCCGGGGTGCGGCGTCAGAGCGGGGCGCGCTCGGTCGTCCTCGGCAGCCTCACGTTGCGGGCCCCGGACGGCGCGGAGGAGCGCCACCCGCTCGTCGTCGGCGACGCCAGCGCGACCTCTGGCACCCGCCGCTTCCTGACCATCCGCCCGGCCGCCGTGCATGCGTGGCAGCAGCTGGACTTCGAGCCCGATCCCGACGCGCCCCCCGCGACCCTGCGCGCCATCCGCGCGCTGCGCCTCGGCTCGGGCCCGCCGCCGCCGGTTGCCCTGCTGCTCACCGGCACGACGCGGGAGGGCGTTCCCGTGCTTGCCCACCCGCGCGGCCCCGATCAGGGCCGCAGCATCGCGCCCGAGGAGACACTCACCGTCAGCCTGCCGCCCTTGGCGCAGGCCGACCGCCTGTGGCTCCTGCTGAGCCCCGCTCGCGCGTTCCCGCGCCTGCTGGGCGACCACGTGCTCGTGCGGGCCCAGGTGCACTACGCCGTAGGCGCCGCAGACCCGGTGCGCGAGCTCCGCAACGGCGAACACCTGACGGCGGAGCGACTGCTCCCCGGCATCCGGCGCCCGCGCACGGCGCGTAGCGTGGAGGCGTTCCGCTGGCAGGACTCCACGGGCTTCACGCATGTCCAGCAGGCACTCTCGCTGCCCCTGGATCCCCAGCGCGTGGCCAGCCGCCTGACCCTGGAGAACGTCGGTCCCGGGGGCACCCTGCGCGTGGTCGCCGCAACGGTCATCCGGGCCGACCGGGCCCCCGCCGAACACAAGGTGCGCGTCGTCAGCGACGAGAACGGCCGCGACTCCCTCGTCCTCGCACCCGGGGCGCCGAACTTCGCCGCGGCGCTCCGGCCGCTGGCCCAGAGCACCGACGCCGTCCGCGTCCGCCACGAACTGCCCGACGGCACCGCCCTCTCCTTCAGCGCGCCGCGCCCGGCGAGCGCAGACGCCGCCGATTACCGCAGTCAGGTGGCATTGTTCTGTGGACTGACGCTTGCCTTGATGCTCGGCGTGCTGCTGGTCGTGGACGCCGCAGGCCGCCTGCGCTACCTCACGTGGCGACTGGCCATCGGCGTCC
The DNA here is from genome assembly GCA_029259795.1 of Planctomycetota bacterium. Classification (GTDB taxonomy): domain Bacteria; phylum Planctomycetota; class PLA2; order PLA2; family JAEUHO01; genus JAHEIK01. The sequence goes on from JAJDEM010000090.1 coordinate 4,415, forward strand.
TCGTGGCTGCACTCATCCCCCTCGCCGTCACCATCATCTTGGTCGAGCGGGAGAACAGCCGACGCACCGAAGCCGAGTACGCCGCACGGGTCGGCGACAGCCTGCAAGGTGTCGAAGCCCAGTTGGCCGAGGCGCTGGGCCGCGTGCGGGACGCCGCCCGAAGACTGGCACGCCACCTGGCTACCGAGATCGGCCCGGAGGAGCGCGGCGAGATCCACCGGGTGGCACGCCTGTACGGCTCCGCCGCGCTCGAAGACGGCCTCGTCGGCAGTGTCGCGATCTCCGGGGCAGACCTTCCCGCCCTGCACGTGCCGCTCGGGCGCGGCGGCGAGCGGCCCGGCTTGCGCGCACCGCGCTTCCTGCAAGGCGCCGGCGAGCGCTCGGGCATGCATGTCTCCGCGTGGGACGGACTGCTCCTCGTCGGCACGGCGCGCCGCGGACGGGCCGATGCGTGGGTCCGCGTGACCATCGGCGTGCGCGTCAGCGACGCCTTCCTGACCGCCGCCCTGTCCGAAGGGGCTGCGACAGCGGGGCGCTCGGCCGCGCTGCTCGACGCGCAAGGGCGACCGCTGGCGCAGACGGGTGCGCGGGGCGCGGCGCTGCGCCGCGCCGTGGCCGGTCACCTCGGACCGCTCGCGGCCATGCCCGCGCGGGGCCCCGTGATCCTCCCCACCATGCGTGGCGACCGCACGCCGGCGCACTTGGCCGTCGCGACGCGCATCGGCGGTCCCGCCGCCGACCACGGCGCATGGCTCGCACTCGGACTGCCGCGCACCGTGATCGACGGGGCACTGCGCACGCAGCGCGAGACCCTGCTTGGACTCGGGCTGCTGGGTCTGGTGCTCGTCGTCGGCGTGGCGGCCTTGATCGCGCGGCGGATCGCCGCCCCCATCCGCCGCTTGGTCGAGGTCACCGAGGCCGTACGCCGCGGCGAGTTCGACACGGACGTGCCTGCGGCCGGCAGTGACGAGGTCGGTCAGCTCACCGTCGCGTTCGATCAGATGCGCCACGAGCTCAAGAACCGGCTCGGCGACCTCGACTTCCTGCGCGGCGCGCAGGATGCCCTCGCCACATCGCTCGATCTGCCGCGCCGGGCCCGGCTGGTCCTCGAGCTCTTCGAGCAGCGCTTCGGACCGGACGCCGCCATGGTGCTGGACGCGCGCGGGCCGCAGGGTCCGGCCGCCGTCATTGCCGAGTCCGGCGGAGGCACGCGCTTCGCTGATCGCTCCTTCACCCCCATGCCCGGCGGCATCCTCGAGAGTGCGCTCGCCGCACCGCGCGCGGTCGAACTGCCGGGTCGCATCGACGAAGCCGACGGCATGGCGCGACGCCTGCTGCAAGGCGCCACGCGCTGGCTGGCGGTGCCGCTGCGAACCGGCACGGAGATCCAAGGGCTCGTGCTGTTGGGTTGGGCAGACGCCACCACACTGCCGAGCCCGGAGCGACGCCGACTGCTGGAGCCGCTCGCCGGGATCAGCGCCTCGACGCTGCACAACGCCAGGCTCTATCGTCTCGCGGCGCTGGACGATGTAACCCAGCTGCCGGGTGCGACGGCGTTCGAGGCCGCGTTGCGGGCCGACGTCGAGCTCGCCGTGGCGGGTGGGCCCGACGCCGTCCTGCTGCGCATCGGCTTGGACCACCTCGAGCACGTCACCATGCGGCGCGATGTCGAGCTGGCCCGCGAACTCTTGCGCGGCTGCGCGGCCGCGCTTGTAGCGGTCGTCGGCGAGCGCGTGCGGCTCGGACGCCTCCGGGAGGAAGAGCTCGCCGTGCGGCTGCCGGGCGCGTCGCCCGAGCAGGTCCGAGAGCTCGCGGAGGCAATCCGCGGCCGGCTCGCGAACGTCGAGATCCCGTCGGAGAACGGCGGCGAGGTCGTGGGCACGACCGTCTCCATCGGCATCGCGCGCTGCCCGGGTGACGCCCGCAGTCTCGAGTTCCTGCTCGACGCGGCCGGCCGCGCGCTCGCGTCCGCCCAGCGCGAGGGCGGCGACCACGTGGAGGACGCCGCACGCTTGGACAGTGGCGCGGTCGACGTTCCGCCGTTCGAGGAGGGCGCGATCTTCCGCAATGAACGCATGGTGGCGGTCGTGGAGTCCGCCCGGCGCGCCGCGCGCTCGGACTCGTCCGTCCTCCTCACGGGCGAGACCGGTACCGGCAAGGAGGTCATTGCGAGCCTCCTGCACCGCCGCTCCGCCCGCGCCAAGCGGCCGTTCGTCACGGTCAACTGCGCCGCCTTCCCCGAGTCCTTGCTCGAGAGCGAGCTGTTCGGTCACGAGCGAGGCGCGTTCACCGGCGCGGAGCGCCGCCGCGAAGGACGCTTCGAGCTGGCCGACGGCGGCACGTTGTTCCTCGACGAAGTCGCAGAGATGGCCCCGAGCGCCCAGGTGAAGCTGCTGCGCGTCCTGCAGGAGCGTCAGTTCACGCGCCTCGGGGGCACGCGCACGATCGACGTCAACGTCCGCATCGTGGCCGCAACGAACAAGGACCTGGAGCAGGCGGTCGCCGCCGGCTCGTTCCGCGAGGATCTCTACTACCGCCTGAACGTCATCCGCCTCGAGATCCCCCCGCTGCGCGAGCGCCGCCAGGAGATTCCCCCGCTGGTCGATCTCTTCCTGCGCGACGCACGGCGGCGCGCCGGTGGTGGGCCGACCGCTCTCACCAGCGCGGCCATGGATGTGCTGTTTCGCCATCCGTGGCCTGGCAACGTGCGCGAGCTCAAGAACGTGATCGAGCGCTGTGTCGTCCTCTGCGAAGCCGAGGAAGTCGGACCGGAGCACCTGCAGCTCGACAGCGGCTCCTCCGAGAGTGGCCCCTTCCTCGCGCCCCGCAGCGCGCCCAACGACGACCTCAACGAACGCCAGCGCCGGTTGCTCGACTACCTCGCGCGCCACGGACGATGCACGAACCGCGACTACTACGAGATGGCGGGCACCTCGCCGCGCACAGGCTTGCGCGATCTGCAAGACCTCATGAAGCGCGGCTTCGTCGTTCGCGAAGGCCGCCGGCGCGGCGCGGTCTACCGCCTGCCGTAGGGCTAGGGCTTGGCGACGAACGCCCGGAACCCGAGCGTCTCGGCCGGACCGTCGGCCGTGACGATGCGCGCCTCGGCGCCGTTCGCGCTGGTGGCGAGCGCGACCGCGTCCTTCCAAGGCATGCCCGTCAGCGACTGCGCAAGGGCAGCGGCCGTCGGGCCGTCGGTCGCGATCACGGCAGCCGACTGTTCGCCGTCGTGACGCGCGAACGCTCGCCCCTCGAGCTGAATCGAGAGACCCGCTTCGACCTCGACGGTCCAGCCGGCGCTCGCGGCGGTGGGAGCGTCCGCCGCCACGGCGACCGTGCCCACGCGCACGAGGAAGCGCTGTACGCCCGCGCTCCCGAGGACGGCCCAGCCGGCCTGGGCCGCGAAGCCGTGGGCGACGGAGCCGAGGTCTACACCGACCTTCTTCTCGAGCAGGCGAACGGCCCGCTCCGGGGGATGGAGTTCAAGCTGGACCCGCCCGCGTGCGGCGAGGGTCGGGTCGTAAGCGCCGTCCGAGCGCCGTGCGAAGTCGGAAGCCAGGCTCAGCATGTCGTAGAGATCGCGGCTCACCTTCACGGGTCCCCCACCCGCCTTTGCATTCAGCTTCGCCAGCTCGCTGGCCTCGCCGCTGGGCGCGCTGAGCCGCACGAGGCGCTCGATCTCGTCGAGCGCGGCTGTGACCTCCTTGACACGCGTGGCCGCGAGGGGACCGCGCACCTGCACGCTGACCTCCACGGCTCCAACGACGCGCGTCATCTCCAAGAACATCCCGTCGGAGACGGGGGTCGCCGCGGGCTCGGCGCAGCCGGCCAGCAGCAGGGCAGACGCGAGGAAGACAAAGAAGCGCAGATTCGTCAGCATGCGCGAACCGTATCACGCTCGCCGGGCTAGCCGCCCGTGACGACGGGGCCGACGGGGACCTCAGGCGGCACCGTGGCGCGCTTGAGGAACAGCAGTGCGAAGCAGGTCCGGATCATCTTCGTCTGGTGCGAGGCGTTGGGATCCCCAACTGCCGCCGCCCAGGAGCCGTCCTTGCCCTGCGCTCCGATGAGGTACTCCGCGCCCTCGCGGTACCAGGCGTGCTCGCCCATGTACTGGATGCCGAGCAGGTCGCCGGCTCGCTCGAGGCCATAGAGGTAGTAGTAGTGCCAGCTGGGGTTGCCCGGGTTCTTGTCGACCGCGTAGTGCTTCGACAGCCAGCCGAGGCCGTCGCCCAGCGCGCCGTCGATCTGTTTGCGCTCCTCCACCGTCAAGACCCCCAGCTCCCGGAGGCGTTCCTTGATGATCGCAAGGCTCGTCACCCCGGCCGCCGTCATGCTGCCGGAGGGGGTGTTGCCAGGCATGTAGGCCCAGCCCCGGGCCTTGACCTTGCGCACCGGTATCACGCGCCCGTAGCGCTCCTCCCCAGGCTGCCAGGCGGGGTTGGCGACATAGAGCCGCACCTCGGGACCATGCTTCTGCTGGTGTTCGAGCATGTAGGCGAGCGCCTTGCGATACGTCTCGGGCGAGACCGTGACCCCGCAGCGCCCCGCGGCCTGCAGGGCGAGCAGGGCGTACTGCGCGTTGGAGAGATCCTGGCTCTGGGCCGCGGGTCCGGGATAGCGCCAGATCTGGGCTTCCTGCGTGGACTCGATCCACTGGACGAGCGACTGGACCTTCGCGGTAATGCTCTTCGGCCACTTGCAGGGGCTCTTGCCCTTGCGGCGCTTGGGCTTCGGCTTGGCGCGGGGCTTGGGCTTGCGGCCTTTGCGCTTCTTCGCCTTCGGCGCGTAGATCGCGTCGTACATCAAGACGAGCATCGCCTGCGTGTACGTGTGACCGCCGTCGGCGCCGTGGGCTGGCGCCTTCTCGGCGAACCATGTCTGGTAGTTCTCGAGCGCCGCGAGGCTGGTCTCGAGAAACTTGTCCTTGTCCTTGAGGGCAAGGCCGCACTTGCTCAGCGTGAGCATGATCAAGGCCGCGCGCCCGGGGTAGACCTTGTCGACGGTGTTGGCCTTGTAGCTCGGCCAGTGACCGTCAGGGCGGCGCTTGCTCTTGAGCCAGGCCTGGCCGCGCTCGATCGCCTCGTTCACACGGCGGACGAAGTCCGCCTCCTTGGCATCGAACTCGGTCTGGGCCGTGCGCAGGCGCGCGCGACGCTCGGCTGCATCCTCGTCCTCGGCCGACGCGACGGCGCCGACGAGGAGGCACAGGACGAAGACGATTACCGCGCGCACAGCGCTAGCTGAGGTTGCCTGCGACGAAGTCCCAGTTGATCAAGTGCTCGAGGAAGGAGTCCACGTAGCTCGGCCGCGCGTTGCGGAAGTCGATGTAGTAGGCGTGCTCCCACACATCGCAGGTCATCAAGGCCTTGATGCCGTGCTTCAGCGGAAGGTCCGCGTTGGCGGTCTTCATGATGTCGAGCTTGCCGTCCTGCTCGACGAGCCACGCCCAACCCGAGCCGAACTGGGTCACGGCGGCATTCTTGAAGTCGCGCCGGAAGTCGTCGACCGAGCCGAAGTCCCGAACGAGGGCTTCGGCCAGGGCGCCGCTGGGCTCGCCCCCGCCACCGGGCTTCATGCAGGTCCAGGAGAACGAGTGGTTCCACACCTGCGCGGCGTTGTTGAACAGGCCACCGTCGGCCGCTTGGATCACCTCTTCGAGGCTGGCGTCGGCGTGGGCCGTACCCTCGGTGAGCTTGTTGAGGTTGGCCACATAGGCAGCGTGGTGCTTGCCGTAGTGGAACTCGAGCGTCTCGGCGCTGATCACCGGCGCGAGGGCATCCTTGGCGTAGGGCAGGGCGGGCAGTTCGAAAGCCATGGTCGTCTCCTGAGGGGCTGGGCGCGGGAGCATAGCACGCGGTAGGATTCGCTCCCCATGGCCTCCCGTCCCGACTCCCCCGCCTCCGCGCTTCTGGCCCGGGCCCCCCTGCTGCTTGGCATGGTCCACCTCCCCGCGCTGCCCGGCTCTCCGCGCTGGTCACCGCCCACGCGCGGCCGCCGGCGTGTCCCTGCCTGGGCCCAGCGGGCCGTGGACGACGCCGAGGCGCTGATCGCCGCGGGCTTCGACGGCGTGTTCGTCGAGAACTTCGGCGACGCCCCGTTCCATCGCGGCCGGGTCCCGGCCGAGACGAGCGCCGCGCTCGCCGTGGCCTGCGCGGCCGTGCGGCGCGCCCTGCCCGCCGCGGCGGCCGTCGGGGTCAACGTCCTGCGCAACGACGCCGAGACCGCCCTCGCGATCGCAGCCTCGGCCGGCCTCGACCTCATCCGCGTGAACGTCCTCGCGGGCGCCGCCGTCACGGACCAGGGCCTCATCCAGGGCGAGGCGGCGGACGTGCTGCGCGCCCGCGCCCGGCTTTGCCCGCATGTCGGCATCCTGGCCGACCTACGCGTCAAGCACGCCCGCCCCCTGGTCGAGCGTCCCCTTGCCGAGGAGGCTCGCGAGCTCATCGGTCGGGCCGGCGCGGACGGCGTGATCGTCAGCGGCGTGGCCACGGGAAGCGGCGTCGACGCCGCAGACCTCG
>JAJDEM010000010.1 GCA_029259795.1 Planctomycetota bacterium
GGTCAGAGCGTGCGGGGAGAACGCGGGGCACGACGAAGCGTCGTCGAGTTCGCATCCCGCGGCCCCCCTGCGCCACGCGCTCAGCCGCGAAGGCGACAGCCCGATGGCGCGGAGCATCCGGGCGAGGCTGGGGACGGCGCGACCACGCTCGATCGCACGCAACAGGCGGAGCTTGTCCCGACCCTCGGGAACGCGCAGGCGCGTGAAGTCCGGGCGCAGGAGGCTCAGGAGCGCCAGAGCGATGCGAAGCAGCGCCGCCAGGCGGGCCAGCCTGCGTTCGAGACGAACGACGTACACGCGCAAGTCGTCGTGGGCGAGGCCGAATCGGGGGTGCGAGACCACCTCGACCGGCTCGCGCACCAGCCATCCGCGGGCCGTCGATTCGGGGACGCCGCAGCCCGTGGCGTGTGTGATGTCTTGCGTGCGCTGCACGAGTTGGACGAGACGGTGATCGTAGACCTGTTGGCGGCGGTGTCCTGACATGGCCGGATGCTCGGCGCGGTTCGCGTGGGTGCAAGACACGGATCGGGAGCCACGTCAGGAGGGCCGCCGTGTCCGGAACTCGTCGTGATCTTGCAGAATGCCGTGAGGCGGAGCACGGATCAATACTACGGCGTGCGGAGCGGTGCGGGTCGGGCGTTCCGGCGTGGGAAATCCTTAGCACGGGCGTTGGTGCGTGGACCGCATCGTGGGGCTGCTACGAGAACGGAAGGGAGCATTGCCGCTTTCCGACGGAGCGGGATACTGCGACCTCCGCTTTCGCACCAAAGCGGACATGAGCACTTCCACTTCCGTGGGAAAGCGGAAACGCAGCGGCTCACCCCGTAGACCGACTGTCGTTCCGGCCTGAGCCGGCCGTCAGGGGCGCGCGGTGCTCCGTGTGTCGAGTACTCGACACCATTGTGCGGAAGGTCATGACGCAGAGCACTGCGGTTTTTGTGCGGTTTCGTCAGTCAAAATCAAGTTGACTGACCAACTGACTGACGGCCGCCGGTAGCGACGTTGCCGGAAGCGGGTTGTGCCCTCGCAAAGAACGTATCCGGGTCCGCCGATTGGACCTCACTACACTCCTGGAAGGGTTGCGGTGAGCTCCGCTATCCGCTATCTCGCCAACAACGCGCGCACGCTGACGAAGCTGGCCTTCGCAGCATTGGCGACGGCCGCGTCCTCGTCCCGGGAAAGTCGCTTGAGGGCTGGTATCGCTTGCTCTGGCAAGCCGACGGCAGCCACGCCAAGTAGACGCACGGCCTCGCAACGTTCCGAAGTTGGCTCCCGCTCTGCCTGAGCGATCTGCAGCAGCAGACCTGTCGCCCGGCGCCACCCCTTGGAGCCGCAAGCCACCAGTGCTTCAGCAGCGGCCAAGCCCTGGAGTCTCCCCGAGTCGACCAGCGCCAAGAGTAGATCGTACACCTCTTCAGTTGTTGCTCCGATTGAGAGGAGTGCCAGCGCAGCCCCCGGCGCGTCCTCGCCCTCTGCATCGCGGAGAAGGGCGAGAAGACCTGGAGCAAGGCCAGTCGCACGCGACCCCAGGCCATCGATCGCCTGGATGAGCCCGGTGCGCACCACCACGTTGCGCTCCTCGCGGAGCATCCCCCCGAACGTCTCGATCGTGAGTTGGAGCAGGGGATCTCCGTGATCAAGCGTGCGTGCGATTTGCCCCAGCGCGCCGACGGAGCCCATCCGAACAAGCCATGCCGGGTCGTGAGTTGCTTCAATGAGCGCTCGCGCAGCAGGACGGGGCGATGCAGTCCAGAGACCCGACAGTGCCGATGCGCACGCTGCCCGCAAGTCCTCCGACCGATCGGTTAGACCATCGACGAGTGTGCGAACTGCGAAGGTGTCTCCAGCCTGCTCGATCTTTCCCAAGGCTCGCGCCGCATGAACTCTCGCTGATGTTGAGTTGCCTGTGTCTCCCACGAGTCGAGTGAGTTCGGACGCAGCCTCGCGACCGATCCTTGTGAGCGCGTGCGAATAGACATGCTCGTTCACGCCACCAGCAAGTCCCCGCGCTAGCACTGAACACGCCGCGGACGCGGATGGGCCCCACCGTGAGAACACCTCCGCTATCCAGGCAGAAGTTGGCGCCTCGCCCGACCCCATCTTGAGCACCAAGAAGCCAAGGCGGCCCTCGCCGGGACCGAGCCGGACCATCTCCTCAAACGCCGAGCGATCTCCGTCCGCCATCCGCCGCAGGAGGTCCTCAGCTACAGCATGGTCGTTCGGTGAGCGCGCAGCCGGTGCGCCAGTGCGCACGAGACCGCCCGTATCAACAACCTCGACCGCGCCCACTGCTGCAACAGGCGCAGCGGCGACTCTCTCGCTTCTCGTGTACGCCGGTCGCCGGCACGCCTGGGCCAAGCCGCACGTGACCAGCAACATAAGGCTAGCGAGACAAGCGCTCACGGCCCGGGAGTTACGGCGAAGCGAGTAGGCCGCAGTCAGCTCAATCCCATGCAGGTGGTGGGGTGATCTGCGGCTCATTGGTCTCCAGTCCTAGCATGGCATGGTCGGGCAAAGCCTCGCCCCGCCTGGCGCCCGGCGCGACAGTGACACCGGCCATCCGTTCAATGAACGGCCTCTCATGGTGCCAAGACGGCTGGTACTCCGCCAGCCAGTGCTCGCTGGCATCAATTGGAAACGGCCGCACAAGTCCCGATTCCGTGCGAATCTCGTGATTGCCTGTGCAACCTGGGTCGTGCCAGCCCAGCACGAAGAACTTGTCCCCGACAATCCCGCCTTCGGGTCCAAAGACGACAGCATCAAAGGGGACATCGTGGGGGCGCAACGGCTTCCCCTTCTTGTCCCGCCAGCCCTTTCGCTTGCGCTTGGTTGCTCCGCCAACGGCCCAGTGGGCCCAGAGCGTGGAGTCCTTTACGGTCTTGACCGCAAAGTCTCCTGTGCCTGGACCAACCTCAATCGCCATTTTGAGTTGCGTCCCACCGGGCTTTTCAAAGTGATCTTTCTTGTCATACTCAACACCGACCACCGAGTAGTCGACCTCCTTCTCTGGAGTGCTGAACTTGAACGAGTCGACCTCCTGGAAACGGCCCTTGTAGTCCGTCCTGTCGCCGGCCTTCTTGTTCCCCGCCTGCTGCTTTACTCGCGACGGAGCGAGGCCTGCGCCAATGAGAGCGTGACGAAGACTGTTGGCAATCTGGTTGATGTCGGTCGCGGGGCTATTGTCCGGCTTGCCGTCCGGCCTGAGCAACTTTGGGGGAAATCGGAACGGGGCGGGGGGAACCCACTCGTTTCCCACCGAAAGTTGAACGTAGATCGGCTGGTGAACATAGGGCGTGTTGCATCCACTCGAAATCAGAACTGTCACCTCCCTCATTCCCATGCCTGCACCTCCTCCTTAGAAGCGAGAACGCTCAGAGAGGCGAAACGCCCCCATCGAGTGTGTGATGCCCGAGCTAGTACGGACGCCAAGACGGTTCCTGCATCAGGAAGTGGACGGCCGCGGTGGCAGCATCCGTCGGATCGAACGCATAGACGAAGCGAAGGATCTCCTTGCAGCCCGTCAGGTCCTTCGAATCCGCGCCGATGGCTGTGATGGCGGTGAACGAACCGAGTGTGCCCCTTACGTAAGTCGGTCCACCCCGATACCAAAATCAGGTGTTGATAACCGTCCTCTCCGAATCGTCAGGTAGCGCTGTTCGAGCAGCGCCTGTTGCAAAGTTTGTCGTCGCAGCGCCTCGCGCTGCATTGCGT
>JAJDEM010000091.1 GCA_029259795.1 Planctomycetota bacterium
CCCCCCCCCCAACCGCAGGGTCGCGCCATTGCAGTATGGACGCGAAGTTCGGAGGCGAGTCTCGAACGCCAGTCTCGGGCGCGAGGATCGACGCGCGGGTCGGCTACATGCGGCGGCGGCGGCGGCGGGGCTTGGGGGCGCCGCTGCTGGGGGCCTTGGGGGCCGGGGCGGCGGCGGGCTTCGGGCGCGGCGCGGCACTCACGGCAGCGGCGGCACCGACGGACTTGCCGCGGGCGGCCTTCACGTCGCGCAGGGTCGCCTCGAGATTGCTGATGAGGTCCTTGGCGCTGCTGACCCGATCGGTCGGGTCCTTGGCCATGAGGGTGCGCACCAGGAGGTCCGTGCGCTCACTGATGGTGGGATCCCGATCGCGGGCCGACGGTGCATCCTCGGTCAGGTGCATCGCGAGCACGCCCGAGGCATCCTCGCCCTCGAACGGCGCGTGGCCGGTCAGCATGTGAAAGATCGTGCAGCCGAGGCTGTAGAGATCGGCGCGCTCGTCGATGTCGGTGTGCCCGCGCGCCTGCTCGGGGCTGATGTAGGCGGCCGTACCCATGCGAGCCGGCTCGTCTTGATCGGCGCTCTCCATCTTCGCAAGGCCGAGGTCGCAGAGCTTCGCGACGCCATCCTTGGTGATGATGATGTTGTCGGGCTTCACGTCGCGGTGAATCAGATTGTTGCGGTGGGCGTGGTCGAGGGCCCGCGCCATCATGAGGCTGATGCCGAGGACACGCTCCTCGTCCATGCTGCCGCCGCGCTCGAGCAGCGATGCCACGGTCTTGCCGTCGGCGTACTCCATGACGAGATAGTTCACGCCGCCGGACTCGCCGACGTCGATGCCGCTGATGATGTTGGTGTGGTTGAGTCGCGCCACGGCCTTGGCCTCGGTGAAGAAGCGCTGCACGTAGGACTCGTCCTCGCTCAGGTGCGGCGCGAGGACCTTGATGGCCACATCGCGATCCAGCGAGAGCTGGCGGGCCTTGTAGACCGAGCCCATCGCCCCCTCGCCGAGTTTCTCCTCTACCCGGTAGCCGGCGATCTGCTCCTTGCCTTCGGCACGCCGGTCCTCGAGCTGGAGCTTCTCGAGCTGACCCTGGGTGATGACGCCCTTCTCGGCGAGGACCTCGATGACCGAGCGGGCATTCATGCCCATCTCGCTGAGCTTGGAGCTGATCTCGACAGCCTCGGCGAGTTCGGCCTCTGTCGCGAGGCCGCGATCGATGATGCCCTGCAGTTGCTCGTCGTTCACAGGTCGTCTCCTGGCTCGTAGCGCTACTCGTTGGATCGGCGTCCACCGAACACCGGTGGCACGCCGAGAGCGGCCAAAGCCGCCCGCTCCGCACGCCGCATCCGTCGCCGCGCCGCCGGGTCGTGATCGTCATACCCGAGCAGGTGCAGGACGCCGTGTACGGCGTACAGCAGAAGCTCATCGTACGCGGGATGGCCCCGCTCGGCAGCCTCCCGACGCGCCGTATCAGCCGAGAGGAGGATCTCCCCCATCAAGACCGGCTCCTCGGCCATCGGGAACGACAGGACGTCCGTGGGGTAGTCGTGGCCCAGGGTGTCGCGATTGACGGCCTGCATCCGCGCGTCGTTGATGACCGCGAAGGAGAGCTCCAGGGGGCGCCTGGCCCGCCCGGCGACATGCGCGCCGAGCTTGCGCAGGTCGGCCTTGAGCCGCCGGGCCCCGCCGGGCACGCGCGTGTCGTGCACGGAGACCTCGACGGACACGCTGTCCGGCACGCTCACGGACGGCGCTCGGGGGACCCGTCGCGCTCGACCGCCTCGTCTTCTCGGTCATACGCATCCACGATGCGCTGCACGAGCGCGTGGCGCTGGATGTCATGCGGGCCGAAGCGGATGACCTTGAGACCCTTCACGCCGTCGAGCACGCGGATGCACTCGATCAAGCCCGACCGGCTGCCGTCCGGAAGATCCAGCTGCGTGTGGTCGCCGTTCACGACGGCCTTCGAGCCGTCGCCGAGCCGCGTGAGGAACATCTTCATCTGCACCGGGGTCGTGTTCTGCGCTTCGTCGAGAATGATGAACGCACCCTTGAGCGTGCGCCCGCGCATGTAGGCAAGCGGCACGATCTCGATCACATCGGCGTCGATGTAGCGCTGCACCTCGCCCCAGGGGATCAACTCCCCCAACGCGTCGTAGAGCGGGCGCAGGTAGGGGTTGATCTTCGCGTGGAAGTCGCCGGGCAAGAAGCCGAGCTTCTCGCCGGCCTCGACCGCAGGCCGCGTCAGGACGATGCGCTTGACTGCGCCGGAGCGCAGGGCCTCGACGGCCTCGACCACGGCCAAGAACGTCTTGCCGGTCCCCGCAGGGCCCACGGCGAAGACGATGTCGTGCTTCTGGATGGCGGCGATGTAGTCGGCCTGCCCCTTCGTGCGCGGACGCGGCCGCTGGGGACGGGGCCCCTCGTAGCCGGGCACGGGCCCCGGTGCGCGTCCCATACTCCGACTCGGCATGCCGCCAGCCCTCCGCTGTGTCTTCAAGCCCCGCGGCGCGCGCGGGTTCCCGGTGCGCGCACCATCAAAGCGACCGTCGCCGAGCAGGAGATCCTCGACCTCACCCGGCGACGGATCGCCGGGCTTGTTCAAGCGCGCAATCACGCGCTTGACGCGCATGAGGACGTCCTGCACCGCGGCATCGTCCGGCCCCTCGAGAGTCAGGACCTCATGGCGCGCGCTGATGCGTACGCCAAAGCGCTCACGCACTTGACGCAGGTGTCGATCCATCGCGCCGAAGAGGGCGCGCTGCACGGCTTCCGTGGCGTCAGGGATGCGTACGCTGGGCATGGGCGGAAGTCTACGGTGCCGGGGGGGCTAGAAGACCAGGTGGAACCAGAGGAAGGCCGCCGGACCCGCGAGCAGGAGCGAGTCCACCATGTCCACGATGCCGCCGAGTCCGGGGATCACGCCGGAGTGCTTGGTGCCGAGGCGCCGCTTCCAGCCGCTCCACGTAACGCCCGCCAAGATGGAGGCCGCGCCGAGCAGCAGCCCGAGGAACGCGAGGGGAATCCACGGGTAGTCCGCGCTGTAGAGCCCGAAGGCCAAGGGGAGGAACATGGCCACCAGCGTGCTGGCCACGAGGCCCCCGATCGTGCCCTCCCAGGACTTTCCCGGAGAGACGGAGGGGATCATCTTGTGCTTGCCAAAGGGGACGCCGATCGCCCAGCCGGCCATGTCGCTCGCCTTGCTCGAGAGCACGATGACGACCAGCACGCGCCAGTCGAAGACGAACTCGGCCATGAACGAGAACAAGAAGCCGATGTAGATCAGCGGCACCAGCTGAAGCGTGATGCCGTCCACGGCCTCCGGACGCGTGTCGCGCAAGTGCCGAAGCAACAGGTAGAGGATGAGCAGGAACAAGATCGTCACGCGCGCGCTCATCGTCCCGCCAAGCAGCATCACCCCGCCTACGCCTGCGTGGTCGAAGAGGCCCACCCCGCACAGCAGAGCGCAACCGATCGCCGCGAACAAAGGCTCTCCGACGCCGCGCGACGCGCGGAACAGAAGCGCCATCTCCGCCCCGGCCAGCGCACCGAACAGCGCGAGGACCAGGTGCGTCCCGATGGGGCTGCCCGTGGCCTCCTGCAAGTAGACGACGCCTGCAATGAGGCCCAGCATGATCGGCGAAACGATCATGCGCATGAGGCCGTCGCCGGGCTTCTCGGGACTGGACGACCGCGAGGACTCCGCGCTCACGTTGGGATCGTCCTCACCCGCCATCTCGACCCCTCCCCAAGGACTAGGCCGAGACCCCGCCCGCAACACCACTGTCAGGAATGACATCGTCAGGAATGCCACCGTCCACGGGGATGAAGCGCTCGCGCTCCGCCCCGACGCTGATCATCTCGATCGGCGTCTGCATGACGTCCTGCACGGCGCGCACGTAGATCTGCGCGGCTTCCGGCAAGTCCTCGAAGTGACGCGCGCCGCCGAGATCCTCCGACCAGCCTGCGTAGCTCTCGTAGATCGGCACGCAGCGCTCCCAGTCGCCGGCGTAGGCCGGCGGGGCCGTCACGCGCTTGCCGTCCAGTTCGTACGCCGTGCACAGCTTGATCTCGTCCAGCCCAGAGAGGCAGTCGAGCTTCATCAGCGCCACGGCGTCGCAGCCCTGGGTGAAGGACGCACGCCGAGCGAGGATCGCGTCGAACCAGCCGCAGTCGCGCGGCCGGCCCGTGGTGGCGCCGAACTCGTGGCCCTTCTCGGCCAGGTGTGTGCCCGCCGGACCCGTGTCCTGCGTCGGGAACGGTCCTGCGCCCACGCGGGTGATGTAGGCCTTGGCGATGCCGACAACACGCTGGAGCGCCTTGGGTGGCAAGCCCGTACCCGCGGCGACACCGGCCGGGCCGGTGGTGCTGGAGGTCACAAAGGGATAGGAGCCGTGGTCGACGTCGAGGCCGAAGCCCTGCGCGCCCTCGGCGAGAATCGCGCGGCCGCCCTTCCAAGCGTCGAGCAACACGCTGGTCGTGTCGGCCACGTAAGGGCGCAGGCGCTCACCCACCGCGCGCATCTCGTCGACGACGGAGACGGCGTCGATGGGCGGCATTCCGGCCTTGTCCAGGATGGCGTTCCATGCCCCGATGTTGGCCTTGAGCAGCTCCTGGTAGCGCTCGGGCTTGAGCATGTCGGCGCAGCGCATGCCGGCACGGCGGAACTTGTCGCCATACGCCGGACCGATGCCGCGGCTCGTGGTTCCGAGCGCGTCGGTGCCGCGCAGGGTCTCGAGCGCCGCGTCCATCGTCTTGTGATGCGGCAGGACGACGTGCGCCCGGTCGCTGATGAGGAGCCGCCCATCGAGCTCGATGCCACGGCCAGCGAGGCCATCGATCTCTTCCATCAAGGTCCAGGGATCGAGCACGACCCCGTTGCCGATGATGTTTGTTGTCGTGGGCTGGATCACTCCCGAGGGGAGGAGATGAAGTACGTACTTCTCCTCGCCGACGATGACGGTGTGGCCGGCGTTCGCCCCACCCTGGTAACGGACAACGAAGTCAGATTGGGCGGCGAGCAGGTCGACGATGCGCCCCTTGCCCTCGTCGCCCCACTGCATGCCAAAGACGCAGGTGACGGACATAGCAGGACGTTCCTCCGCTTAAAGGCCCATCCTACCGGCGAGAGGTCCCTTCGGGGACCGAAGAAACCGGGGTCGGCTCAGGAGGCCGTGGCGGTGGCCGCGGCCCCGCGGATCAGGCGGCGGAAGCGGCGGAACAGGTGCTGGGCGTCGTGGGGACCCGGCGCGGCCTCAGGGTGGAACTGCACGCCGAAGGCCCGTAGGGCATCGGAGGCAATGCCCGCGTTCGTCATGTCGTTGAGGTTCGTGTGGGTGGCGCTGAAGCCCGTCCCCTCGAGGCTCTCCCCGTCCACGACGAAGCCGTGGTTCTGGCTGGTGATCTCGATGCGCCCGGTGGCATGCTCGCGCACCGGGTGGTTCGCGCCGCGATGGCCGAACTTGAGCTTGTAGGTCGTCGCGCCTGCCGCCAGGGCCATCAGCTGGTGGCCCAGGCAGATGCCGAACAGCGGCACCTTGCCGAGCAGGCCACGAATGGTCTCGACGGCGTAGGTGACGGCCGCCGGGTCGCCGGGCCCGTTGCTGAGGAACACGCCGTCGGGTTCGAGCGCGAGGATCTCCTCGGCCGTCGTGGTCGCGGGCACGACCGTCGGCTGCAAGCCGAACGTCACAAGCGATCGCAGGATGTTGCGCTTCGCGCCGAAGTCCATGGCGACCACCCTGAGCGGGGCACCGTCATCGGCCAGCGTGTCGCCATCGGCCGCCTCGATCATCGTGGGCAGCGTGGTGAACTCCGCCGGCCACGCCTCGGCCCATGCGTAGGGCGCAGCGCAGGTGACCTTGCTTGCAAGGTCCTGGCCATCCATCGACGGCAGGGCCTTGGCCTTGGCCGCGAGGCTCGCTTCGTCGAGGTCGACGCTGGAGATCACGCCACCGATGGCGCCGTCGACGCGCAGCAGGCGCGTGAGCCGGCGCGTGTCGATGCCCTCGATGCCGACGACTCCCGTCTCGGCGAACCAATCCTCGAGCTTCTGGGTCGAGCGGAAGTTGCTCGCCACCGGCGAGAGCTCGCGCACGCACATGCCTTCAATCCACGGCACGCTGGCTTCGTGGTCTTCGGCGTTGGTGCCGTAGTTGCCGATCTGCGGATAGGTCATGCACACGATCTGGCCGGCATAGGAGGGATCGGTGGCGATCTCCTGATACCCGGTCATCGCGGTGTTGAAGACGACCTCGCCAGCGCGCTCGCCGATCGCGCCAAACGCACGACCACGGAACACGCTGCCATCGGCCAGGACCAGGAGGGCGGGGGCAGGCTGGGAAGAGTCAGGCTGGGCGGGGCTGGGCGTTGTCATCAACGGCGAAGGGTACGCGCCCGCACCCCCGCCACACAGCCAACTACGGGGCGAGGCCGTTGATCAGGGCGGCCATGTAGCCGGCTCCGAAGCCATTGTCGACGTTCACGACCGCCACATTCGGGCTGCAGGCGTTCATCATGCTCAGCAGGGGCGCGAGCCCCTCGAGGGCCGTCCCGTAGCCCACGCTTGTGGGCACGCCGATCACCGGCACCCCCACCAGACCGCCCACCACACTGGGGAGGGCGCCGTCCATCCCCGCGGCCACGACGACCACGCGGGCGGCCCGCAGCCGCTGCTGCTGGCCCAGGATCCGATGGATCCCTGCGACCCCCAGATCGTGGACGACCTCGGGCGCCTGGCCCATGGCCTCGGCCGTCACGCGCGCCTCCTCGGCCACAGGCACATCGCCCGTGCCCGCCGTGAGGATCAGGATGCCGGGGCGCCCCTCCGGGACCTTGCCCCGCCGCACGGTGACGGCGCGGGCACGCCGATGATGCACGGCATCGGGAAGCGCCGCCTGAAGGGCCTCGGCCCGCACCGCATCCACGCGGGTCACGAGCAGGGTGTCGCCCCGCTCGAGGATGGCAGCCGCGATGCGCACGAGGTCCTCGGGCTCCTTGGCCGAGCCGAGGACGACCTCGGGGAACCCGCAGCGCAGCGCGCGGTGATGGTCGAGGTGGGCAATGCCGTCCAGACGGCCCGCCCCGGGCCCCGGCAGCACCTGCGCGAGGCGCCCTGCGGCCTCGGCGACGGGCAGCGCCCCCTCGGCCACGTCGTCGAGCAGGCGCTTGAGATCCTCGTGTCGCATCCGGCGCGCCATCCTACGATCGCGCCATGCTGCCTGACGACGCAAAGCCCGAGATCACGTATCCGTGCCGCTGGAGCTACCGCATCGTGGGGCTCTCCGAGTCGGGCGTCCGGGCCCTGGTCCTTGAAGTGATCGGCACGGAGGACCACACGATCCATGGGGTCCGGCCGAGCAGCCAAGGCAGCTATGTGGCGGTGAAGATCTCCGTCGTGGTCCGCGACGAAGACCACCGACTGGACATCTACAACCGCCTTCTCGCCTCCGAGATCGTGAAGGTCGTACTGTAGGCTGGCTGGAACGGAGGATCGCGCGCCGCATGGTCGTTCTGCAACGAACCCACGCAACCGGCGGCTCGCAGGGAGCCACCCAGGCAAGCCTCGCTGCGAACTGGCCTTCGCGCTGGTTCGGCACCGGCTGGCGTCCGCTCCCTTCGGAGGGTGACGCATTCCGCGGGGTCTTCAGCGCCGGTCCGCTGGAGATTGCCCTGGGCTTTCGCTTTGCGGCGCACAGCCCGGAGCGGGTGGAGTGCGCGCTGACGCACGGCCCGTTCTCGTGCTGCACGTGGTCGGCCTGGCTCGATGGCGACGTACTCCGCGAGTCGGTCGACCTGCGGGCGCCTTGGTGGTTCGGTGGCGGCCTTCTGGAGCGCTTCGTCAGCTCGCGCTGGCTGCCCCCCGCCACGGGACTTGACGCATGACCCTCCCCTCTTGGCTCCTGCTGGCCCTCGGCGTGGCGGGCGGCACCGACATCCTGCTCTACCACACGCTCTCCCACGGCCTCCGGGCCCACGCGGCCTCGCGAGCTGAGCTGATCACGCACTTCCTCCGGGGGCCGACCTACGCGCTCCTCTTCGTCGTCGTACCCAACGTCGATCTGAGCGGCGCGTGGTTCCTCGCGCTGCTGGCCGTCTTGCTGTTCGACCTGGGCATCTCCCTCGCCGACTTCTGGTTCGAGACGGAGAGCCGACGGGCGCTCGGCGGCTTGCCGCGAGGCGAGTACATCCTGCACATCATCCTGGCGATGCTGTTCGGAGCGCTCGTGTGCAGCGTGCTTCAGGAAGCCGGCACGCGTTGGAGCGAGCCGACGGACTGGACCTGGCTGGCGGCCGACGCCGGTCCCTGGGTCCCACTGCGGATCGCGCTCACGCTCATGGCGCCCGGAGTCTTGCTGACCGGGCTCGCCGACCTATGGGCCGTCCTCAAGCTCGGTCGGACGAACGCCTGATGGCCCGCCCGCGCGCGGCGAGCCTCTTCATGCTTTCAGACCCCGCGTGGCGCTCGAAGATCTTCACCGGCGGATGGCTTCTGCTCGTCCCTCCGCTCGGCTGGCCGGCCCTGCTCGGCTACCGCCAGGCCCTGAGCTACCACCTGTTTCACGCAACGGACTCAGCGCTCCCGCCATGGCGCGGTCAGCTGGGGACGTACTGGTGCAACGGCGTCAAGTCGATGGGTGTCATCTTCACCTACCTGGCGCCCAGCTATCTCCTGCTGGCAATCGTGTTGCTCTCACGCGGCTGGCGGCCGGAGGAGGCCACCGCCTGGCTGGCTGTGTGCTTTGTCTGCGTGCCGATCGTCTCGACGCTCTCGCTGCCGATCGCCGCGCTGCTCGCCCTGCAGGGCGGCTGGATCTCCCTGCTCGAGGCGCTGGGCCTGTTCGGCCTCTTCGCGGTCTTGGTCTTCTTCATCCCTGCAGGCTTCCTACGCGTCTCGGCAACCGGCAGGCATCTGGCAGCGTTCAACCTCCGGCGCGTGTTCCGCTTGATCCGCCGCGAGCCCCGCGCGTACGCGGCCGCGTGGTGGCACTCGACGTGGATCAGCCTCGTCGGTCACATTCCTTTGCCACTCGCCCCGTGGGGTGTGACGTGGGCCTACCTTGCGATCATCCATCTCTTCAACGAGGTGCTCCACAGAGCCGGTGATGCGCCGGGTAGCGGCTGGTACCAAACGCTCGCGGCGGACCCGCGCCTTGCGGAGTCGCGCGCCTTCGGCCTGAGCCGCATGACCGACGCCAGCGAGGCGCGTGTCCGCGTCCTCGAGCTGGGTCGCTTCGGCGTACCGCTTCCGAGATTCCGACGCCGCCCATAGCCGGCGCTTCGGGCGCGCAGGGCTTGCATCCGGCAATCATGTTTCCAGTTCTGCATTGCTTTCGTCCCTCTCGCATGACGAAAGGGCATTACGCGCCGCCAACAGCGCCTCCCGATAGAACCCAGCACCCGTGGTGCGCGTCCACCATGTGACGTCACTCGTTCTGGAAGGACCACGCTCGTGAGGCTCCGCACGCGAACCCTTGCTGCTCTCGCCTGCATCGCGCTCGCCGCCGTCGCTGCTCTTGTGTTTGCTGTGCCCTCGAGTGAGAACGCCGTGGGCCCCGCGCGGACGCGTGTTCCCCGGCATGCATCGACAGCCCCGTCCTCGCAGTTCCTCTCCGAGCGGAACCGCTTCCACAGCGCCGACCGTCCCGACGTGGTCGCAGGAACGAACGCATCATTCCTCTTGCCGGACGACGAAGTCTTCGGCGTTGTCGTGGACGGCCACGCGCGCGCGTACCCGCTGTTCATGCTGGCGTGGCACCACGTCATCAACGATCAGATCGCGAACCGCCCCCTGGCCGTGACCTACTGCATCCTCTGCTCGAGCGGGATCGTCTTCGACCCGACGGTTGCAGGGCGTCGTCTGATGTTCGATGTCGACGGCGCCTGGCAAGGGACCGCGACGCTGTTCGACCGGGAGACCGGCTCCCTCTGGCTGCAAGTCACAGGCGAGTGCATCCGCGGCCCGCAGCAGGGCGCGATGCTTGCCCAGGCAGCCACGGGTCGCCACACGACCTGGCTCGATTGGCTCACGACCCATCCCGGCACCGATGTCATGCGCCCCGTGCCCGGCGAGCGAGGCGGCCGCGGCCCGTTCGGCTACTTCACCCGAGGCGGCTCACGCAGTGGCTTGGAACACATGCCGCCCGCGATCGCCCAGACG
>JAJDEM010000092.1 GCA_029259795.1 Planctomycetota bacterium
CAGAAGCCGTCCTCCTCGGCGTCGAGAACCACCTCCAGCGGCGTGGTGCCGCCGAGCTTCTCGTCGATGGAGAGCATGCCCTGATGGATCGGGCTGTCCTCCTTGAAGTAGTCCATGAAACGGTTCTCGACGTTGAGTCGCGTCAGCCCGAACCCAAAGACCACCGCCAGAACGCAGGTGATCGACAGCACCTTGTTGCGGTGGTTCATCGACCAGACGCCCACCCGGGTGAAGGGCGAGGGCCGATCGATCGCGGCCAGGTGAACCGCAGGCTGCGGTCCCGTTCCCAGCAGCATGTTGAGAGCCGGGAAGAGCAGGAAACTCAGCGCATAGGCGACGGCAATGCCGAGCACCATGATGAGTGCGAAGTCCATGACCGGACGAATCTGGCTGACGTACAGGGAGCCGAAGCCGACCATCGTGGTCAGGGCTGTGTAGAGACACGGGCGTGCCATGTCCGACGCGCTGTGCGCCATGAGCCTTCCGTTGCTCCAGTCCGGGTTGCCCGCATGGAGCTCGCGAAAGCGGACCACGATGTGGATGAGCATCGCCATGGCGACGATCAGCAGCAGCGAGACGAAGTTCGACGTCACGATGGTCGCCGGCCAGTCGAGCAGGCCAAGGAGACCGATGATCGCGAGCACCGTCAGGCCGCAGATGATCGTCGGAAGCACGGTCCACTTCAGGGAGAGAAACAGGACGAACAGCATCAACAGGGCGAGAGCCAAGACGGAGAAGCCGAAGACCAACAAGTCGCTCTCGATGTAGTCGACGATGTCGACGTTGATCATCGGCACACCGCCGATGTGGATCTCGCCGAGCTCTTCGTAGGCTGCGACGACCTCGCGAATCGACTCGATCTGCTGGCGCCTGGACACAGACCAGCGGGCGTCAGCGCGGCTGAGCTCCGCCCCCAGCTCCACCAACCGGCCCTTCTGAGCGGGCGTCAGCTTGTTGGCATCCCGGAGGTCCCAGAGTTGGTAGCGCTCTTCTTCAAGCTCGGCGACCCCGGACTGTTGCTCGAGTGTGACCTGGAGCGCCGTCGTCTTGCCGTCGCGGCTCAGAAGCGCGTCGGCGAACAGGGGGCTCCTTGTGAGCTCGGCTCGGGCCAAGGCTCGATCGACGGCCGGGTCCGTGATGGTCACGAACCCGGTACCCAGGGCCGCGAGTCCGCGGTTGGGACTCTCGAACAGGGGCAAGTCCACAAGGCTGGTGACGCTGGCGACACCCTCAAGCGCCGCCAGGTCGTGGTCCAGTCGCGCGATCGCCGCCAGGGTCTCGGGCGCCAACAGGTCCTCGCCGGGGGTGACCGCTACGAAGACGCTGTCGTCGGCGCCGAAGGTTCTCCGGGTGTTGTCATAGAAGCGGAGGTCGGGGTCGTTCTCGAGAACGATGGCGTCGGAGCTGGCATCGACCCGGAAGTCCCGCGCGTACCAGGCAAGCAGGAGCACGGGAGCGAGAAGCACCAGCAGCGCGGTCCTTGGACGCTGGATCAGGGTCCTGAGGAGAGCGTTGCTCCTGCGACCCTCAGGATTTTGACCAGCCTCGTGGTCGGCGTGCATCGTGGCCTCCCGCAGCAGGATGATACGGGGCCCGGCACGAGACCGCGCGATTCCGGACCTTCGGGTCGCGACGTGTGGGTGCTGCCGCCAGCTACGCCAACGCGTCGATGACTCATTGCGGAACGGTGAGGGTCTTCTCGGGCTCGCCGGTCGTCACGGTGCCGACCTCGAGCCAGCGGTAGCTGAGCTTCCCTTGCGCATCCAGGTCCCGAACGTTTGCGAAGACCTTCCAAGTTCCGGGAGGGGCGGCCTTCCAGCTCACGGGATGGGTCCTGAATTGGTGCTTGTAGCTCGGTCCCCCACTGACCCGCTCGACGCGCACGCCCGAAGCGGAGTTGCCGCGTGTGCCGAAGACCACGCGAAACTGCAAGCGCGGCGTCGTGTCGATGCGGATCTCAAGATCATGCGTGCCCGCAGCAACGTCGTCGGTCACGACCGTGCGTCCCGAGCGGCCGGGCAGCCGAGCCGAGACGCGGTAGCTGCGGGACGGCTTCAGCGTGGTGATCCGGAAGGTCCCGTCCGGATACGACGCTGCACCGTGGAGCACCTCCCGTCTCGGCGCAGGCCCCAGGACCGACACAAGCACGGCGGCCAGCGGGGCCCCCGTCTCGTCCACGACCCGGCCAGCGATCGTAGCCCCCTTGAGCAGCTGGACCGTGCGCTCCTTGGGACCGGCTTCGATGCCCGTGGCGCCGCCGAGCGCGTGATGGCCCACGACCTCAAGGTCATAGACCCCGGTCATGAGCTGCACGAGCCAGAACCTGCCCTGCGCGTCCGTGTCAGCGAACGCGCTGCCGTAGGCGGGTCCCTGGTGGCTCGGCGCGCTCCGCATCTGCGCGACAACCCGGCGCTTGGGGACCGGCGCACCGGCGGCATCCACCACGCGCCCGTGGATCAAGGAGCCGGGCAGGCGCAGGATCACGCCCGCCGTCCCCGCGGCGATCCCCGTTGCGATGGGACTACTTCGAGCCCAGGCCCGGTGTGCGCTCTGTCCAGGCGTCGTGAAGCTGAACTTGTGGGCGCCCGCCGCAAGGCCTCCGATCCGGAAGGAGCCATCCGCGGCGGTGACGGCGCTGCCCCACGACCCGCCGTCCATACCCAGGGCGTGAACACCGAAGCCCGGCAGGGGTATGTCAGCGAGGCAGACGAGGCGCCCGGCAATCGCGAGCGTCCCGGCAGGCGGCGGGGCCGGTGGCCTCTTGGAGCGCTCGGCCCTCACGCGCGCGCGCTTCGCCTCACGGACGGCGCGCGCCTTGGCCCTGGCTGCCTTGACGCGGCCGTCCCAGCGGTCCAGGGCGTGGAGGCACTCCCGGCGCACGGCGTAGGACTCCGTCGTCTCGTGCGCCAGCCGCTCGAGCAACGGAGCGAGTTCCGCGCCGAAGCTTCGCTCGAGCGCTGCAAGGACGTCCTTGCTGAACTTGACGCCGATGCCCGTCTTGCCGCGCACGACGCTGATTTGAATGGAGGCCATCTTGGCGCCACTTGCGCGTGCGCCGGGCTCTGGTGCCTCGAGAAGCCGGCGAACGATCGGTACCGCGGCTGTGCCGGTCGCGAGCAGGCCCGGCGACACGATCGGCGTTCCCGGCGCGCCGAGCGTGCGAGCCATCTGCTCGGCGATCTCAAAGGCCTCGGGGGTTTCGTCCTCAAGAAGCATCGACTGCAGGAACCAGAACGCACGGCGCTCCGTCGGGCGCATGGTGAGCCAGCGCTTCCACGTTGACGCCACTTCCGCCAGGGCCAGCGGAGCGAAGGCTTCACGATGCGCTGCACGGTGCACTGCACGCTCTCCCGCGCTCAGCTGCTCGGCCCACGCGGCGAAAACGGCGGTGCGCCGCTCTCCCTCGAGCCGAGGGAGGAGTGCCTTGGCTCCCCGAAGCCAGTCCCTCGTAGCGGGTAGGACTACAAGTAGCCCGGCAACGACCGCGCAGCGCGACGGATCCTCTTGAGCGGCAGCGCATCCGACGAGCTCGCTGACGAGCAGCGAGGGCTGGAGGACGCGATCCATGGCGCCGTGGCGCAGCGTCGAGCGCGCGCGGTCGTACTCACCGCGCCGGAGTCCGGCCACGATGTCCGCCAGCGTGACGAACCGGAATAGAAACGCCCGCAAGGGCTTGAACTCAGCCCGCGCTCCGATGCGCACGCGGGCACGCTGCACATCACCGAGGCCGACGGTGACGTCCCAGTTGCTGTGTAGGGATGGGTGCATCGCGCCAGGCCAGACCTTGAAGAAGCGCGAGGCGGCCACGGCGCGCCTGCCCTGCTCCAGCTCCGCCGGCGTCAATCGAAAGGTCAGCACGAGACTCGGCGCGACCTTGGCGCCTGCCGCCTGCGTGACGCGGGTGCTGCCGTCAGGATCGATTTCGATGCGTGTCCATCCGGAGCGCTGCATGTCCACGGTGCTGGTCGCCGAGATGCGCAGCGGCTTCGGCTTGTCCTCACCCTGCGCCGAACGTCCAGGCGTCGCCGCGACGAGCAGCAGGAGCACGGACAAACGCAGCACACACGACATGGGTCCAGCGTAACGGCACGGGAGGCACCGCCGGCCGGTCCCGTGTTCGCGCCTCCACAGCCGAGGTCCGAGGCCTGCCCGAGCCCCCTGCGATTGTGCTGCCCCGCCGGAGCCCGTACCCTGAGGTCGCTAAGCGCTCGAACGGGGAGGTGGGGAATGCGAGGTTCAGTCGTTCTTTTGGCTGGGGTGCTGGGCGTCGGTCTGCTCATGGGGCTGATCGGCACCGCCCGTGCGGGCGATCCCGATCTCGCGAAGTTCCTTCTGCAGCATGGCCGGACGGCGTTGTTGAAGGGCGACTACGACGACGCGCTCACCAAGCTTCGCAAGGCGCGGGTCGAAGACCCCACGTTGATCGAGGCGACGTACGTGATCGCCCTCGTCCTTGAACGCAAGAAGGAGCCCACCAAGGCCGTCTTGGAGTACAGAGCGTTCCAACTCGGTGCGGAGGCCGCACAGCGCGACGCGAAGCTCAGCAAGAAGATGTCCAAGTTCCTCAAGAAGGCCATGGGGCGCCTCAAGGCCCTCGATGCGGGCAACACTGAGATCAACAAGGCGCAGGCAGCGTTCGCAACGGGCCTTTGCATCTCGGCCCGGGCCATGGCCTCCACCGATGCGGGCCTCGCCATTCGTATGCTGAAGGTCGCCCGTGCCGCGGCGCCTGACCACAACGATGCCCGCAACATGCTGGACGAGATGGCCAGTGGGTTCATTCCTCTCGCATCGGTCTTCGACAGCGTCCACGACTGGCAGGACGTCATCAAGAGTTCCATGCTGGGCAAGAATCCCGGCTGGACCTACCAGGGCACCAAGATTGCCGTAACGACCCTCGGCGGCTCCCTCATTCGTCCGCCGGGGGGCTACGAGAGCGGTCCCACTTACGCACTCACAGCAGACCTCGCACTGAAGGACAAGCCATCTCTCCAGAAGACCATGACTGCCGGGCTGCTCTTTGGCATCGCCAAGGACGAAGGCTTCGCAGCGATCATCCTCCAGGACGAAGGGAAGAAGGATCGGCTCGCTCTATCCGCGATGTCCCTGAGTCCGCCCAAGGACCGTCCGCTGAAGATCGTCAACCTCCCCAAGTGGACCGGGGGCACGACCCATCGGGTGTCCGTCCTGGTGGAAGGAAAACGCATCCGTCTGTTCTTCGACAACGAGTTGGCGATCGACCACAAGGTGTCGGGTCGAGACGACCTCGGCGGGACCATCGGCGTCTCCTTCCAAAACACCACGCTCGACATCAAGCAGTTTCGCGTCGGCAAGGTCGTGGGAGGTGCCAAGTGATGCGCTACCTGCTGATGTGCCTATGCCTCCTTGGCTCGCTGAGCATCGCCGCTCCGCTGGGCGCGGAGGATGCGAAGCCTCCGAAGGCGCTGGTCGACGCGCGCGCGGCATTGGCCGCGAAGGACTACGACAAGGCGTGCACACTGGCCGAGGCCGCCATGGCCGGAAAGCCCAGCAAGGTGCACTACCGCGAAGCCGTAGTCATCCGCGGCGAAGGCTACCTGGGCCAGAAGAACACGAAGAAGGGTGTAGCCTGGCTTCGCGAGGTGCTCCTCCTCCTCGAGGCCAACGTGCCGCTCTCCGACGCGGAGCAGGACCTGTGGACCCGAGCGCGCAAGGCGATCGGAGCGGCCAGTCCGGACGACGCCGGGCTGCACAAGAAGATGAGCAAGCAGTCCGGCAAGATGGTCAGCATCTCGAAGAAATGGCTCAAGAAGGACCCCAAGGCAGCGGAGCGCGCGGCGCTCGCGGCACTGGCACTCGATCCCGCCAGCAAGCGCGCACGAGCCGCGTTCGACGCTGCACGCAAGGCCATGGGCGCCGTGCCCCAAGAGTTGCTCGAAGTCGCAAAGATGGCCGGCTGGCGGGGACTGACCGACAAGAACTGGCCGCGTGAGAACGGCGTCCTCGTTGGGTTCGTCGACAAGACGGCCATGATGTTGACGACCGAGCGCGAGTGGACGGGCAACTTCGACGTTGTCCTCGAGGCTCGGGTCATTGAGTTCTACAGCAACAACGGACCGCCCCTCTTCGCACTCGCTTGCCCCTTCGTCTCCGACAGCCGCTACGTCACACTCAGCTGCATGGCGGCCCAAGCGGAGCTGTATGAGTGGACGAGCAAGCGGGACGGAAAGACGCACGCGAAGAAGGCCTACAAGGAGCTGGGCAAGAAGGTCGACCCCAAAGACTGGGTGCGCTACGAGTTGCGAGCGCGCGACGACGAGCTCATTGCCCTCGTCAATGGCAACGAGATCGGTCGCCAGCTACGCCCCGACTACCTGAAGACGTTTCGCATTGGCATGAAGGTGCAGTTCTGCAAGGTCGAGGTCCGCAGCGTGAAGATCGTCCGCCGCTGAACCTTGGGAGAAGGCAACAATGCGCCACGCAGTGCTCGTAGCCATGTCGTTGGCCGTGCTCCTTGGCTCCATGCGGAGCGTCCACGCCGAGGACGAACCTCACGCGGCACCGGAGAGCACACAGTTCCTGGATAGTCTGGCCCCAGGGCTTACGAAGGCACACCGCTCCGGGAAGCTCGTGTTCGTCTGGATCTCGCGCCGTGAGCCCGATGAACTCACGGGACGGATTCAACGCGCCCTGTTCACCGGGCCCGGCAGCCGCGCCATCGGAGAACAGGCCGTCGCCGTGCGTCTGCGCGTGGGCGCGCCCTACGACGAGAAGGCGAGCGCTTTGCTTCGCCGGTACGAAATCCGCGACGTTCCGACGTTCCTGATCCTGACCGCAGACGGCGCCCTCATCACGAACGAGCTGACGAGGTCCGGGGAAGGCATTTTGCAGCACCTCGCGGCCGGGCGCGAGGCCGAGTCGCGTTGGACGATCTCAGAGGCAGAGTGGAAGAGAGCCAAGGACAGGGAAACGCGCCGCCATCTTGCGAGCGTTTATCGCGCCCGGAAGGAGTGGGCGAAAGCAGGCACCGTCCTGGGCGAGATGGTGAAGACGGAAGCACAGCTCGAAGACCAACTCGCGCTGCTCCATACCCTACGCCACACAGGGCCTGACAAGCGTCGCGTGAGTCTGCTGCAGAAGCTCCTCGCCGCGAACCCGAAGGACAGGCGGTGGGTCGTCTGGCGCATCGAACTCGCCTTGATTGGCATTGCCAGGCCCTTGCCAATCTCGCGCAACGAGTACCTTGCTTCCGTTCCGGCTCAGATGAAGGCACTCCGGCTGATGGCTGCGGAGGTGACACCGATAGAGCACCAAGTCGAAATCCACACGTCCCTCGCCCGAGGGCATGAGGAGCTCGGCGAGTTGGACGGGATGCGCGCTGAGTGCATGGTCGTCCGGAGCAAGCTAGAGAAGCTGCCAAAGCGTCCCGACCTCCGAAGGGCGCTGGCCATGATGTTCGTGACGGCTGGCGCGCCCGAGGAAGCCAAGACGGAGTTCCTGCGCGTCGTCAAGGAGCACCCCAAGTCCGACGAGGCTCCCAATGCGCTCCTTGGCCTCGCCCATGTCTGGTATGGCGAGGCACGGGGGCAAGAGAGCGTGCTCGATCGCAAGGCCATGGACGCGGCCGGCATGGCGCTCGAGTACCTGGCGAAGCTTGAGACGGGCTACCCCGACAGCGAGGCCCAGCAGCACGCCAGGGAGCAGGCGATGCCCGCGGTGATCCAACTGATCGAAGAGCAGATGGCAGCCAGCCGATCCGTAGGAAAGGGCAAGGACGAGCCCGGCGGGAACAAGGGGGGGAAGGACGACAAGTAGGTGGAGCGCCTCGGCACGCCGAGGAGCGCCAGTCGGCCCAGGGATCTCGAGACCGGTTTGGTCATGCCGACGATCCCGTTGCCGAGCTACTTGCGCTTGATGTCCAACGTGACGTCAATGAGCATGGTCCCCGGCATGACGGCGCCCTTCGGCCCGAAGGGGAGCTCGGAGTACTCAACCTCCATATCGAGGCGCATCTGGAAGGTGCTCATCTCCGGCGTGGCGTGGGTGAGATGGATGACGGACGTGCTCTTGCCGCGCCCCGTGAGCGCCAACAGCTTCACGCGCATGTTCTCTGCGCCCGTGTAGAGCTCGCCGACCTCCTGCTCGTTGGCGATCTCCGTCACGGATGCCTTCACCTCGACGCGATCGCCGTCGAGTGCTACGAGCTCGTAGCGCCTCGTGTGGCGCAGGCGCATGCCGGAGGAGATCACCACCTCGGCGACCTCCCAGATGGCACCCACGCCGATCGGCTCGACCGGGAACGGGATCGGCAGCGTTCCCATGGTCCAGGCAATCACTTCGATCTGCTGCCGGCTGCCATCGGGGATGGCGAGGCCCTCGGCCAAGGCGTAGGAACGCGGCACACCGTTGGGGGCATAGATCGCCTCCCCCGCCAGGGCACGGTAGGCCGCTTCCTCTGCCATCCGCCCAGCAAGCTGGGCCTTGGTCAGCGGTGCCGGGGCGGGGGCCTGAGCCCCTACGGCGACGCCACCTTCCCCAAGCGTGAGCTCGGTCGCCCGCCAGGGGAGCCGCAGGTCTGTCGCTGCCCCGGAGGAACCGGGCTCGCAGTCGATGGTGAGCGTCACCGGGCGCTCGGCGAGCACGATCGGCGCCATGGCCGGCGCCTTGCTCGCCGCACCGCCGGGCTTGCTGCTCGGGCGACCGACGTTGACCGTCACACGCTGTTCGTAGTCCAGCGTGAGCGTCTCGGAATGCGCGTCGTTCCACCGATAGCGCAGCGCGCGCCGCGGCTCCGCCCCCGCCTCCAAGAGCTTCACATCGAACTCGCCGATGCGGTTCACGGCGCCATCCCCGAGAGGCGACCAATCACCGCCGCCTCGCAGAAGCACGCCGGCGACGACAAGCAGCAGCAGCAGGAGCAGGCCGCCTGCGATCCACGCGACGACCTTCGTCGCGCTCGCGCTGGCGACCGGTGCCGCAGCAGCCTCGGGCGCAGGCGCAAGGGCCGCGTCGAACGCGTCCATGAACGCACTACACGAGGCGTAGCGATCCTCCGGACTCTTCGCCAGGCCGTTCATGACGGCAGCGGCAGCAGCCGCAGGAAGATCCGGAACCAAGTCGGCAAGGTCATCGGGGGGTTCCCCACCCTTGCGAACGAGGATCTCGATGGGCGTGCCCTCGGTGAACGGCGGGCGATCGGCCAGGCACTCATAGAGCATGGACGCCAGCGCGTACTGATCGGCCGCGGGCAACAGGTCGCCACCGAAGCCTTGCTCCGGAGCCATGTACTTGGGCGAGCCGATGCCCGTGCCGACATCCGTCAGGTTCGCATCGTCTGCCTCGAGCACCTTGGCAACGCCGAAGTCGGACAAGAAGACGTGGCCGTCCTCGTCGAAGAGGATGTTGGCCGGCTTCACGTCGCGGTGGATCGTTCCGCGGGTGTGGACGAAATCCAGCGTCGTCGCCATGGTGCGCATCCAGGGCACGAACTCGTCTCGCGGCAGCGGCCCCTCGCACGCCTCCATGCGCTCCTCGAGCGTTCCGCCGCCCAGGTACTGGAGCACGAAGAAGGGCACCTGCTCGTGCTCGCCCTGGGCGAGGATGCGTGCGATGTGGGGATGCGCCAGGCGGACGAGTTCCTTGATCTCACGCGCGAAGCGCGGACGAAAACCGGGCTCGCTCAGGAACTTCACGTGCGGCACCTTGATGACCACGCGCATGCCGAGATTCTCGTCGCGGCCGCTGTAGATGCTGCCCATCCCCCCTTCGGCGATCTTCTCCTCCACGCGGTAGATCCCGAGCAGGATGAGACCTGCGAAGTCCACAGTGAACCGGTCCGGCACACCGCTGCCTGAGTCGCCGACCGGCGGGTTGTCTACGGGGTGGGAGTCGTCGTTGCTCATCGTGGCTCTCTTGGGAGGGCCCAGGGTACCGACCCGCCAGCGATTCGCTGCGGCTCGCTGGAGACCGAGCGGCCCGGCAGGCGCCCAGACGCGGTAGCAGGAATTTTTCCTCGGCCGTTGCGGTGGCGGCTCACCGCATGAGCCAACGCCCGCGATGCGGCACCCGTGTCCTGATAGCAAGCACGACGGAAGCTGGCGCACGTGGATGGCATGCCTCACCTTCCATGAGTCGCCTACGGCGCGCGGCCTCACGTCACCAAGGCACGTGCGCCTTGGGTGGCCCACCCTCAGGGCGTCTCGACGCCGATCTCGAGAATCTGCCCAGTCCCCGAGCGGACCCAGGCACGGCCCGACACCGGCGAGCCGATGATCCCGAGCGCGGAGCCGCCCAGGCCGTGGGGCATGACGCCGCTGAGTTCGAGCTGCCCGCCTTGATCGCGGATCAGCTGCACGTGCGGGCCGCGCAAGCCGAGGAGGAGTCCGCCGCCGACGGTCGTGGTGCCGTGCGTGGGCCCGTCGATCCGCTCGCGCAGCAGATTCAGCGCGTTGTCGAGCAGGCGCAGGCGGTGGTAGCCTTCCGCACCCGCCAGCAGCATGCCGGCGCCGTTGGCAAGGAACGCAAACTGCGCCCGCTCGTACTCCTGGTTGATGGTGGCTTGGGCTACGAGCGTCGCGGGGTCGAGCAGTGTGGCTGCCTGCGTGTCGCCGAGATCGAGAACGTAGCGATCGGGTGCGAACAGCACGGCCCCTGCCTGGGGCGCGTGGCGCAAGGTCGATACGAGCACCGGCGACTCTTCGCCTGCACCGGTCGCCTTGTCTGCGGCAATGACCTGCTGCACGACGCCTGCGGCATTCGCACGGAACACACCACCCAGTGTCGAGGCCACGAGCATGGTGTCGGGTGCTGTGTCGATCGCGAGATGCACGTTGATCGGCGTCGCCCCGTTCATGACGGTGATGGTCGTCGTCACGGTTCCTGCGGGCATGGCGATGCGCAGCACGGTCCCGGCAGAGGTCGTGGCCAGCGCCGTAGTCCCGTCCGGCCCAAACGTCAGCCGCTGCGAGGACGGACACGTCCCCAGTGACGTTGCGACCGCCGTGGCTCCCAAGCCCGCGGCCCCAGGCTGCCGCAGCAGGATGACGACCTCGGACGAGCGATCCCACGCGATGAGCTTGCCGCTGCGGTCGCGCGAGAGCAGCAGATTGCCGTCCCGTGAGACGGCGATCTCCTCGACGCGGTCCGCGTGGCCGATCAGCTCGGCCGTCAGGCGAAGCGTCGCGCCAAACGCGGCTCCGAGGACCTCGTCGCGCAAGGACACGCCGATCGGCAAGGGACTGACCCGCGGGATGTACTCATACACCGCCGCCGTGCCGTCCTGGCGACCGACGCAGAAGCGGTCGTCGGCACCGAGGGATGACAGCGAACGCGGCGTGAACGGCGACTCGCCAGCAGGCAGCTCGGCGTGTACCACGGGCAGCCGGTCGGGGAGGCGCAGGAGCGCGAGGCCGAAGAAGCCGCAGGTCACAGCGTGCGCTTGGCCACCAGCCAACAGCGGCCCGAGGCCCCCGTGGAGGCTGAGCCCGGTCACCGCTTCCGCACCGGTGTCTCGATCCAGGAACACACCGCGGCCGTCCTCGCGCCCTACGATGAGCATGCCGAGGCTGTTCTCCTCGAAAGCGCTCACCGAACCGTCGAGGGTGCCGGGCGAAAGCAGCGCCGCGCCGGTGCCTGTGTCCCAGCGCGTAAGGCCGCCGTCGAGCGGCGGCCCGACCGGCGGCGAGCCCGGCTCACCCGGCGGAATGAAGTCGGCGAGGGCGCTCAGCAGCGTCGCGTCCCCCGGGCCGTAGCGCAGCAGCCGCACCGGGGCGAGGCCATCGGCCGCGCGATAGGTCCGCACCGGCGCAAGGCCGGGAAGCGCGAACTCCGCGATGCCGCCCAAGTCCGAACCCACCGCGAGCCGCGTGCCCGCGGCGTTCACCGCGATACGCGAGACGGCCGTAGGCAGCTCGCTGACGGCGGACGGCGGGCCACCGGCCACGCCGTAGGTGGCCAGTGTCCCGTAGCCGTTCACGGCCAGGAACTCGGCCGTCGCCGGCAGAAACACCACGCCCGTGACGCGCCTGCCGTTGCCGTTCGCGAAGCCCTCGCTGGGCGTCGCGTCGAAGCGGTCGCCGGGCTCCGGCAAGGTGACACGGGTGCGCAGTGCCCCCGTGTCTGACTCGAAGAGGGACACGTTGCCGGACGCATCCCCGACGGCGGCGAGCGTGCCGTCGGCCGAGAGCGCGGTGCGCTCGATCTCCGCGCCGGCTTCCGCAGCGCTGAGCACCTTCAGGCAGATCAGGGTCCCCACGTGGTTGGAGACGATCTCGATCGGTCCCGCCGGCGGGGCCGGGGGAGCACGCCCACCCCCGCCGCTGCCGCAGCCCGCGGCGAGCAGCAGCAGTACACACGCGCCTACGCGCACACCCATGGTCTGCGCGGCCCTCACCGGAGGTAGAGCCGGATGCACTTGAAGAGCGGCAGGCTCCAGATGTAGCCCGAGTGATCGTCTTCCGCGTCCTGCGAGACGCCACCAATGTTTGGGTTCGGACTGAAGCCACCCGGCCTCGCTCCGGCGATCAGCTTGGGAGTGCAGTTTTGTTGATAGACGCCGCGCGGGAGACAGAGCATGCCGTTCTCGCTGCCTCCCGAACCCAGCGCCCCGGGGAAGGTGCCGCCGAGGATGTCGTCCTCGTCGTTGTGCCACGCAATCATCAGCCCGGCATTCGTTGCCATGTTGCTTCCGCCGAACTCCTGCCCGGGCTCCAGCACCTCGTTCTTGACGGCGGCGGCGATCAGGTGCGTCGAGTCCGTGCAGCCCCCGCACTTGAGTGCGTTGAGCGCCACGCGCGCACCCAGGCTGTGGGTGATGATGTGGATCTTGATGCCCGGGCACGAGGCCTTGATGGCCTTCAACAGTTTCGCAAGGACCTTGCCGTTCATGTTCGCGCTGCGCTCGGCATCGGGAAACTGCGTCACACCTGGGTTGCTGTCCCAGGAGAAGCCGTAGACAGGGCCCGGGTAGCCGACCCGCCCAAGCATGGTCTCGACCTGCGCGAAGTTCATCGTCGCGCCCGCGGCATCGTTTTGAAAGCCGTGGATGTAGATGACGATCGAAGGCGGGCAGTTCGCACCCTGGAGCGAAGCGGGCACGGGCAGCGTCGGCTCCGCGCCCACCCACTTTGTCGTTCCGAAGCCCCGCACGGCCGGGAACGAGATCTGCCCGCGCGTGCTGAACTCCTCGGGGGCCGCTTGGACCTCGCGCAGTCCGACGCCGTTGAGCAGCACAAGGGCTAGCACAATCTGAAGCGCACGCATGCAATCACCTCAAAAACGGCAACGGAGGCCGTCTGGCGTGCATTGTGTCCTATTCGATGCATCAGGCGCAAGGCCCTGGGGGATAGACGACCTCGTCCCCATTTGCTGGTCTCTCGTGGAACGGGCGTAGCGCGAGACGGCGCCGCTTGAATGCCTCCCCCGCGCGAGCGGGGCAAGCAGACCGGGTCGACATCAACGAATCTGACTCGCCAATCCAGACGCAGGCCGTTGATAGAGGCCCGGTCTCGGTACTCGGTACTCGGTACTCGATGGAATCTAGGAGCCCTAGACCGCTGTGAACCTGCGATGGAGTTCACCGAGGAGTGCGTAGTCGCCCCCATCGGCGGCGCGGACCGCACGTAAGTACTCCCCACGGATCTCGCTTGCTATGCCAAGCACGGCATCGGGCCACGCGACGATGGACGCCCCGTGCTGCTTCAGCCAGATGTTGGCGAGCAGACGTGCCCAGCGTCCGTTGCCGTTCTCGAAGGGGTGGACCTGCACCGCCTTGTGATGCAGCCACGTGGCCTGGGTCTCGAGTGCGTGCCCGAACCCAGACCAGCTGTGCAGGTCAGACGAGAGCGCGGCGAGTCGCTCGGTGATCTCGACCGGCGGGACGCCGAGGTTCAGGTCGATCCGGCGGATCACGCCTGCCCAGGTCCAAACGTCACCGAACATCTCTGCGTGCAGCTTCAAGAACCACGCGTAGTCAAACGGGGCAGCGCGAGGGCTCGGCGGCGCCGCGAGGTACTTCAGGAAGCTTCGGTTGATGTTCAGCGCTTCGGCGTCGGCCAGGTCGGCGCGATTCCTGACGAGGGCTCTGTTCTTCAAGCCCGAGAGATCGATCGGCGTCGCACCTGGCAAGCTGTCTTCAGGCCGGGCGTCCCACGCGGCCATGCCTACTCCGCCCAGAGACGTCGCGCCGAACCGGCCATGAGGGCGTGGAAGTTCTCCTGCTCCATCTGACGAAGCGTGCCGGCTCCCACGGCCTCTGCCTCGAGAGCCATCGTGCCCTGCACGAGCTTCACCATGCGCTTTGCCTTCGTCCTCGCCTGCGCCTCGCGGAACGCCTCTGTGCTGACGCTCTCGTGCACATGCGCCGAGTCCGACAACCGCACCTCCACACCAAGCGCCACGGCCAGCGCGGTGACGATGTCGATGCGCGGCCGACTCTCCCGCCCCGCAAGGAGCCGTCGAACGGTAGGCACGGAGATCCCCGCCCGGCGTGCCAGGGACGTCATCGACATGCGCAGGGCGGCCCGGCGCTGGTCGAACTGTGCGAGGACTTGGGTTGTGGCTGCCATGGCGGGCTCCGCTCGCTCATATCATA
Source organism: Planctomycetota bacterium (assembly GCA_029259795.1). Classification (GTDB taxonomy): domain Bacteria; phylum Planctomycetota; class PLA2; order PLA2; family JAEUHO01; genus JAHEIK01. The sequence goes on from JAJDEM010000092.1 coordinate 14,570, forward strand.
GCTTTTATGAATGCCTGCACGCGATAAACGCATCAAAAATAATACGATTACGCTCACTCCGAACAAGCGAGACAACATAACCCATTGACTGAAAATGCTTTACGCCTTCAAGCGCCACGGAGCCTGCGGAGCCGTAGATAGCCCGGCGCCCCTAGCTCGACCCGCGCGCACGAGCCAGGATGCGAGCCGCCGAGGCCAGCCCCGCCTCTCGATCGTCTTCGGCCGAGACTCCGGCTGCCAGGGCCATGATGCGGAGCATGGCCTCAAGCAGGCGGCCGAGGAGCGCAGCCGAGGGAGCGCCTGGCGGCGCGAGCGCGTGGGGCGCCACGTGCAGCTCCACCAGGATGCTTCCGGACTCACAGTACTCGTCGAACTCGCTGAGCTCGGGTACCTCACCAAACATGTCCGGAGCGGATTCCGGTTCCACGTACCGCTTCACGTGCGCGTCGGGTCCCTCGGCTGAGGCGCCGACGACCCAGGCCCACTGGAGCCGCGCGTCCCCCTCGAACACGGTCTGGTAGCGGGAGCCGAGCACGAACAGGTCCAACGCCAGAAAGATCGCACGGAGGTCCTGGGCCTTGACCGCCTCGGGTCGCCCCGACGCAAGGTGGGGTCTCAGGCAGAGCACAGCCTTCTGCGCAAGCGCCATCCGGCGGCCGAACGCCTCGGCGTTCTCGGGTAGCGCCGACACCAGGTCATCCAGAAGAGGGCTGAGGCCTTGGTCCACCCCCTACTCTCCCGATCGACGGGCCACCGGTCCGCCGGACGGTCGCGGATGCTCGTCGTCGCAGTTCTTGCTCGGCATACGTGAGCCTCCGCGGGTGTCTCACGCGCGCAGGCTGCGTAGTCACAAAGGCCGTAGGAAGAGACCCGGCGCCGTGTCTCTTCAGTAGCTGGCTCAGAGTCTCGGCGCAGGGTCGGGGATCGCTTGACGGGTACCGGACGTCGCGCTGGGGGGGCCTGCCAGGGCCCCCTCAACGACGCCGCGAGCGGCTACCCGCCCGACACGTGCTCCTGGTGGGTCAGGACGAGCACGTTGCCGCGGGCCTGCCACACCACGTCAGGACCGGCGGCTTCCTTGAGCATCGTCAACGCGGTCATCAGCGAGACGTCCTTGACGTTCAGCGCGCTGATGACCTGCTTCTCCAGCTCGTGGGCGATACGCGGATCGATCATGAGATTGCGACCGGTCTGGATCATCACGATCTTCAGCGCGTCGGGCAGCGGGGTGTCGTTGAATGCGAGCGTGATCTTCGTGGCCTCCAGCTCGGCCTGCAGCTTCTTCGGAAGGGTGGACGCCTTTACGGCTGCGCGCTGACGTGACAGGTACCCGCCAACGCGTTGGAGGACGGGCTTGGCCGCTCGAACGACGAGGATGCCGTTGTGGGGTTCGATCGTGGCGTCCTTGCGCTCCCAGTAGCCGGGCGAGACATCCGCCTTGATCGCGTCGACGAGCATCTCCATCTCGGCGGAGGGCGGGAGGGGTGCCTTGATGGGCTTGCCATTCTTCGGAGGTTCCGGCAGCGGGCCGACGAGGTCCTTCACATCGTAGAAGCGCAGACTCGTGGGTCCGTCGATCTCGTCGTTGGTCCGGAGCCATACGACGCGGTCCTTGATGATCCAGTGCATGTCGAACGGCGAGGTCAATACGACGTCCAGGACCGTAGCGAGCGACACGTCATCGAGCTGGGCCGAGATCCTGATGTCGTCGAACTTCTCGGTACGCGCCTTCTCGCTGATCTTGAACGCGAGGCCCGAGATCGTACTCAGGTAGGTCAGGGCAACGTCCAGGCTCACGTCGTCCCAGCGGAGGCCCTTGACGCGCTTGCGCGCGAGAATGGCCGGGGTCCGATTGCTGATGCTCTCCGTGGGCTTCGGCTTGGGGACCGCCTCGGCAACCTCGGTCGGCGGCGCCGTCTCCGCTGTCGTCGCCACGACGGGGCCGGGACAGCACGCGCGACGACCCTGGCAGGCGGCCAGGGAGAGCAACAGGACGAGACAGACCAAGCGCAACGACGTGTTGACCATGCGGACCTCCAAGGCGCTCACCCTCCCCCGGAGCGGTCACACGGGCATCACCTGGGAGAACGCCGCTAGACTCGCCTGGCGCGGAATTCCTGAAACGCGAGCGCCTCTGGCGTGAAGGAGGGATGTGACACGCAGTCTTGAATCCCTCTTTGAACGCTACCGCAGGCGGGGCGAGGTCTCCGCCCTGGCGAAGATCTTCGATCGCACGGCTCCCGAGCTGCTCAGGATCGCGATGCATCTCGTGCGCGATCCGGCCGTGGCGGAGGATCTCCTTCAGGAGACCTTCGTCGCCGCGATGGAGAGCGCCGAGCGCTTCGACGCAAGCCAGCGGCTCGTGCCGTGGCTTGCGGGCATCCTGAGCAATCAGGCGCGCCGGCATCATCGCTCCACGGCCAGGCAGCCGGATCCCACGCGGTTGCACGCGCGGGGCGAAGCCTCAGGCGTCGGTGAGCTGGAAGCAAACGTCGCGCAGGGCATCGATGCCCTGCCGGCGCGCTACCGGCAGATCGTTCTGCTCAAGCTCGGCTACGGCATGGAGCCCGCCGCGATCGCACACCTGCTTGATGTGCCGCCGGCGACCGTGAGGACACGGCTGCATCGAGGGCTCGAGCAGCTGCGCGGGCGGTTGCCGGCCGGCTTGGTGCTTGGCGCGCTGCCGCCGGCCGCGGCGCTCCGCGGGCTCGAGGGAATCCGGGAGGCCGTGGTGAGCCACGCCTCCGCGAGCGCTGTCACGACCACCGTCGTAGCTACGGCGGCCCTGTGGACCTTGGGAGGTGTCGTCGTGACGAAAGCCAACATAGCGGGCGCGCTCATTCTCTTGGGGCTGGTCCTCGTGGGCGGTGTGTTCACGCTTGGCGACTGGAGCGCCGGGTCGAGCGACACGGGCGAGACGCCTGGCCTGCATGAAGCCGACGCAGACGAGGGCCCGGCGCTGCAGGTGCGGGAAGGCGCTGGCAAGGAGCAACCACCGGAGGAAGCCACCGAGCCGGAAGACGCGGAGCCCACGGACCGCCATGTCTGGCGAGCGTCGGGTCACGTGGTAGCGGACGAGAAGCGTGTGCCCGGGGCCTACATCGAGGCGTGGATCGAGCGCGGCTCGGTCATCATGTCGCTGCCTGCCGGAGCGGCCGATGCCGCTGGGCGCTACACCCTCGATCTCAAAGTGATCAAGGCGTGGTCAGACCTCGAGCGCGCCTCGGCAACCTTGATGGTGCGTGCACGGGCGCCGGGCTACCGGCCTGGTCAACCGACGCGGTTCCCGTTGGTCGAGCACGCAGACATCCACGCGCCCGAGGGCGATCTGGAGCTCGAGCCTGGATTCTCGATCGAGGGCCGGGTGGTTGACGCCCGGGGAGAGCCGGTGGCGCGGGCCGGGGTCTCACTCCACCGCGTGCCGCACGACGGTGCGGACTGGTACGCCTACACAGACACCGACGGGCACTACGCCGTCGGCACCGAGGACGCGGGCACCTACGCCGTGGCCGTGCGGTCGAGCCAGGGCACGGGACGCTCCGAGGCACGCGCCATCGCCCTACGAGAGAGCGTCACCCTTCCCGACGTGGTCCTCTCGGAAGGCCTCTTCATCCGGGGACGTGTGGTCTCGGCCGACGGCACCCCCCTGCCCGGGGTCGACCTCTTTGCGAATGCGCTCCCCACCGCCGACGGTACGCAGCCGCCCCGGGAGGCCGGCAACCATCAGCTGCGCGCGCGCACCGACGCCGACGGCGGGTTCCGCTTGTTCAGCCTCTGGGACGGACGCTTCCGCATTCATGTGAGCGGACTGCAGGCGACAACCGACGCCGCCATGGGTGAGCACGAGGTCCTGATCCGCATCCTCGCCCCTGTCATGGTGACCCGCGTTGTGGGCCCGGAGGGGCGCCCCCTGCCCGGCGCTGGCGTGTCGCTTCTGGGCTGGCGTGGCAAGCACGTCGACATCGTCGACCAGATCCTGGCCGGCACCGTGACGCTTGAGACGGCCCGCGCGGTCAGCTCGTCGTCGTCCTACAGCACGTTGCTCTCGGCCGACGGCACGCTGACCGACTTCGTCACGCCGGGAAGCCGCTGGATCGTCTCTGCACGCGTCGTCGGCGCACCGCCCGCCGAGACCACCGTCCGCATCGATGGCAGCGAGTCTGTCACGCGCGTGAACCTCGTCATCCATCCGGCCATCCCCCACGGCCGGCTGGATCTACGGGTGCTCAAGCCGGATGGCTCGCAGCTGAAGGACTTCGAGGTGGAGATCAGCACGCCGCTCGGCATGGGCGTCGGCTCCTCACGCAGCAACGCGAACGGTGAGTTGCTGCCGGTCGAGTCGGGTTCGCTGCGCTTGCGCGTGCTTCCGTTTGCCAGCACAAACTACATGGCACGCCGCTTCGGACTCGGCACCTTCCTGCTCCCCGGAACCGCAGCCGTCGAGGTACCGCCGAACGGGCGTGGCTCAGCGACGGTGAAGCTCCGTGAGGGCGGACGCTTCCGCCTGCGCCTCACCTACCCCGAGGGCGAGCAGCCCAAGACCGAGAGCCTCCGGATCCGCCTCTTCGAGCGAGGCCACGCCGATGCCCCCTTCCAATACGGCGGCAGATGGGTCTACGACGAGCCCAAGGGACTGCACGTAACGAGCGTCTTCCACCCGGCGGAGGCTTGCCTCAACGCGAAGCTCTTGGCGCCGGATGACTACCGGCTCGAGGTGCGCACGCAGAAGCACGGCACGCATGACCGCACGATTCGCATCCGCGCGGGCGAGGTCATCGACGTCGTGATGGATCTGCGGAAGTAGCGGCTGCTGCGGTGAGGGGTGATGGTGAAGCTGGTCCACGCCCAAAAATCCGGGCCTGCGCTTGCACCACGGCGTCCCTTTGCGCCATGATCGACGCACTGGGAGGGTTCACTATGAATAGAGCCATCTGGATTCTTTTTGTCTTGTTGATCGGCACGGCGACGGCCGTCGCCAAGTCAGGCGCCACGTATGGCATCAAGGGCGACGCGCCGTGCGCGGACGTCGACCCTGCCGTCGATGGCGCGTCGAGCTTCCCCGGGGAGTGGAGCGACGCACTCGCGATGCCCGATGGGTTCACGGACCCGTTCACCGGCGCGTCGCCCGCCGGCTACTTCTACTACCAGAAGCGCATCGACTGGATGGCTACGAGCGCCGCCGGAAACAGCGACACCTACACGGGCTCGACGGCCTTCATCGCCCACGACATCTACGGAGGTGCACTGGGCGCGTTCGCCTTCTTCCGCATCAACAACCCGTTCGACTGGAACTACGTCAAGGTCGAGCGCCAGGACGGCTCCATAACCGAGTGTTGGAACTTCGGCGGCTTTGTTGCAACGCCCACGCCGCCGCACGGTGGCGGGAACGACCTGAACGAGATGGATGATGGGCTGTGGATTACCGCCGCCGGGCCGCTGGCCACCTCCGTACTGATTCCCGAAGGACCGGGCGCGGACCTGATCGTCGACGTCGGCTTCATCGTGCGCAAGGACGAGGATCCGTCCACAGACAGGCACTGGCTGCCGGGCATGGACGAACCCGGCGATCCGGGCTGGGACTGGGACATGTGGTACGGCTGCTTTGCGCGGGCCGGCTTCAACGCGTCCTTCTCGATCAATGCGGACGATGCTTCACCGGACGCCGCACTCCACACGGACCCGAACGAAGTCTACGAGTGGTGCTTCCACGAGTGGGCCGAAGGCGGGCCGCCGCTCAACTGCACACAGTGGTGCTTCGAGTGGATTGACCCGCCCAAGCGCCTCGTCGTGTACACCGCCGCCAACTGGTTTATTCACTGGGGTCCGCCGCCCGTGCCGTCCACGCCGACGCCTGTTCTCGTGCTGCTTGGCAGCCTGCTCGCGCTCGGGGGCTACAGCATCTTCCGTCGGCGGCGGCGCACGACCGTGCTCGTGACAGCGCTGGCGCTGCTCGCGCTCGCCATTCCCGCGGCCGGCTGCGGGGGCAGTGGTGGCGGCCCGCACAAGAACCCGCCCCCCTTCCGCATGACGACCGTTGTGCCGCCCAATGGCTACGACGGGCATCCGTATCCTGTGCCCGGAGGGCTTCCCGCCGTCAACATCGGCGGGATCCAGGGCGGCACACCGCCCTTCTCGTTCCAACTGATCGGCGGGGCGCTCCCCCCCAACGTGATCCTCTCGCCCATCGGACAGATCCACTCGAACCCGCCTGGCACGCCCATTCCCGCTGGGAGCGCAGGCAACTACGACTTCCTCATGCGCATCACCGACGCCGCCGGGGACTCGATCCAGTCGGAGAGTTCGCTGCGCATCGAGGAGCAGGTAACGCCGTTCCCCCCCGGACCGCCCATCCCGATCGAGCTGGTGCAGCTCGATCTCGTAAGCGTCTCGCCGATCGACCTGCTGATGGCGCCGATCAATACGGATATGGCAGGTGTCATCAAGGTGCGCGGCGGGGACCCGAACTTCCCGTACACCTTCCAGGAGTTTCCGCCAGGGCAGCTTGCCGCGCCCCCCTTCAACGGCAACTTCACCCTGAGTCCCGGCGGCGTCCTACGGGGCCAGAGCCCGGTGCCGTTTGGTCCGCAGAACTTGTTCATCGATGTGACCAACGTCGGGCCGCCGACGCCGATCGTCATCCGGGTCCAAACCACGCCGTGAGCCCGGAACAGCGGGCGCCCCCCCCGGGACGCCGACTCGCCCTGCGCTTCGGGCTCGCACTGCCGCTCCTGGGCGGCGGCCTCATCGCGCTGTTTGCCTACGCCCCAGCGCTACAGTCCGTGCGCGAAGGGATCGTGCATGGGACCGCCGCGACCGCAGGCGGCCTGCTTCCGCTCTCGGGTTGGGACGTCGAACGCAGGGGACACACACTCCACGCTCCGGGTGACCGAGCTGTCGAGGTTGTGAAGGACTGCGATGGGCTGCCCGTGATGCTTCTCTTTTTCGCGGCCGTACTCGTCACCCCGACCGCCTGGCGACGCAAGATCGTGTTTGCCGGCATCGGGCTTGGGCTGCTCTTTCTTGTCAACCAGGTGCGCCTCGGGCATCTGCTCTACTTGAGCAGTGGATCTCCCGGGAGCTTCCGAGCCGCGCATGAGACCTGGTGGCCTGCCGGGCTGCTGCTCTCCGCAGGCGGCCTCTATCTCCTCTGGGCTGCACGCCAGGTGCCCCGCGCATGAGGCGCGCACTCCCCTGGATCTTGCCGCTGGTCGTGGCCGCGCTGGTCGCTCTCGCCCAACACGCCACCTACCCGGCGTTCCTGGCGCATGCCACCGAGATCACACGCGACCTTGTCCCGATGGACACGCCGCCAAGCATCGTTCAGGTGAGCGGCGACCGGCTGCGTGTGCTTGGCGCCGCCCAGCCCAGTTTCGTTCACGTACCCGCCATCGGCTGGAACCTGCCCGTGCTCGTGTGTCTCTGGGGGTGGATCGTGGGCGGGCGCCGCCTCGCGCTGCTCGCTGCTGCCCTGCTCCTGGTGATCGCGCACGTCGTCGTTGCCGATCTCGCCATCCGGCGTGGGCTCGGCGAGCTCGTCGGTTGGCCCCATGCCATCTACCGCGCGTGGTACATCTGGATTGCGCCGCTCCTACCCATAGTGTGCGTAGCCCTCGGCAGATTCGCCGGCACGACCCCGCAGGAGCAGGCTCCGTGACGCGCTTTCGAACCATCTTCCTGCTCGCACTGGTGCCCCTGCTCACCGGATGTGGGGATGATCGCGAGCCGCGCCGCGACCCCACGGTGGCCGGAATCTATGTCCTCGACAAGGAAGCCATGCGCGGGCCGTGGCTCGACGCCTACGACGCGCTTGTCGACCGGCGGCTCGCCGGCCTACCGACCGCGGCACGGCGCGCGAAGGACCGGTCGGCTGCCGCGGCGGCCAAGACGAAGTTCCGCGGCCAGTTCGAGGCGCTGAACGTCACCCTGGTCCTCGGGGCCGACGGATCCTGGACACTGAACGGTGCCGCACTCGAGGGACGCATCACTCGACGCGGGACCTGGACCCTCAAGGAACAACAGCTCACTCTGGTTGCCGAACCACCCTCCGGTACGCAGGCTGGTGGTTCCGTCACGCCTGCGGTGTTCCAGGACGGAGTCATCTCGATGCGGCCGGAGCCGCACCTTCCCGAGGCCATGATCTTCCGACGCCGGTAGAGGCGCATTACCTCAGCACGATACCCTCCGCACCGGCTTCGGCCTCGACGGCGGTGAGCTCCTTGCCTTGCATGTCCATCACGTGCAGGAGGTAGCGGCCCGGAGGCAGGCCGCGGAGGTGGAAGGCGCCGTCTTGCTTGGGGTAGGTCTGCTTGAAGAAGCCGTGGCTTACGGACTCGGCGCGGATGGTGATCAAGCGCGTGCTCCTCTTGCGCAGGGCGGGGTCGATCGAGCCCTTGATGCTGCGGCCTTCGACGAACGTCAGCTCGAGCGGATCGCCGCTCGTCTTGACGTTCTCGACCAGCACGTAGCGGTCATCCTTGCGCCCGTAGAGGTAGAGGGTGACGGTGCCCGCCGCAGGCAGGCGGTTGAGCAGGAAGCTGCCGTCGCTCTCGACGGGGCCGCGCATGCCGTGGGGCTGCCCGGCGGTGGTCCAGGCCCACTGGAACCCTACGAGACCCTCGGCCGCGACGCTGCCCTTGCGGGTGCGGGAGGTCTGGAGCCGTAGCGTCAGTCCGAGCGTAGGCACCAGGACACCGTCGCGCGTGAGCGGATCCTCGGTCTTCGCTTTCGGAAAGGCCGTCACCGTCACGTTGGCGCCGGTCGGGAACGGTCCCACGCGGAACGCGCCTTGGCCGTCGGCCGTGGCCTGCACCCCCCCCGCCGTTTCACCCTTGGCGAACGCGGACAGCATGTGAGCTGCGGCCGGCGAGCCGTCGGGCCTGAGCAAGGTGCCCTCGATGAACCCACCCACCTTGAGATGCAAGACGAGATCTTCGCGACCGGGCCGGACGTCGCGTTCACGCGCAAGCATCAGGTCACTGCGTCCGATGTCGCGCTCCCAGGGCCTCGCGCGAACGGTGTAGATGGCGCCTTGGGTCAAACCAGCGAAGCGGAAGCGGCCATCCTTGCCAGAGCGGGCGTTGACCCACTTGGCAGTACTTCGGTCGCCGGGCATCGCGGACATCTCGACGTTCTCGATGCCCTTGCCGTCCGGGCCCAGCAGCTGGCCGGCGATGACCGCACCGCGCGTGTAGGAAAGGGTGAGGTCGGTATCATCCGTGGTTGCCGACACTTCGCGCGGGCCGAGGTACTCCGCCGACAACACAAGCTTGAGGCGATGCCCGCCCGGGGTCAGCCCCTCGAGGCGGAACGCGCCACTCGCGTCGGAGTTCGTCCGATGGCCCTCGACTTGACCGCGGCGGCCGCGCCGGGTGTCGATCCAGACCCGCACGTCAGGGATGCCCTTGCCGTCGTCGTCGACCACGCGACCCGCGATGACGCCGCCGGCTCCGAGTTGGAGTGTGAACGGACCCTTGTCGGCCGACTTGCCGGTGAGGCTGAACGGCGCGTGCATGATCCGGCGCCCCTCGCGGTCGCGGGCGTCGTTCACCTCGAAGGAAAGCGACGAGCCGCCGACCTGGGCTTCGAAGGCTCCACGCAGGATGGCGCCTGAGGCGCCCCGCCCGCCCTCGACCTTCACGCGCACGATGCCCGAGTCGACCCGCGTGCCATCAGGCGCCAGTACCGTGCCCGTGATGGCAAGACGCTTGGCTGCAGGCGTCCGGCGCGGCCACGGGCTGTCGCCGGACGCCGGGATGACGGCGTTGATCACGATCGCCGCCGGCTCGTTCGGGGGCTCAAGCGGCACCTTCGCGCTGCTGCCCACCGTCCGCCAGCGCCGGTCCACCCGCGCCATGGCGTTGACCTGGTACGTCGCGGGCGCGAGCGCGTCGAACTCGAAGGCTCCGTGCTCGTCGGTCATGCCGATGGCGACGGTCCCCGCGCCTTCCGCATCGAGCCGAACGGTCAGTCGCGGGAGCGGTTGTCCCCGGGCATCGACGACGCGGCCCCGCAGCGTGCCCGGCCCCTTGAGGCGCAGGGTGAGGGCGACGGGCTTGTCGAAGTCCGAGACGACGACGGCCTCGCTGCACGACGCTTCGGTGTGGGCGAGGATCACCCAGTGGGCCTCTGCCGGCCCAAGCCCCGGATGCTCGAAGCGTCCCTCCGCGTCGGTTACCGCAACGGGCTCCAGGTCACCCGGGCTGGGAATCGTCACCGGCTCGGGCTGCCAGCTGCGTCCGCCGCGGCGGGGCTTCTGATGGCGCCAGCGCACCTGGGCCCCCACCGCCGGACTGCCATCGGGCGCAAGCACGACACCACGCAGAGGCATGCCCCGCTGGATCGTGAAGTCACGCTCGCTCTCGGAGCCCGCGGCCTCGACGCGCAGCTGGTAGTGCTCGTTCGGCCCACCGACGCGATGCCAGCCGGAGCTGAAGCTGCCGCCGCCCGCGCGGATCGTGGGGCCCTCCGGGTCGTAGTAGCCCCGGGCCCTCACGTAGAGTTCGTAGTCGCCGGGGGTGAGGCCCAGCAGGGTGTAGCTGCCGTCTGCATCGGTCAGCGCGTGCAAGCGATTGTGCGCAGAGCCACCATAGGCACCGACCCGCGCACCGACGACGACGGCGCCCTCGTTGTCGAGCACGCGACCGCGAAGAACCGAGCCCCGATACAGCGTGAGCTCGAGGTGAGTTGCCTCGCCAGCGCGCACGCTGCGTCCGAGGCTTCGCCAGCTGCGAGGCAGCCAACCGGCACCGCGCGCGCTGAGACGCACGAGCGCGCCCGGAGGAACCCCCGTCACCTCGAACGCCCCGCTTGTGTCGGTCGTCGCTTGGAACACGTAGTTCGCACGCCCCGCTGTCTCGGTGCGCACGTCAAGCAGGACCGTCGCGCCATCGATCGCCACGCCATCCCCGTCGGCCAAGCGGCCGGTGACCCGCCCTGCGTTGGCTCCGCCGAGCCGAATCACGACCTCGCCGGTCTCGGGGACCTCAACCTCCAACCCGCGCAGCGCCAGGCGGCCGGCAACGTGCACGTCAAAGCGCAGCAATCCTGTCGGTGCGCTGGGAATAGAGAAGCGGCCGCCTTCGTCGGTTGCGAGCGGACCGAAGCCCCACGCGGTCTGCGACATGGGCCGGACATCGTCACCGGCAGCATACGCACGCACGATGGCGGCCACGGGACGGTCGGCCGCGTCGACCACGCGGCAAGCAAGGGCTACGCCCTCGAGCACCCGCAGGACGATCGCGTGGCTGCGAAGACGTCCCCAGTTCGCGAGGAGCGCGCGCGTCGAGCGCCGGGGTGCCTCGACGACGGCCTCCACCTCGTAGTGCGGCTGGTTTGGGGCAACGAAGCTGCCGGATCCCGTTTCGATGCCGTCCAAGGCGAAGCGACCACGGGCGTCGGTTACGCCGCGCGCGACGACTCGCTTGTTGGTTGACGGCGGCAGGATGCGATCGAACGGATCGTTCGCACCGAAGCGCTGGCTTCGCGAGGCCACCACCGCAACGCCAACGACCGGCGCGTCTGCCGCATCGAGTACCACACCGAAGACGCGTCCGCTACCCCGGACCGGCGCCGGCTCGACCACCTTGGGCGGGGCTTCGCCGCGGGTCTCGAGCTGCGGGCCACCCTCATCGGGAGCCTTGCTCGATTCGTCGCCTGGCTCTCGGACGGGCTGCTCCCCGTGGTCCCCCGCGAGCCACCACCCGACGGCGCAGATCACGGCGACCAGCGCCAGGGCACCCAAGGCTCGTCCACCGCTCCCACGACTTCGCATGCGCACAGTCTACGCAAGGTGTGGCACCCGCGGGCGCCCTCGCGGAGCACCAGCAGTAGGGATCTGCTCCGGCAGGCGCGCGTTTTGGGGTCCAATGCCGGGATGGAACACGCGATCGAACACGACGTCGAGGACGAGCGCTTCACCCTGGATGGCGCCGGGGGCCTCTCCTACCTGCTCTACCGGATGCGGGACGCAACGACGATGGACACCACGACGACCTTCACCCCCCGCGGCGCCCGGGGCCAGGGGATCGCAGGCAAGCTCACCCGCGCCGCGCTCGACTATGCGCGGGATCAGAGCTGGAAGGTGGCGCCCTCCTGCTCGTACGTGGATGGCTGGATGCGGCGGCATGCGGAGTACGAGGATCTGCGCGCGTAGCCGGCCGGGTTGGTCCTACGGCCCCATCCCGGATACGGTGCAGGCATGGCACGCAACGTACTCGGCACCCCGCTCGTCACCTGCTCCACCGACCCCATGACCGGGTGGTATCGAAACGGCCTCTGTGAGACCGGTCGCGACGACGTCGGACTGCACTGCGTGTGCGTCCGAATGACGGACGACTTCCTCATGTACTCCAAGGCCGCCGGCAACGACCTCTCGACGCCGAATCTGGCGCACGGCTTTCCGGGCCTGAACGCCGGTGACCAGTGGTGCCTCTGCGTCCTGCGCTGGAAGCAGGCCTGGGAAGACGGCGCGGCCCCCGAGGTCGTGCTCGAGAGCACGCATATGTCGACGCTCGAGTTCGTCGACCTCGAGGTGCTGCAGGAGTACGGCGTCGCCGCCGACCCCAGTTAGTCGCGGGTTCGCGCCCGCCGGTGGTGCGGCCAAGCCCAGCCCCTCCCTTTCGGCAACTGCAAGCAACCAAACAAGCACTCATCAGGATTCGTCAAGTCGCGCGCCCAGGCCATCGATAGGGATCCCGAGACGCGGATGGCCCTGCCCTCCGCAGTGAGGATGGGTATGTCCAAGCGCACTGACCAAGGCTTCTCCCTGATCGAGCTGATGATCGTGATCGCCCTGATCGCGGTACTCGTGGCGATTGCTGCGCCCAATCTCTTCGCCGCCCGCCGCGCCGCCGACGAGACCCGCGCACTCGCGATGCTCCGCAACATCACCGCGGCGCAGGCTCAGTTCCGGCAAAACGCCCGCGCCGACACCGACGACGACGGCGCCGGCGAGTACGGGGGCTTCCTCGAGATGGCCGGGACGATCGCGGGTCGCCAGGCCTCCCCCCTCACCCCTGCCGTTCTGACGGCCAGCCTGGGCATGCTGAATGCCGCAGGCGAAGCGAGGCGCGGCGCGTACTTCTTTCGCGTGTTCCTCCCGGATGCGAACGGCGCCGGCGTAGCAGAACCCACCACAGGGTTCAGCGACGATGGCTCCGTCAGCAGCGACAACGCCGAGACGGTCTGGTGCTGCTACGCCTGGCCGATCAATGCGCAGGGAACCGACAACCCGACGTACTTCACCAATCAGTCGGGCGTCCTGCTCGCCACCCGAGGCGCCGCCTACGGAGGATCGGGCGGCGGCCCGGCAGCAGATGCTGCCTTCGCTACCGCCGGCTCCATCCTCACGCCGGTGACGCCCGGCACGACCGGATCGGACGGCAACGTCTGGGTCGCGGCCGACTAGCCCGGCTACATCCCGTCGATCCAGGTCCCGATGACGTCAAGGCCGGCGCCGTGAACGCGGCCGCTGCCAAGGCGCGGCATACGCCGCCCGTCCAGCGTCTCCATGCGGAGCCAGAGCACGCTGTCGCTGCGTGAGCCGGGCGTGATGACGCGCGGGGTCGCCAGTCCGAAGTCACCCTGCCCCGGCGGTACGTCGATCGCGTTCATGGCCGCATCCGGAACGCGCCAGCGAAAGTCCAGGTTGCCCGGCGCCGTGCCGTTGGCCCGGTGGCATTGCGCACAGTTCGTGGCGAGGTAGGCCCTCGCGCGCGTGGTCGACGTACCAGCGGTCCCCTGGGGGTCGGGCCAGGCCTCCAGCGAGGCAGAGGCACCGATGTCCGTCGTGAAGAGGGCGACGTGGTTCCACGCACGCAGCTGATTGTCGATGATGACCTGGCCTGCGGCCACGGGATCCGGGTAGTCGTGGTCGCGGTTGAGCTGCCCCGTGCGCACGCCGAGGACGCGTCCGGCCGGCTCCGTGTGGCACTGCATGCAGTCCGTGCGGCTCGGGTAGCGCCAGGTCTGGTCGCGCTGCCCGCCCGGTGCCGACGGATCATTGATCGTGAAGGTGTCTTCGGCGGCGCCGGGGAGCAGGACGGCATCGGTCTGCGCTGCGTTCCAGCGGTAGGTGTAGCCAGCCCAGCCCCCTGCTTCGCGCACGAGGACGCGCGTCTCCAGGCGTCGCCTGGATCCGGGGTCCCCGACGGTCAGGGCAAGCTCGAAGTGCTTCACGAAGAGTGTGCCTTCCGGGAAGGTCCACGGATCTTGCGCCGAGAAGCCGATCTGCCCCCCCGCGGGGAGCGCGATCCAGCGCTGCTTCTCGCTGTCGTCCGACCAGAGCCGGGCGTTCACCTCGTAGGGAATCACGCCCGTCGCAGGGCTCAGCGTCGCGAGGTCGCTGAAGAGTCCCGTCTCGCTCAGCAAGCCGGGGAACGGCGGCGGCGACACGCCTCCCTGGGGCTCGGCGAAGCGGCGGATCTGTCCATTGAGGGAGATGGCGTAGAGCTCGCCGCGCGCGTCTTCGCCGAAGCTGCACGTCTGGCCCAGCGTGTTGATCTGGAGATTGCTTGTCGCTGTGCCGTCGTTGTGCGTCAGGCCCCAGATGCGACCGCTGCCGTAGTCGGCGTAGACGTAGACGCCCCGCAAGCTCGGCACGTCCTGGCCGCGGTAGACGTAGCCGCCGACCACGGTGGTGCCGAGTGATCGGCCGTACTCGACGACGGGTCCCTGCAGGCCGCCGGGTACACCGCCCTGAGGCGCGTTGTGCACGGAGGTGCCCTCGATGATGCGCCAGCCGTAGTTGCCTCCACGCCGGACGAGGTCGACCTCCTCGCGTGTAACCTGCCCGACGTCGCCGCACAGCAGCTCACCGGTGTTGCGGTCGAAGGAGAAGCGCCACGGGTTGCGGAAGCCGTACGCCCAGATCTCCTCGCGGAAGCCTTGGACGCCGACGAAGGGGTTGTCGGCAGGAATCGCGTAGCGCTGCTGCGCGCTGCTCCCGCGCACGTCTACGCGCAGGATGTTGCCGTGGAGCGTGGTGGTGTCCTGGCCGTTGTTCCACGGGTCGCCGCCCGAACCGCCGTCCCCAAAGCCGATGTAGAGCATGCCGTCGGGTCCGAACGCGAGCATGCCGGAGTTGTGGTTCCACGCGGGCTGGGAGAGCGTCAGGATCTCCAGCTCAGACGCCGGCGAGGCGGAGGGCGCGCCGCCGCCCGGAGGGAAGGTTGCGGTGTAGCGCGCGATGCGCGAGCGGCGCGGATTGGCCATCGAGTAGTGGACGTAGAAGAAGCCGTTGGTGGCGAAGGCCGGGTCGAAGCACAGGCCAAGCAGGCCTTCTTCGTTGGTGTCGTAGGCCACGGGGCCGCCGACGTCATCGCGCAGGTCGACCAAGACGCTCGCAGACAAGACGGCGTCGTCGTTGTCGAACACGAGAATGCGCCCTGCCTGTTCGAGCACGTAGAGCCAGTTCGAGGCATCGGGCGCATGCGTGAGGAACACCGGGCGCGTGAAGCTGAGGTTGGAGAAGGCGCGGTTCAGATCCACCGCCTGGGGCTGCGGGTTGTTGATCGGAAACGTCAGGGCGGCCGTGGCCGGGCGCGTGGCGAGGCCGAAGGGCGCCGGGGCGGGCGGCAGCGGGTCCTCGGGCAGGGTCGCGGGTGCCCCGCCTCCCCCGCCACCACAGGCCACCGCCAGGAGGCAGGCCAGGCTGAGCACGACGGGCAGCAGGAGGACGGGTCGGACGGTCGCAGGCGGTGCGGGTCGGGTCACAGGCTCTCCGGGTGCGGAGGTCTTCGGGGCTGAAGGTCTCGAAGATCTCCGGGGCTCAGGGCGTGCACCCCCATGCACGGGCGTCTTGTTCGCAGCCGTCTCCCAGCCTACCCCTCGCTTTCCGCGTTGGCACGCGCCCATGCGGCGGGTGTGTCGATCTGGTCGGGTGAACCCGGGACGTCCGTCGCCCGAACGGAGATGCAGGCCTTTTGCGAACGCTTGGCCGCGTGGCCTCTAGGCTTCTTCTTGATGAAGCGCGGCACGTTCCTCCTGCTGGCCCTCGCATGCCTCAGCAGTGTCGCGCACGCAGAGGATCACCCCCTCCCCGTCGCCGTGGGCGGCATCATCGTGGACGAGCAGGGCCACCCGCTGCCGGGGGTGCGCGTCTACGCCGGTCTCTATGAGGCCCCGAACAGCACACACACCGCGAGCGACGGCACCTTCACACTCAGACTTCGAGCCGCAACCATCCCGCTGTACATCCAGCACAACGGCTATGTCGCCTACGAGCAGGACGTCGCACGGGGTACGCTCGATCTACGCATCACCATGCGGATCGGCGGTCGCGTGCACGGTCGCCTGGAGGTACCCGCAGGCAGCAAGCTCCCGGCAACGGTCAAGCTCCTCACAGACGATGTGCGCGGCGGCCGGCACATCGCCACGGTTGCTTGGGACGGCCGGTTCATGATCGGTGGCTTCGCGCAGGGCAAGTCCCGCTTCCTCGGAATCTGGGCGCCCGGGTTCATGCCCATGCGGCTCGGTGCCGTGGCCCTCGATCCTGCCAAGCCGTGCGACCTTGGCCGCGTGAAGCTCAGCCTTGGGCGGCGCGCGACCGTGCGCGTTCGCGATCAGGCAGGCAAGCCGGTGAAGGGTGCGCGGGTGCGCCTCAACAGCACACGCTGGAGCGGCTTCTCATGGGATGTGACGACCGATGCAACCGGCGACGCCGTCGTGCCGCACGCAACGGAAGACCTCCTGCGCGCCGCCGTGCATGGCCCCGACTCCGACTCCGGCGCGTGGCTGGAGATGCTGCCCGCCGGCGCCGGAAAGCCGGCAAATGTCACGGTCGTGGTCGAACACCCCGTCACCCTGCATGGCACGCTCGTCTGGAAGGGCGAGGGCGAGGCTCCCTGGGCCGGCAAGCACGGAGTCTCCGTGTCCGTCACTGCGCACGACGACCCCACCCGGTCGCGCAGCTGGCGCGGCCAAACCATCGGGAACGGCAGTGCGGAAGTGTCGATCCGCGGCGCCGTGCCGGGCGACTGGAAGAAGGTGGAGATTCGCGTGGCGGTCGGCAAGCGCTGGTGGACACTCCAGCGTGAGCTTCGCATTCCGCGCGGCGACAAGCCGCGGACCGTGTTCGAGCTCAGCGAGATCACCGTGCGAACGCCGCCCGACGAACGCTAGCCCCTCTTGGGCGTCGTCTTCTCGGGCGGTGCCTTCTTGGCAGGCTCGAACGACACGCAGCGGTTGGAAAACGCCGCGCCGTCGAAGCTGGCGAGCGGGAACCGCGCGACGTCGCTGCTGCGCTGTGCTCCGGCGGCGAGCAGCAGCGGCGTGAAGTGCTCGACTGTCGGGTGGTTCGTGCGGGCCGCGGGTGCCTTCTTTTGCCAGTCGAGCAAGGCGTCGACATCGCGCGTGCGCAGCGTCTGCTCGGCCCACGCATCGAACTCAGCAGCCCACGCGGGCGTCTCCGCGCCGCGCTTGGCGCGGTAGCGCAGGTTGTGGGTCATCTGGCCGCTGCCGAGGATGAACACGCCTTCGTCGCGCAGCGGCCGCAGCGCCTGTCCCAAGCGAAAGAGCGTCTTCGGATCACTGCTCGGCAGCGACACCGAGAGCACGGGCACGTCAGCCTTGGGATACAGGCCCCGCAGGGGGACCCAAGCCCCGTGATCGTGGCCGCGCTTGGGGTTGCTGCGCACCTTCGTCGTCGGCGCCAGCACCTGGGCGACCCGGCGTGCGAGCTTCAACGCGCCGGGCGGCGCATACTTCAGCTTGTAGAGCGCCCGCGGGAAGCCACCGAAGTCGTAGATGAGTGGCACGGGCGTGGTCGCTCCGAGCGTGACCGGCGCTCGCTCGTAGTGCGCCGAGACCACCAGCACCGCAACGGGGGTGGCCATGGATGCGGCCCACGCGCCCCACTCGCGGTTGCGCACGGCACTGAGCGCCATCATGGGCGAGCCGTGGGAGACGAAACCCACCGGCATGGAGGGGATGGCGCGCGGCTTCGGCACCGGGTCCGCCGCCTCGAGAGAGCGGGCGCCGAACGCAGCGAGCGCTCCGGTCGCAGCCCCTGCGGCGATCACCTGACGGCGGGAGAGATGCGGATCGGATGTGGCGGTCATCGGTCGTGCCTCCGGGCAGAGCGTAGCTGAGTCCGCGGGGGGAATGTGCGCAACGCGCCCAAGCCGTGAAGGCAGATTTGGCTTGCCCCTCCCGGAGGCCGCGACTGTCATTGCGCGATGGACCTGCGACCCTCCCAACAAGCCGCGCTCGACCACGTCACGCACTACGCCCGGGAGCGGGCGGCGGGCGGCCGTGCGCTGATCGATCACGTGCTGCGCATGGCCGACATCGCGGCAGCCGACTTCGAAGACGCCGTCGCTGCGATTCGAACCCACGCCCGCGTTGGGCTGCATTTCCACCCCGATCGCCCCGGGGCCGATGGCACGACGGTGGTCGAGGGACTCTTGGCCACCGGCGTCTACCGGAGCCAGTTCGAGACGCAGCTCTCCAGCGGCAGCGTGACGGCCTACGCCAGCGGCGCGCGCGACCTGTGGGAGCAGGAGCTCTTCGGCGGGGCCTACCAAGCGGATGGAGCCTCGGCAGCGGAGCGGCCCAAGTATGGCGCGCTCGATCTCCAGCGCCACGCCGACGG
>JAJDEM010000093.1 GCA_029259795.1 Planctomycetota bacterium
TCATCTACATCGACGAGATCGACAAGATCAACCGCACGACGAACAACCCGTCGATCACCCGCGACGTCAGCGGCGAGGGCGTCCAGCAGGCCCTCCTGAAGATCATGGAGGGCACCGTTGCCAACGTGCCCCCGCAGGGCGGCCGCAAGCACCCCGAGCAGCAGTACATCCAGCTCGACACCCAGAACATCCTCTTCGTCTGCGGCGGCACCTTCTCGGGACTCGAGGATGTCATCGCCCGGCGCCTGGGCACGAGCCTCATCGGGTTCGGCCGCGGGGACATCGAGGCCGCCGACCTCGAGGCGCAGGAGCGCGCCCGTCTCCTCAAGCACACCAAGCCTCACGATCTGGTCGAGTTTGGGATGATTCCCGAGTTCGTCGGCCGCCTGCCCGTCGTGACGACGCTCGACCCGCTCTCGAGCGAGGACCTCGTGCGCGTGCTCGTCGAGCCGAAGAACGCGCTCGTGCGCCAGTTCCAGCAGATGTTCAGCTTCGAGGACTGCCAACTCGAGTTCGACGACGACGCGCTGATCCACATCGCCGAGCAAGCCAAGTCCCGCGACACCGGTGTGCGGGCGCTCCGGGCGATCCTCGAGCAGCTTCTCCTCGACACGATGTTCGAGCTGCCCGAAGCCGAGGACGGGACGACCTTCCGCATCACGAAGGCCTCCGTGCTCGGTGAAGAGCGCGTGCGCCGCATTGCCAAGCAGCGCAAGTCCGCCGGATAGATGGCCGCGCACGAAACGCCTCCGGGGGTGCCGCCGGAGCCTGCGCGGACCGAGCCGGTCTCCTCCGATCAGCAGCCGCCCATTCCCCCGCTGGCGGGGCTGGACCTCGAGGGCCTGAGGGATCTCCTCGTCGGGCTCGGCGAACCGGCCTACCGGGCCAAGCAGGTCTTCCAGGTCGTTCAGAACCACGGCGTCCTCGACCCCCACCGGATGACGGCCCTGCCCATCGCCTTGCGCGAGCGCCTGGCCGCGGCAACGTCGCCGGCACTCAGCCCCATCGAGATCCAGACGTCGAGCGACGGCACGACCAAGTTTCTCTTCGCACTCGCCGACGGCAAGCGCGTCGAGACCGTCCTCATCCCCGAGGGTGACCGCAACACCGTCTGCGTCTCGACGCAGGTCGGCTGCCCCATCCGCTGCGTCTTCTGTGCGTCCGGTGTGGAGGGCCTCATCCGCAACCTGAGCACGGCGGAGATTGCCGAGCAGATGCTGCACGTGCGGGCGCATCTCGGCGAGCGCCCCACCCACATCGTGGCCATGGGCATGGGTGAGCCGCTGCTCAACCTGCCCGCGCTCACGGGCGCCATTCGCCTCTGGGTCGAGCACGACGGCCTGGGCTTCTCCCCTCGCCGGATCACCGTGTCGACCGCGGGCACGCCGAGCAAGGTCGACCAGTTGATCGAGCTCCAGCTCGGCGTGAATCTCGCCATCTCGCTGCATGCGCCGAACGATGAGACGCGCGCCCGCCTCGTGCCTGGCAGCCCGGCAGGTCGCACGGCAGGGTTGATCGAAGCCGGCGCCCGCTTCGCCCGTGAGACCGGACGGGACGCGACCGTCGAGTACGTCCTGATTGCGGGCGAGAACGACCACCCCGAGCACGCGGAGGATCTCGCGCGCCTGGTCGCCGGACGGCACATCCACGTCAATCTGATCCCCCTCAACCCGGTGAGCCACCAGCCCGAGCTGCGGGCGCCCTCGAGCCTCGCTGCCCAGGGCTTCGCGCGACGCCTGCACGAGCGCGGGGCGACGGTCACCCTGCGCCGCCAGCGCGGCGACGACATCGCGGCCGCCTGCGGTCAGTTGGCGCTCGAGCGCAGCGTGGGCGAGGCCTAGGGCCCCGCCAACGAAGGGGGCGGCCTGCGCCCTGGCTCCGGCGAACGGAGCGCTCCGCCGCGCCAGCGGTTAGCTTCTGCGTTCCCCGGCCCGGAGACGCCCATGGACATCGACGAGACCCTGGTGCGCCATGTGGCCAAGCTCGCGCGCCTCGAGTTGACCGACGAGGAGGTCGCGGGCATCGCTCCGCAGCTCTCGCGCATCTTCGCGCACGTCGACCAGGTCTGCCGCCTCGAGGTCGAGGGCGCCGATCCCGCGACGCAGGCGCCCGTCCCCATGGAGGGCCTGCGGGACGACGAGCCGGGTGAACTGCTCGAGCCGCGCGCCATCCTGCGCAACGCACCCGCACACGACGGTGCCTTTCTCGTGGTGCCGCGCTTCTTCGACGGCGCCGAAGGGGAGGCGTAGGCCATGCTCGGTCGGATGAACCCGCTCGGAGGGATGACGCCGTTCGACGGCGACCACCCGCTCGATCAGCCCGTAGCGACCATGGCCGCCCGCGTCCGCGACAAGGACGACGCCCTGACGGCGGTCGAGCTGGTCCAAGCCTCGCTCATGCGCATGCAGATGCTGGATCCGGGCCTGGGCGCCTTCCTGTGCACGACGGATGAGCTCGCGCTCGCCCAGGCGGAGGCCGTCGACGCCAAGGTCGCCGCGGGGGAGGATCCCGGTCCGCTCGCGGGCGTCCCCCTCGCCGTGAAGGACAACCTGGCCGTACCCGGCGCACCGCTGACCTGTGGCTCGAAGATCCTCGCGGGCTACACGCCCCCGACCTGGGCAACGAGCGTCGAGCGCGCCGTCAGCGCGGGCGCGTGCATCGTCGGCAAGACGAACCTCGACGAGTTCGCCATGGGCTCCTCGACGGAGAACTCCGCCTTCGCGCCGTCGCGCAACCCGCACGACCTCGACCGCGTTCCCGGGGGCTCCTCGGGGGGCAGCGCCGCCGCAGTGGCCGCGGGGATGGTGCCCCTGGCACTCGGCAGCGACACGGGGGGGTCCATTCGCCAGCCGGCCTCGCTCTGCGGCATCGTGGGCTTGAAGCCGACCTACGGGCGCGTGTCGCGCAACGGGTTGGTGGCCTTTGCGAGCAGCCTGGATCAGGTCGGTCCCATGGCCCGCTCTGCCGACGACGCCCGGCTCCTGCTCGCGGCCATCGAAGGCGTGGATTCGCACGACGCGACCACGCAGACGTTCGCGTCGGTCGCCGCGGACCCGAGCGCCTCGCTCGCGGGCTTGCGCTACGGCGTGGTGCAGGAGTTCGCACTCGCTGACGTCCCCGGGGGCGAGGACGCCGAGGCGGCCGTCGCCGGGGTACGCGCGGTGCTCGACGAGGCCGGCGCGACCGGGGTCGAACTCTCGCTCCCGCTCGTCGACGCGTCCATCCCGATCTACTACATCGTGGCCCCTGCTGAGGCATCTTCGAACCTCGCACGCTTCGACGGGGTGCGCTATGGGCACCGCACGGACGGCGCCCAGGACCTGGAGTCGCTGTACGCAAAGACGCGGGACGAGGGCTTTGGCGAGGAGGTCAAGCGCCGGATCCTCATCGGCACGTTCGCGCTCTCAGCGGGTTACGCCGACGCCTACTACAAGAAGGCCATGGCCGCTCGTACACGGCTGCGCGAGCAGTTCGACGCGGCGTTCGAGCGCTGTGACCTCATCGTCTCGGCGACGACCCCGACGGCGGCCTTCAAGATCGGCGAGAAGAGTGGCGACCCGCTCGCCATGTATCTGTGCGACATCTTGACCGTGGCGGCAAACCTCGCGGGCATCCCCGCGATCTCGATCCCGTGCGGCCGGGACCGCGCGGGTCTGCCCTTGGGCCTCCAGCTCTGGGGACCGCCGGGCTCCGAGGGCCGCCTTCTGGATGCGGCAGAGCAGATGGCCTCCGCCACGGGCCTCGGCTACGAGGCCCCCCGCGCATCGGGAGGTGACGCATGAGCGCCCCGCAGGTCCTGATCGGCGTGGAGGTCCACCTCCAACTCAAGACGAAGACGAAGTGCTTCTCCCCGAGTCGGTATCACTACGGCGCGGAGCCGAACACTCTCATCGATCCCGTCGTGCTGGGACTGCCGGGGGCGCTGCCCGTGCTCAATCGGGAGGCGGTCCGACTGGCGATTCGTACCGGCCTCGCGTTTGGGTGCGAGATTGCGGAGCTGACCAAGTGGGACCGGAAGAACTACTTCTATCCCGACCTGCCGAAGGGCTACCAGATCAGCCAGTTCGACCGCCCGCTGTGCACAGGCGGGGGCATCGAGATCGATGACGACGACGGCAACCCCAAGACGATTCGCCTCATCCGGGCGCACCTGGAGGAGGACACGGGCAAGTCCACCCACGACGAAGGCGGAACCAAGAGTCGCGTCGATCTCAACCGCGCCGGCGCCCCCCTGCTGGAGATCGTCTCCGAACCCGACATTGCGTCGGCGGGCGAGGCCGAGCGCTACTTGAACGCACTGCGCGAAATCGTGAGCTACCTCGGGACGTCGGACGGAAACATGGAGGAGGGCAACCTCCGCTGCGAGCCGAACGTCAACCTCGTGTTCGAGAACGGAGATCGCACCGCGATCGTCGAGGTGAAGAACATCAACTCGGTGCGGAACGTCGGCAAGGCGATCGAGTACGAGATCCTGCGCCAGACCCGGATCTACCACGACGACGGCCGCACCATGGCGAACACGCCGCGCTCGACGCGCGGCTGGGACGACACGAAGAGCGCGACCGTGCACCAGCGCTTCAAGGAATCGGCGGATGACTACCGCTACTTCCCCGAGCCGGACCTGCCCCCGCTCTCGATCGCCCGCTCGTGGGTCGAGGCCGAGCGCGCGGAGCTCCCAGAGCTGCCGCGCCTACGCCGGGCCCGCTACGCCGAAGCGCTGGGTCTCTCGCCCTACGACGCCGAGGTCCTGACCGGCGACCCGATCCTCGCCGCATGGTTCGAGCAGGCTCTCGCCGGTCCGAGCGGTCCGCGGGATGCGAAGGCCGTCGCGAACTGGGTGCAAGGCGAGCTCATGCGCCACCTCAATGAAGAGAAGGTCGAGTTGAGCCAGCTCGCCCTCACGCCCGCGGGCCTCGGTGAGTTGGTGGACCTCACGACCTCCGGCATCATCAACGCGGGCACGGCCAAGGCGCTCTTCCGCGACGTCGTACGCTCCGGCGAGTCCCCCGCGGCGTTGGTCGAGGCCCGGGGCCTCGCGCAGGTGTCCGAGCGCGGCCCGGTCGAAGCCGCTGTCCGCGCGGCCATGGAGGCAAACGTGCAAGCCGTGGAGGACTTCCGCGGCGGCAACCCCAAAGCCCGCGGCCGGATCTTCGGCGCCGCGATGAAGGGTCTGCAGGGGAAGGGCGACCCCGCCCTGGTCAACGAGGTCCTTACCGAACTCCTCTAGGGCCTGTCTGCGGGGTCCACCCTTTGGGCCCACCTGCTGCGCCGGTGTGTGTTCAGACACACCCCAGCCCGAGGCCGTACTGGTAGGCAGGTTTCCGCCTTGCACGGCAAAATGCGCTGAATTCGCGGGGGTCGAACCTCTCCGGGGGGGCTGGCGTCCTATCCTCTGGCTGCGCATCCGCGCCGGGAGCCCCCCATGAAGCACCTTGCCCTCGGACTGAGCTACGCCGTCGCCCTCGCGGCCCTCCTCGCGATCGGAGCGCCCGCGTTCACGACGGCGTACGCCAAGGAGAGTCCGAAGGGCGAAGCGGCGAAGCCCGAGCCTGCCCAGCCCGGCGACACGATCAGCTGGCTGACCGATGTCGCCGCCGGGTTCGAGAAGGCCGCCGCGCGGCGCCTGCCCGTGATGATCTGCATCAACGCAAGCCAGGTGGACGGCAAGGCGAGCGCCGAGCCGGCAGCGAAGGGCTTGCGTGAAGTGGTCTACAAGGACCTGCGCATCGTCACGAAGTCGCGCCGCTTCGTGTGCGTCTACCTCACGCCGGAGGGATCCTCGAAGGACTACGGTGAGCTGCGCTTGCGCTTCGGCATCGACGGCTTGATCGTCTCGCCGCAGCACATCTTCGCGCACCCGGATCACGCCCAAGGGAACGCGCCGCTGGCACGCAAGGAGTACTGGCCGCACGGCAAGGGCGAGGCTGCGGTCGACGAGCTCCTGAAGATGATGAACAAGGCGCTGACCAAGTTCGGCGTGCGTGAAGGTTCGCCCGAGACCCCGGCTGCCCCGGATGCAGGCGCCGAAGGCGGTGAGGCTCCCCTGGCACCCGAAGACGACGCGAAGCGCACCGCGTGGATCGAGAAGCTCCTGGGCATCGTTCGCACAGGTGCCGAGGACCCGCGCAAGGAAGCCCTGCGCTCCCTCATCGCCAACGACAAGCGCGGCGATTGCATCGACCCGGTCATTGCGCTGATCGAGGAGTTCAAGGGGGACAAGAAGCGCGTCCCGGTGCTGACCGACGTCGTGCGCGCCCTCGGCGTGCCCGAGCTCCACAAGGCCGCCCTCGCCATGCACGGCCTGCTGAAGCACAAGGACGACGGACTGCGCGCGAACACAGCCGTCAGCCTCGAGTACATCGGCTGCGCGGAAAGCGCCGATCCGCTCAAGGCGCGTGTCGGCCGCGAGAAGGTCGAGAACATC
Organism: Planctomycetota bacterium; assembly: GCA_029259795.1. Classification (GTDB taxonomy): domain Bacteria; phylum Planctomycetota; class PLA2; order PLA2; family JAEUHO01; genus JAHEIK01. The sequence goes on from JAJDEM010000093.1 coordinate 6,425, forward strand.
GCCAACCACATGTATCGCGCCCTCGGCCGCTGCGCCGCCGGGGACAAGAGGGTCCGCGCCCTCCTCATCAAGAAGAGCAAGGGCAGCAAGAGCTCGCTCGGTGCCTACGGCCCGATCGTCGGCCTCGCCTACTTCACCAAGGACGCCAAGGCTGCGCGCGCCGTCGAGAAGCTCCTGAAGGCGATGGGTCCCCCCGGCGGCGGCCGCCGCGGCG
>JAJDEM010000094.1 GCA_029259795.1 Planctomycetota bacterium
CGCCTCCTTGACCCACATGGAGCGCGTCAGGATGTAGGGTCCAGGCAGCGGCACCTTCACGGGCTTGTCCGTGTGCTTGCGGATGAAGGCCAACTCCTCCGTGGCCAGAGACTCACGCCGCGACACGGGCCCGACGCAGACCGGGTTGCTGATCGCGTAGGACGGGACATCCAGGGTCTGGAGGATGCGCTCGAAGCCCGCCTTGTCCTCGATGATCTCCATCATCTCGGCGAGCGTCATCATGCGCACGCCATCCAGCTTCTGCGCCACGAAGGAGAGGAAGTTGTCCCGGCGCTGCTCACCGTCGGTGACGATGTCCACGCCGATCTCCTCCTGCATGCGGAGGAAGGCGAGGACATGCTCGTCGGCGGTGCGCTCGAAGTCGGCCCTTGTGGTCGACCCCGACCGCCAGGCCTTTTGCGCACGCAGCAGATCGCGCGACCGGGGCCAGCTACCGACCGTGGTCACCGGGAAGAGCGGCAACGCGCTCATGCGTCGGACCCCTCGAAGTACGCCTGCTTCTCGAGGGCATAGCCCAGCGGCCCAAAGCCGGAGGTCCGGCCCTCCTCCCACGCCTTGAGGCCTTCCATGTCCATCATTTCGCGATGGTCAGGGTTCTCGTAGGTCATCGCATACAGCGCTTCCAACCAGCGCTTCTCGAGCGCCGGGTCGAAGTCCGCCCGGACCGTGAACACGCAGTGATCAAAGCGCGGGGTCGTCGCCAGGATGCGATAGGAGGACGGACTGATGATGCCCTCACCGGTCCACCCATCCCAGTTGAGATCGAGCATGCAGCTCGCGTCCGCTTCCCCGGCGGCCATGCACTTGAACGCCTCGAGCTCCCCGCCCACGTGGTCGCCGTGCTTGCCGACGAGCAGATCGAAGCGGCGCACCTCGAAGTCCTCTCCGGGCTCGAGACCCGCCTGCTGCATCACGCCCAGCGGGATCAGCGTTGCCTGGGGGCTGTCCTTCGCCCCCACGGCCAACGTCTTGCCACGCAGGTCTTCGAGGCTCTGCGCCGCGGAGTCCTGCGGCACGACGAAGTGCGTCACGCGGTCACGATCCGTATCGCGCATCGCGATGGCACGACACGTCCCGCCGGTCTGACGCACGCTATCGAGCCACGCGAGCGGCGAGTTCCACGCCATGTCGATGTGACCGTCCGCGAGCGCCTTCACCTGCAGCTCGTAGTTCGTGTAGAAGACGACGTCGATCGGGCATCCCTGGCTCTCGAAGAAGTCACGAATGATGTCCCAGATGATCGACACCTTGGGGTCATAGAGAACGGCACCGACGAGAACGGGATTGGTCATCCGAGTAGCTCCATGCCGCAGAGTGCGCGGCCGATGAATTCACACGCGACGTCGCTGGTCGGCGCCATCACCGACGCGGCGCGGGCGTCGCGGAAGAGGCGCTCGACGCCAAGATGCTTGCTGAAAGCTGCACCGCCGCAGGCACGCATGCCCATGTCGGTCACGCGCAGCGCGCTCTCGGCCCCCACCGTCTTCGACTCCAGTACGAGCAACTGGGCCGTCTCCGCGCCAGCCTCGGCCGCGTCCAGCGTCGCCACGAGGTGGGCGCGCGCCATGTCGGTCGCGATCCGCATGCGGGCCAGCCGTGCACGGAGTGTCGGGAAGCTCGCGAGCGTCTCATCGAGATGCTGCATCGGGGAGCCGGTGAGATGCTTCTGGGTCGCGGCAACCGTGGCCTCGCAGATCCCGATGGAGATCGCTGCGTTGCCGAGCTGGAACCACGGCAAGACGACGCCGAGCATGACATCCAGCCCCTTGCCGGGCGGGCTCATCGCACGGCTCGCGTCAAGCGTCAAGCCGTCAAGCTGCATGGGGCTGCTGGCGTTGCCGCGCATGCCGATGCCGTTCCACGGCGCGGCCACCTCCTGGCCAGCGTCGTCGGCGAGCATCAGATAGAGCATCGACTCCGTGGGGTTCGTCGCCTCGGCCCAGCGCGTGGAGATGCAGTAGCCCTGCGCCTCGCCCGCACTGGTGACCCAGGACTTCTCCGCGGAGATCCGGACCGCACCACCGTCGAGTGCCTCGGCCTGACTCACCGGAGCCCAGAAGTGACTGCGCGAACCCTTCTCGCTCCACGCAAGCGTCGTGAGGTGCTTGCCAGCAGCCGCCGCCTGCAAGTACGGCGCAAGATCACTCCCCGCAGCCTCATACGCAGCGATCGCGCTGAGGTGCATCTTGTAGATCATGGCGGTTGAAGGACACGCATTCGCGATCACGTCGAGCACGGCACACGCCGTGCGCAGCCCCTGGCCCATGCCCCCGTGCTCCGTGGAGACGTTCAGCCCCAGGAAGCCTGCCTCCGCAAGGGCATCGATGGATGCGCGCGGAAAGCGCCCCGCGGCATCGACAGCGACCGCGTGCGGCGCAATCGAGGCCTCGGCAAGCGCAGCTGCCTTGTCGACGATCGACTGCTGTTCTTCGTTCAAGCGGTACATGATTCCGTGTCTCCTAGATGACGACCTGCATGTTGATCTCGAGCGTTCCGGCGGCCATGAATGTACGGGCGAGTGGACTGCGCAGGAGTGCTTCGTCCCAGACGGCATGGACGAGTGCCTCGTCGTCGAGGCTGCTCACGTAGCACTTCACCGTCAGCTGGCTGATCCCGGGATCGCCTGACTCACCGACCACCCCAAGGTACATGAGTGGATTGCCCAGCTCACCGTGCACGAGGGCCTCTACGTGGTCCACGTCGAGGCGCTTGCGATGCGCGAGCGAGCGGAATGAGCCAAGCACGTCCGCCGCCAAGGCGCCAAGCGCGTACTCCAGCGCCGACACTTCGTCGTACTCGACATCGAAGTGAATCGGCGCCCCGACCCGAAAGGTGTGACGCCGCGCGTGCACGGTGACGACGTCCCGCTGGGTGGCGTTTGCGCGAATGTCCCAGCCTGTCGTGTCCATGGAACTCCTGATGTGGGGCGGCACACTACCGCGCCGGCGGGCCCCCAACACGCGAAGTAGACACCCAACCGGACGCGACGAAAGCCACGAATTGCGGGTTTTCGTGGCATGATCGGCTGGACCGACGTTTACGCCTTCTTCCATCGTCAAGAGCGATCAAGGCGAAGCAATGGGGCCTCTCCCGACACCCTCCATCGGCGCGACCGAACCTCGCGGCGGCATGCATGCCATCGGCCCATACGAGCGCGCAACACGCGCGAATCGCGCGAGATTCGCGCCTGACTTTGTTCGTGCAACCCAGCGACTTTCGACGCTATAGGTCTCCCTGTTGATGAGCAACGGCGCGCGCACGTGCGACCCGAAGCCGTCGAACCCCACACGAGGATCACTGATGATGAAGTCTGCCGCCCTCTGCGCACTGCTCGCCCTCGCGAGCATCCTTACCGCCTGCAACAACTGCTGCGCGCCCGATCCGTGCGCTCCTTGCTGCGGCGTCGTCGCCGCGCCGTCAGGCGACGCGGTCGTGAGCACCACGACCAGCCAGGAGTCCGCTGCAGGCATCTGGGACGCCCTGCTAGGCAAGTACGTCGAGGGTGACTACTTCGACTACAAGGGCTTCAAGGCCAACGGCGGGGACCAGGCACGCTTCAAGCGCTTCCTTGACTGGCAGGCCAAGGCCGACGTCAAGTCGATGACCCGCGACGGGCAGATCGCGTTCTACATCAACGCCTACAACTCGCTGAACGTGAAGATGGTCGTCGACAAGTACCCCGTCCACAGCCCCAAGGACATCCCCGGCTTCTTCGACAAGATCA
>JAJDEM010000095.1 GCA_029259795.1 Planctomycetota bacterium
GCCCTTGGCCAGCTCGACCTCCGCCTCACGCAGCTTGCGGATGATCTGCTCTGCTGAATATCGCTTCCTTGCCATGTCTGGTCCTTTCCTGATCGGTCAAATGTATCCGAACAGGTGGCACGCTCAGAGGGGGGCAGGTCACTCGCACGAGCTGGTTTGGGGTGACACCGCGTGCCTGCAGTGCGGTGCTCGCCAGAGCGCCAGCTTGCTGACGCGGGCGATCATCTACAGCGGACTGGGCGTCTTCTGCCTGGGCGCGCTCGGCGTACTGAACTCGGCCTACAGCGTCGGGCGCGCGCTAACGCACACTTCGACGGCCGACACCGCGACTACCGCCGGTCAACTCGAGAAGGCCGGGATGTCAGCCGTGACCTCCGTACTCTGGCTCCTGCTCGGACTGTGGTGCGTGACGTTTGCGAGTGGAGGGATCCTCTACGTGGCCGGCCGCGCGCTCGAGCGGTGGGAACGCTACCCCGTCAAGCCGCCCGCACCGGCTCAGTAGCCACCCCCGCCCCCAACCTCAGATACCCAAAACGTAAACCAGGACAGCCGGAGGTGAACCCCGACTGCCCTCACTCCCCAAAGGGAGCTGTCTGTGTCGACACGAGAAGCCTACGCAAACGACACTCGAGCGCAACCCGGCCAGCGTTGACCGTCGCTCCTTGAGACAAGCCTCCCCCGCCCCCTGCCTCGGGCTACTGCGGGCCAGATCCGCATGCATGCCGTCCTACGGCGAGTGAGCCCTACTTGCTTCCAACCAGAAGTAGAACCGGTGCATGTACGAGCAGAACTTGTAGGTGCCGACTCCACCCTCCTCATCCCTCTCAATCGCTCCGAGCTTCCTCAACTTGCGCAGGAAGTTGTCGAGCACGTTCTTCTCTGATGCATCAAGGTCTCCGATCAACTCTCGACGCGTGAACCTGATGTTGAGATTCCTCTTGGAGAGCTTGCGGAGGATCGCCCGGTACTTCTTGCTGCGGATTGCGTCGAGCACTCGCGGCTTGAAGATCTTCCGGCCGATGAGTTCCGCTGCCTGGAAGAGACCGCCCTCAGCCACGCGGGTCGTTATGTGCAGGTCGTCGGCGACACACCACACTGCGTTTCCAATCTCGTGGGCGTAGGCAGGGACACCACCGGTCAGGCTGACGAGGGTGGCTAGTGCGTCGGGATCGACCTTCGCGCCGGCAGACTCGAACGCATCCACATAGAAGCGCGTGGTGTCCGTCAACGTCCACGGCTTGATCGTAATCGTCTTCATTGACCGAGCGAGAGAGGGGTGGCTCTCAATCAAGCTCCCCCTCGCCTCGGGAAGACCGATCATGGCGATACAGAGCGGTAGGGCCATCCGCTGGGCAACAGGCTCGTCGAGTACTGCCTTGACCCAGGTGGCGAACTCGCGGGACTCGGAGAGTCCGTTGAGTTCGTCCATGATCACCAGAACTCCGGATCGTTCACCTTCCAGCTCGTCGCAGATCTTCTTGATCTCGTAGACAAACTGCTCCTTGAAGACACCTAGTTCGTCGCCCCTCGGTCGGATCTTCAGCCGCACACCCGCGATACTCGCCTCCTGGAAGGCTCCGCCTAAGACCCCCAGCACCTTCTTGTGCCACGGCGCCTGCACATTGCCGTCGACCAGCCGTTCGGCGATCAGCCTGACTGCGTCGTTAGTGGACTCTGCGTGGCTCAACATCACGTAGGCCGAAGCGGCATCCTCTTGCGCCTCGAGCAGGTGCCGGCCGTATAACCCCAAGGAGGTCTTCCCGATCCCTCGCTCCCCCTCGATAAACACGAGAGTAGGCGCACCCTTGAGAGCGATTCGAAACTGCGTGCGAAGAACCTCCATCTCGTGCGCGCGACCCACGAAGAAGTCTGGGTCAACGACTCTGCCGGGCCTGAAAGGGCTCTCTTCTTCTCTCATCTTGCTTGGCTCCAGTTGGGGCGGCACGGAGCATACCATCGCATCAAACGTGACGGCCGGGCGCCACCCAGGACCTATTATCTAGCCTTTGCGGGCATCACGAACGATGGCCGGTCTGTCATTCTCGGCAAGACCTCTACCTCCTGCGGTCTCCGAACGCGGGCGACAGCGGCGGCAGTAACTAGGGAGGGTGCTACCATCTCGTCGCGCACAGGTACGCGGCCACATGGATGGACCTCCGGTGCGTGTGACCGGAGGCCGCGGGCAACGCGCGCACTATGCACAGATCGCGTGCATTCTGGCCCTTGCATCCCCTTGCGAACCCGAGTCGTTGCGGGGCGGACTATCGTCCCAAGCAGACTCCCCTATCAGCCCCAACGCCCAAGTATCTGGGCTCTACCTATCCCGCTCCGCTCGCATTGTGGTACCGGAGGTCGCGGGTTCGAATCCCGTAGGGCACCCCACTTTTGATTGGGCTTGCGGCACGGGTTCGTCTGGGATCCCACGCGGTCGGTGTTGTTGGACCCGGGACGCCTTCGTCCCCGGGCCAAATCGTCACCGTGCCTCCAGCCGATCGGCGCACGCGCGGCGTGCCTGGGCGTCGAGCGTACGGCTCCTAGCTGGACGCGGCTTGCGTTGACGCCCCGCCCACCGCTTCGCGACACGGTCTCCGCTGCGCTACGACCGAATCCGCGCGTGCCGAACGACGCCCGAGGGCGATGACGGCATGGCTCAATCCATGCCTGCTGCGCCGGCAGCCGGCTCCGCCCGGTGAAGCGACTTTGATTGGGCTTGCGGCACGGGTCCGCGGGGGATCCCACGCGGTCCTGGTTTTCCGACCCGGGGCGGTTTCCTGCCCGAGTCGTGTCGCCACCGTGCCTCCAGCCGATCGGCGCACGCGCGGCGTGCCGGGGCGTCGAGCGTACGGCTCCTAGCTGGACGCGGCTCGCGTTGACGCCCCGCCCACCGCTTCGCGACACGGTCTCCGCTGCGCTACGACCGAATCCGCGCGTGCCGAACGACGCCCGAGGGCGATGACGGCATGGCTCATTCCATGCCTGCTGCGCCGGCAGCCGGCTCCGCCCGGTGAAGCGACTTTGATTGGGCTTGCGGCACGGGTTCGTCTGGGATCCCACGCGGTCGGTGTTGTTGGACCCGGGACGCCTTCGTCCCCGGGCCAGGTCGTCACCGTGCCTCCAGCCGATCGGCGCACGCGCGGCGTGCCGGGGCGTCGAGCGTACGGCTCCTAGCTGTACGCGGCTCGCGTTGACGCCCCGCCCACCGCTTCGCGACACGGTCTCCGCTGCACCAGCACTGAGGCCGCGCGCGGCTGGCCCGTTGATCGCAGCATGCTCCACGCGGTAGCCTTGGGGCATGTGCCGCAACATCAAGACACTTCACAACTTCGCTCCGCCCGCGACCGCCGAGGAGATGCACGCTTCGGCTGTGCAGTACGTCCGCAAGCTGAGCGGGACGACCAAGCCCTCGAAGGCCAACGCAGCCGTGTTCCAGCAGGCGGTCGACGAGATCACGGCCGCCACCGAGCGGCTGCTCGCGGGGCTGCACACGAACGCGGATCCGCGCTCGCGTGAGGCGGAGGCCGCGAAGGCCAAGGCGCGCGGCGCCAAGCGCGAGGCGCAGCTGCGCGCACGCTACAGCGCCTCCTAGCCCGGATGTTGCGTGAAGCGTGCGCCGCCTGGCGACAGATCCGCCCAGGGCGCGGCTCGGCGGGCGACGGCCAGCCTTGTTCGAAGCAACACCCCGCT
>JAJDEM010000096.1 GCA_029259795.1 Planctomycetota bacterium
GACCACGTCGTCGGCAGGATCGATGTAGCGACGGATCTGCGCCTGCATGTGCTCGACGGGGTCGGGTGCCCCTTCGACCGGTAGGTCGTGGAGCGCGCGCAACAAGCGACCCGCCGCGTGATACGCAGCATCGCTCTCGCCCCCGGGCTCCAGCGCGACGACCCGCCGTGCGTGGGGCAGCGCGTCGAGCAGCAGGACGCCGAGCTCGTCGTCGCGGGCGACGATGCCGGGGACATGGAGGCCGTCGAGTCCTTGGAGTTGGGGGGACCAGTTCGCGTAGGCCTGGGCGGCTCGCTCGAACAGGCCCCGCGCCTCGTGCCACTTGAGGTAGTACTCCCGGCCGTCCCGGTGCTCGAGCTGCCAGACCACGGAGAGTCGCCCGACGGCGCGGGAGCGATCGGTGATCGTGAGGTCGGGGCCCAGCGCCTCGGCGGCGAAGGCACGCAGGGCATCGTCGCTCGGCGGATTGTCAGCGTCCACGGTGCCAGCCTACCGGGTGGGGAGCGAACCGCTACAGGCGTGGCTGCGGCGGTCCGGGCTGCGTCCGTCGGTACGCCGCGTGCTCCGCGAGGATGGGCGCGATGGCGCGCGCGTCGCGGGCGTAGACCACGAGCATGATCGGCAGCACCAGCAGCAGCGCCCAGGTGAACGACAGGTCGTCGTTCAGTGCCGAGAGGCCAAGCAGGCCGAGGACCACGACAAAGTCGACAGCGATCAGCGGCAGCAGGAAGCGCGTGGGTGCGCGAGCGACGGTGCGGAGCGCGGCCAGGGCCAGGATGTCGATCAGGAGGATGGCGCCGAAGATCAGCGAGCGCTGTTCCCCGACCCAGCCGCTGGGCTTCGCGACGACCATGACGATCAGGGCTGCGATGGAGGCGATGACGTGCCAGCGGTAGCCGCTGCGCAGTCCACCGACGGTGCCGCGAACCTGAACGAGGAGCGCCTCACGCGTGTTGGGGTCCTCGAGGATCTGCCGATACTCCGAGTACGTGCCCGGGGGGGCGGCGGCCGTCGGGCTGGGCTCCGCACTCTCGCGCTCGGTTGCGTCGTCCATGGGGCTCGGTCAGACCGCCCCGTACGCCGCGAGCCGGCTGGCGAACGCCTCGCGCAGGTGCGCCCACTCCATCTTGAGCCACGGCGTGTAGGCGTCGGGGTCGCTCTGCAGCGCCTCATCGAGGGCCTCGGGCGAGAGCCAGACGAGCTCGGAGATCTCGGTCTGGTTCGCGACCACCGGGGCATGCGCGCGGGCCAGGAACACGGAGCAGATCTCGTGCTCGGCACCGACGTCCTCGTAGGGCGCGTGGTAGGTGAAGGTGTAGATGTACTCGGGCTCGGCTTCGAGTCCGAGCTCCTCGGCCAGGCGACGGACAGCCGCCTCGGCCTCCGTCTCGCCCCGCCGCGGGTGGGAGCAGCAGGCGTTGGACCAGAAGTCGGGCCACAGCGGCTTGGATGCTGCCCGCCGCTGGAGCAGGACCTCGCCCTGCGCGTTGAAGAGGAAGATCGAGAACGCCCGGTGGAGTGTGCCGTTGCCTGCGTGGACGTCGGCCTTGGGGCGGTAGTCGAGAACGCGATTCTGATCGTCGACGACGATCAGGGGCTCATCCTCGAAGGACACGCGCTTGGCGGAGGAGGCACTCATGCCTTGGCCCCGGGCTCGCCAAGGTGGGCGATGAAGGCGCGATAGCGCGCAGCGCGCATGGCGGCGGCGATGCGCTCGGGATCTTCGGGGGCCAAGGCGATGATCGCGCCTCCGCCTCCGGCTCCCGTGAGCTTGGCCCCGAGAGCGCCGTTGTTGCGGGCGATCTCGACCAACTCCTCGAGTTCGTGCGTCGAGACCTGCAGGGCGTTCAGCAGGCCGTGGCAGAGGTTCATGCAGCGACCGAGGTTCGCCAAATGACCGGCTTCGAGTTCCTCGGCGCCCTGCAAGGTGAGGACGTCGATCTCGTCGAACAGGCGCTCGTAGGCCTTGGGCGTGCTCTGGCGCGCCTTCGCCACGCGCGAAACCATGGCGGCCGTCAAGCCCTCATGACGGGAGAGGCCGACGACGACGGGCGTGGGGCAGCCCACGGTGACTTCGCGAATCATCGGCGGTTCGCCGCGCTTGAAGAGGATCGGGCGCCCGTAGGTTGCGACGCTGTTGTCGATGCCCGACGCCTGGCCGTGCGCGTGCTGCTCGGCGCGGTAGGCGAGCGCGTTCACCTGCTCGTCGGTGAGGTTCAAGGTGTAGCGCGCGTTCATGGCGCGAATGACGGCGACGGCGAGTGCCGCCGAGCCCCCGAGACCCATCGCACGCGGTACGCCGCTGCGCAAGTGAATGGCCATCGGGCGATCCTCGAGGCCGAGTTCGCGTTGGATGAGCTGCAGCGACTCCTCGAGCGAGTTGCGCGGCGTGGCACCCAGCTCCATCGTCTCGCTGACGTTCCACTGCGGGATCAGGATCTCCGTACCCCGGGCGTCCTTCGCGTCATCGACGATGGCCTGCATGGCGATGTCGACGGGGGCTGCGAGCGCGTGGCGACCGTAGACCGCCGCGTGCTCGCCGAGCAGGATGATCTTGCCGAACCCGGTGCCACGGCCTGCGGTGGCCGACGCCGTACTCGCGAGCTCATCGGCTGCGGCGGAGCCGGCCTTCAGCTCGCTCAGGATCTCCTGGGCACGCCAGACCTTGATGTCACCCTCCTGGACGAGGCGGTCGACCACCCGCTCGAACCAGGCCACGGGCGTGCCCGCCGCGACGGCGACACTCCGCGCGTGGAGCGCCATGTGTCCGCGTTGGATGCCATCGGTACTGAGCGCCCGGAGAGCGCCGAAGTTCTGCGCCAGCCCGACCGCCGCCATGACCTCCGCCAGCTCGCGGGCGCCCGGCGTGCCGAGAATGCGATGGGCAATGCCGTAGCTCGGGTTGGAGGCCATCTGGCCGCCGACGGTGCCGACCTTCAGCGGGAGCTCGAGGGCGCCGGCGAGGGACCCGTCCTCGGCCTTCCACCACCGGGTGAGCGCGCGGTAGCGGCCCTGCATGCTGGCGTAGGCGTGGGCGCCGGCCTCGATGGCTCGCCAGTCGTTGCCGGTGGCGAGCGCTACGGCGTCGATGCCGTTCATGATGCCCTTGTTGTGCGTCGCGGCCCGGTGCGGGTCGGCCTCGGCAAACTGGTTGGCGAGAATGATCCCGTCGCGAACCTCGGCCCCCGAGTACCCGTTCTTCGCGAGCTCGGCGAGCGGGATCGTCGCCTCGGCGATCACCATGGCGCGATCGGTCAGGTTGCTGAGGATGCGTAGGAAGACCTGGCCACCGGTGAGCTGCTCGATGAGCGGCGCTACCTCCTCGCACATGCTGTTGACGAGATTGGCACCCATGGCATCGCGGGAGTCCACGACGAGGTGGACGACGAACATCTCGGGCCGGGTGCTGGTCCGCGGGTGGACCACGATCTCGAGGTCACGAGCCCCGCCGCCGCGCGCCACCATGTTGGGGTGGAGGCTGTTGGCCAGATCGAGGATGCGCTCCTTGTGCTCGAGGACCTGGGCCTCGAGGCCCGGCCCGGATTCGGCGCCCACGACCTGGATCTGGCCGATCAACATCGGCTCCATGCTGCGGCAACGGAAGCCACCGCCGGCGCGCGCGGTCTTGGCGGCCGAGCTCACGGCGGCGATGATCGACGGCTCTTCCACGGCCATCGGCACCATGTACTCGCGGTCGTTCACGAGGAAGTTCAAGCCGAGGCCGACGGGCATCCCCTGGATGCCAATGACGTTCTCGATGAGGCGGTCGGCTTCATCCGGCTCTACGACGTTGCGGCCCGTGGCGAGTGCGTCGTAGTCCTCGCGGGTCAGGACACCCCGGTCGAGGAGCATGCGCAGGCGGTCCTCGACCGAGTGCTTGTAGAAGCCGGGGATGCGCGAGCTCGTGCTCATGACGCGGTCCTCTCGTGGCGCTCGACGGTGACGCCCGCCGGGTGGATGCCCAAGTCCAATAGACGGTACCCCGCCTGCTCGGCGAGACGGCCCGCTTCCACGAGCGCCGGCTCCGAGGCAGCGAACAGTAGGCCGACATCGCCGCCGCCCGCGCCCGAGGGCTTGTAGGCGACCCCCGCCGCAGCGGCCACGCCCGCGAGGGTCCGGTGGGGCTCCGTGACGATGGGCAGGCCGGCCTGCTGCCCCAGCCTATCCATGGCTGCGTGGTAGTTCGACACCGCGGCGAGGAAGTCCGCGGCCGACCCGCTCTCGCAGGCCTCCACCGCCTCGTGTGCCAGCGTGCTCATCTCGGCCATCAGCGCGGCGAAGGGCTCGGGGTCCGTGGCCCGCCAGGCGCGCACGCCGTCGACGAGGTGACGGGTGGAGGCCGGCGCCCCGGTCCAGACCGCCCGGAACCCGATGCCCGGCGGCAGGTGAAGGCCCCGACCCTCGGGGCGTCCGTCCACCAGTTGGTAGCGGAGGACGCCGCCGGCCAGGCTGGCTGCGACGTCGACCCCACTGCCCGCACCCTGCTGGACCTGGCGATGCGCGGCAAGCGCCTCGCTCAGCGACGCCGGCGCAGCGTCTTGCAAGTTCCAGTAGACGAGGGCGTCCTGCAAGGCGGCGCTGAGTGCTGTGACGACGGCCGCGCTCGAACCCAGTCCAAGCTTGGTCTCGCCGGCACCGACGAACAGCGCCGCGCTCTCGATGACGAGCTCCCCCCCGGGCAGGTCGCCCGGTCGCATGCCGCTGCTGCGCACGGCGCGTTCCAACACCATGTCGACCGGCCTGCGCCACGCGTCGCCCGGACGCAGGGCGCCCTGTTCATCAAACGTCAAGCTGCTTGCCTGGCCGCCGCCAAGGTCCGAGCGGATCGACCAGGGTCGTGGCGCATCCATCGGCGCGGGGCTCAGTTCGACGCGCACGAGGCGATCCACGGCAGCTACAATCGCCGGGGCGCCATCCAGCACCGCGTACTCGCCGATCAGCACGAGCTTGGCGGGAGCGAGGGCCTCGATTCTCAAGAGACGCGCTCCACGAGACGCGCGCCGGGACCGGGCGCGGCACGCAGCACCTGCTCGACGCCGGCGGTGGCCGCCAGCGCCGCAGCGACCCCGTCGGCGTCGCTGGGGGCGCAGAGCACTTTCACCTGGGGACCGGCGTCGATCGTGAACCAAGCCCCCGTGCCCGTCGCGCGCAGGTCGTGGACGGTACGCATCGCGGCAACCGTCGCCGCGTTCCAATAGAGCAGCGGCGGACTCGCCGCGAGCATGTCCGCGTGCATGCGTAGGGCGTTGCCCTCGGCCAGGGTGCCGACCTGCTCGAGATCCCCCGCGAGGATGGCTGCCCGCATGCGATCGAGATCGCCCTGCGTCGAGCGCACCCATGCGGCGTGGTAGGGGGAGGTCGCTTCGGTGCGCTGCATACCCTCGGTCGAGCCAACGGTCTTGGGTGCGGCCGTCGTCACGGCGACCAGCAGCGCCAGCGGCAGACACTCCGGCGGCGCGAGTGGCGAGGCGTACGCGTCGTGGCCATCGGGCGCAGAGCCCGCGGCCATCTCGGCATAGCCACCCACCAGCGAGCGGGCGGCCGAGCCCGAGCCCCGGCGGGCCAGGACAGAGAGGGCCGCTGTCGAGAGGCCGAGCCCCAAGGCGGCATCGCAGGCGAGTGCCAGGGCCGCAAAGCCGGAGGCGGAGGACGCGAGACCCGCGCCCGTCGGGAAGTCGTTCTCGGAGGTGACCGCAGCCCTGCTGTCCGTACCGGCGAGCTCGCGCACGAGGTCGAGGAACGCGGCGATGCGCTCCGTCCCCGTCGTCTTGCCCCCAAGGCGAATCGCGTCTGCCGCGAGGTCCTCGTCGAAGCAGACGGTCGTACGCGTCTCGAGGGCGTTCAGCGTGACCGAGATCGAGCCGGTGGCAGGCAGGTTCAAGGCGAGGTCGCGCTTGCCCCAGTACTTGACCAAGGCGATGTTGCTGGTGGCGACGGCAGAGGCTTGGCGGGGTGCGCTCACGGGGCGCCCATGGTCCCACGAAGCCCGGCTCGGCGCTGCGGAAACGGACCCCTCAGCGCGGCGTGACGGCGCCGGGGGCACCTGAGGGCACCTTCGGTCGCTTGCCGCCGAGCAACGCCAGCTCGGTCCGATCCAGGAGCAGAATGAAGGTGTGGATGGCCGTGACGTACGCGCTCGTCGTGCCTTTCGTGAGGGCCTTGAAGGCGCCGATGTTGCCGGCAGGCTTCATGACGCCGGCGCCGGGTCCCTTCTTCATGGCACCGAAGGGGTCGGAGTCGTTGGTCGCGCCGAACGCCTTGTTCTCGCAGATGCACTCGCAGGCGCCGTCGGCACCTTGGCCGGCGACCAGCGGACGGAAGTAGCGGGCCTTGAAGCGCTTCCAGGCGCGCGGCCCCCGCATCTTCTGCAGCAGGGCGCCGTACATGAGGTTGAGCGTCGAGGAACCGTGTCCCTCTTTCAGGGAGTCGAACTTGTCATCCACAAAGTCGAGGGTGAGCTCCTTCGAATTGTCCTTGAAGGGAAAGCCGAGTGTCCACATG
>JAJDEM010000097.1 GCA_029259795.1 Planctomycetota bacterium
CAGGGCCAGACGCGCCTTGAGGCCCTTGCCCCCCAGGTACTCCGCGAACCGCTGGCGCATGACCTTGACGTCGTTCTCTGACGCCGCGCCGCCCAGCGTCGTGCTCTTGAACCAGAACTCAAACGCGGCGACACCTGCCGACTCCGTGGGGAACGGCTTCACTTCGACCTTGCGCGTGATGCTCTTCTCTGCCGGCTTGTACGGCCGGAAGCGGCCGTCTTCGTCGGCCCAGAAGGGCATGTCCGTCTCGAGGATGGACTTGAGCAGGTCAGCCGACAGCAGCGCATCGGGGTCCTGGAAGGCCAAGACACCCGTCAATCCTCCCGAGTAGGCCGTGAGCGGGTCTTTCTCGGGATCGGCGCCTTCCTTGGGCACGTGATTGAATCGGGCGATCGGTGTGATCTCCCAGTCAGGCATGAGGCGGTCCGCGAGGACGCGCCGCATGTACTCGCGGAAGGCCGCGGTCTGTTCCTCATCGGTGTTCTGGGACTTCTGGAACAGTCGCTGGACGTTGATCTCTACGCCGCGACCGCCTTCGCCGGCGGAGAGGATCTGCGCGTCGGGGTACGGCCCCACGTGCACCTTGACGTTGCGCGTGACCTTGTCGCCCTTGGCGTCGAAGCTCGTGACAGCGACTTCGACGTCCATTTCCTGCTTGAGGCGATCATGGACCTCGTCGGGGGTGACGGCCTGCGTGAACGCCGCCTGCATCTTGTAGCCACCCGTAAAGTCGATGTCGTAGAGCGTGTAGCGATCCGTGCTCATGAACATCACGATGCCGAAGACGATGCCGGCCACGGAGAGGGGCGCGAAGATGCGCCGCAGGCCGAGCCATTTGATCTTCGGCGGCGCGCCCGAGCCGAAACTGCTGAGCTCCTTCATCAAGCCGGTCTTCATCATCCAGTCGACGATGGTGCGCGTCACGAAGATGGCGGTGAACATCGAGACCAGAAGGCCGATGGCCAGCGTGACCGCGAAGCCCTTGACCGCACCCGAGCCGAAGTTGTAGAGGAAGATCGCCGTGATGATCGAGGTCACATTGGCGTCGACAATGGCGCTTAGCGCGCGGTCGTAACCCTCCGCCACGGCGCGCGCTAGTGAGCGCCCGCCGCGTCGTTCTTCTCGTATGCGTTCGCTGATCAGGATGTTCGCATCGACCGCCATGCCGACAGTCAGCACGATGCCCGCGATGCCAGGCAGGGTCAGGACCGCCTGGAAGAAGGCCATGAAGCCAACCAGCAGCACGAGGTTGAGCAGGAGCGCCACGTTCGCGACGATGCCCGACACGCGGTAGTACCAGAGCATGAAGAGCAGCACGAGGCCGAACGCCACGAGCACGGCGAGGATGCCCCGGTCGCGGCTCTGGCCGGCGAGGCTCGGGCCCATCACGTTCTTCGCTTCCAGCACCGGCTGGATCTTGAGCGAGCCGGTCTGGAGCACCGTTGCGAGCGCCTTGGCCTCCTCGCGGGTCTTCTTGATGCTCCCGTCCCGGCCGAGCGAGATCTGCACGCTCTTGGAAAGCCGCGCTTGGATGATGGGAGCGCTGAACAACTGGTTGTTCAGGATGATCGCCATGGGCAGGCGCATGTTCGCCTCGGTCCAGGATCCGAAGTCGTTCTGGTACTGGTTCTTGACGTCGTAGAGCACGACGGGCCGGTGCGTGTCCGGGTTCTCACCCACGGTCGGATTGACCAGGATCCCGCCGTCGAAATCCACCGTGCCGCTGTTGGACTCGATGAGGTGGAAGCGCTCGGCCTTCGCGTTCTTGACGATCATGTACTCCGGCCGCGTGGGCTTGTACTGCTCGCCACGCGAGCGGGCGGTCTTCCAGACCTCGGTCTCGCTCTGAAGGAACGCGTAGTACTCCTCGTCCGTACCGTTCCAGACCTTGGTGCGGGTCGGCGGCTCGTTGCCATCATCTTCGGCGTCACTGCGGTAGACGCTGTCGGGTCTGACCTCGATGCGGAACTTCAGGTCGCCGAGCTGGCTGATGACGGCGATGATGCCTTCGACTTGAGAGCCGGCGCCTGCCGGCAGGGAGACGATGAACTTGTTCTCGCCATACTGCGTGAGCTGGATCTCGGCGAGCCCGTACTTGTCGATACGGTCGCTGATGATCGTGACGGTGTCTGCGACGATCTTGCTGTTGGCGATCTGATCGTCAACAAGGCCAGCCTTCTTGGCTCCGTCGATGTCGAGCGAGAAGCGCAGCGTCGTGCCGCCTTGCAGGTCTTGACCGAGTCGGATGCCGGAGCTGAAGGTCGCCCATACGAGCAGCGCAGTGATCACCAGGATCATCGTTACGCGGGGTGCAATCTTGTTCTGTTCCACAGTGAACTCCTCAGGGAGGGAAACGATCGTGGGGGATCGTGTCTTGGGTCACGCGCATTGAGGTGAGGACCGGTTGACGCGCGCGAAGACAACCGGGCCGGGGACGAGACGGAGGCGTGGGCTCAAAGGAGGAGCTGGTGGCCCAAGTCCGTCAGCCCGACACGCGCGTTGCCCGGCGTCGCCAGGCGGGAGCCGCTGTGTCGGGGCATCGTCCCGGGATGCGCGCCGAAGCGGGCACCGCGAGCAAAGGCAAGATCGGGCGGAAGCCCGGGAACGCCGGCATTCGGCGCGTCGCTGCAGCGCGTAGGCTGCGGAAGGTCGTTCGCGCCGCGGATGTCGCGGCTGAGGCTCGAGACGGCTGCTGCCACCTCATCGCCGGTGCCAGCGCCTACACCCGTGGCACCGTCGCCGGTGCCGAGCGCTTCGGCGGGGCAGAAGACCAGGGTCAGCGGCAAGGCCAGGACCAGGGCCGTGACCACGAGGGCGCCGCACACGCCGATCGGCGCAAGACGGGCTGAGCTGCGGCTGCTCGAGCGGGCGCTGGTCGAGCGGCGGATCACGAGGCGGTGCTCTCCGCGGTGGCCTTGTCTTCGTCCGCGCTGCCTTCGTGGGACTTGTCGTCGCCGGCATCCTTGGCGGCCTTCTTGCCAGCCTTGGCGGTCTTCTTGTCCTCGTCGCCGAGTACCTGCCAGATGGCCGCGCGACTGAAGCGCATGCGGACGTTGTTCTTGTCGTCCACGCGCAGCACGACGTTCTCGTCTTCGAGGATCACGACCGTGCCGTGGATCCCCGCGTTGGTGACCACCTTGTCGTGCTTGCGGAGCGCCTTGACAGCCTGCTCCCGAGCCTTTCGCTCCTTGGATCCCGGCCGGATGACGAGGAACCAGAAGATCAAGAAGATCATCCCGATCATGACGAACATGTCGAGACCGCCGCCTTGGCCGTCTTCTGCTGCGAGAACGATGGAGTACAGGTTGTGCATGAACTCCGCATCGTAGGCCCCGCTCTTGCCGCCCCGGCCGAATTCCTGCCCGTGAGGGCCCATTTCGGGCTTCGATGAGGCCATGAGGACCCTCGTGGCCATCTCTGGAGGCGTCGACAGCGCCGTCGCTGCCGCTCGGCTCGTGGCGGCGGGTGAGGACGTCGTTGGGGTGCACCTGCGGACCGGCGTCGAGTCGGACGGGGAGGCCGCCGGTGGCGCCCGCTCGTGTTGCGGCGCCGATGATGCCCGCGACGCGCGGGCGGTGGCTGCGCGACTCGGCATCCCGTTCTATGTCGTGGATGTGCAGGAGAGCTTCAAGGGCATCATCGATGAGTTCGTGAGCGAGTACGCCGCGGGCCGGACGCCGATCCCGTGCGTCCAGTGCAACAGCGACGTGAAGTTCGGTCGCCTGCGTGAGATCGCCGCGGGCCTCGGCGCCGATGTCGTGGCGACGGGGCACTACGCCCGCACGGCAAAGCAGCGCGACGGCCGCTGGCGACTGCTGTGTGCCGCGGACGAACACAAGGACCAGACGTACATGCTGCACCAGCTGAGTCAGGAGCAGTTGGCCACCGCGCGGTTTCCCCTGGGCGATATCGTCAAGGACGACGTGCGCCGCGAGGCACGCGAGCTGGGCTTCGCGGTGGCAGACAAGCCCGACAGCCAGGAGCTCTGCTTCATTCCCGCGACGGGGCACAAGCCCTTCTTGCGGGAGCGCGCACCGGAGCATGCCGGGCCGGGCACGTTCGTCGATGCCGACGGTGCGACGATCGGTACGCATGACGGCGCGCTGGGTTTCACCATCGGCCAGCGCAAGGGGTTGCCGGCCGTGGGCGAACCGCGCTACGTACGCCGCGTTGATCCGCAGACGGGGCGCGTGGAGATCGGTCCGCGTCGCGCTGTCATGGAGCGGACCGTGATCGCGGACCGGATCAACTGGATCGACTGCGCACCGCCTGCAGTGGGGGCCACGCTGGCCGCAGCGGTCCGACACCGCCACGCCGCCCCTACGCAACACGCAGAGGTCC
>JAJDEM010000098.1 GCA_029259795.1 Planctomycetota bacterium
GCCCTGCTGCTCACCGCCCCCCCGGAGGCCCCGGGTGCCGCGCCCGTGGTGGCCCGCCTCACGGCCGCCGCGGCCGCTGGCCGCCCCGTGCGCGTCCTGCTCAGCGGCTCCGGACTCGCCTGGGCCGCCAGCACGGCCCTCGCCGGGGTAGCCGATGTGGCCGTCTGCAGCGCGAATGCCCGCGAGGCGGGGTGGACCCTGGCCGAGGCGCCCGCAGGCATCCGGTGGTCGAGCCTTGGCACGTGGCTGGCGGAGCTCGATGCGGGCGGACGCGCCCGCGTGTGGACGGTGCTCCCGTGAGTGGCCGCCCGACCCTGGCGGTCGTAGCCACCCGCCAGCGGGGCGACGGGGCCCTGGCGTTTCTCCGACTCTGCACGGGCCTCGTGGCCGGCGGCGGCAGCCTGCGACTCGTGGAGGTCGGCCGAGGGCGCGGCCTCTTCAGCAATCCCAGCGACCTGCCCGACGAAGCGGAGCGGCAGCTCGCGGGCCTTGCGTCCTTCGATGTCCGGCCCGAGCCGATCGAGGCCGCGGCGCTGCGCACCCTGCTCGTCGGCTGCGACCGGCTCCTGCGCGTGGCGGATGCGGACCGTCGTGGAACGCCGGATGTCGTGATCATCGACGCGGCGTGGTTGATGCATGTACCCGACGCGGGCTTGCTGCTCGCCTTCGAGGAGGCCGGCCAGGTCGTGCCCGCGCTGCCGCCGACGTCTTGAGCGCGCCGCCGACTCGCGTGCAAGCACATCCAAAAAAGAAGAAGGCCTCGCCGCAACAAGGGAATGTGCGACGAGGCCGGAGTCCAAGCCGAGGGGACTTGTGAGATTAGGGATGTGGTGGAAGGTGTTGGGTTGACAGGGGAAAACCTCAAACCTGGACCCGCCACACGCGAGCAAGCTCGTGTGTGACACCGGCTTCGCCGGCACCGACTTTCGCCGGCCCACACCTATCGGCGTCCCCCTGCGCCCGCCCAAGCGGGCTTCCCCCGCCAAGCCGCGTCCAATGGGATCGACACACGGCGTCGATTCCTTGCCGCGGCGCGACACGGAGCGACGTCCATTCATTGGGCTCTGCGAGGCATGGACAGCAAGTGTCGCGAAATGCAGCGGCAGCGTCTCACCCGCGGACGTTCAATGTGCGACATGACGAACCGGACTCCCCGCCGCGCGGTCGTGCTTCTCTCGGGCGGCATGGATTCCAGCACCGCCGCTGCCAGCGTGCAGGCCGACGGATACGAAGTTCACGCCCTCGCCATCCGCTACGGTCAGCGTCAGGACGCCGAGCTCGCCTGCGCCGAACGGTTGGCGAACGAACTCGGTGCCGCGAGCTTTCGCGTCGTCGCCGTGGACCTGCGCGCTCTCGGCGGCAGCGCCTTGACCGACGACATCGAGGTACCGAAGGACCGCGCGCATGATGTGATCGGCGAGGGCATTCCGGCCACGTACGTCCCGGCCCGCAACACGGTCTTCCTCTCGCTGGCGCTCGCGGCCGCGGAGACCTCCGACGCCGAGGCCATCGTGATCGGTGTCAACGCGCTGGATTACTCGGGCTACCCCGACTGCCGCCCCGACTTCATCGAGGCGTTTCGCAACGTTGCGAAGCTCGGCACCAAGCGCGGTGTCGAGGGAAACCCCATCGAGATCCTCACGCCGCTGCTCGCCATGACCAAGGCTGAGATCGCGACGCGCGGCCAGGCGCTGGGCGTGCCCTTCGAGCACACCCTCTCCTGCTACGACCCGGTCGAGCAGGCGCAGCGCTGGCTGCACTGCGGACGCTGCGATGCGTGTCGGCTACGGGCGAAAGGCTTTGCGGAGGCGGGCCTCGACGACCCCGCGCCCAAGGCTACGGACTAGCGCGCGAACCACCCCAGGCCAGACCGCCAGGAGGCATGCGTTCCGCGCTCGCGCGCGGCCTGGACGTCGCGCTTCGCTCCGCTCAGGGCGCCGGAGTGGGGAAACTCGGCGTCTCCCCTTTCAAGCCCCGCCCCCCTTGCCGCCGCCCCTCTTCCGAGCCACGCCGATGCAGAAGGCCATGCCGCCCCAGAGCAGGGTCGCCCCGAAGAAGCCCATGAGCCACGCGGACGTCGGCAGGGAGTCGCGCCGCATGGCGTCGGCAACCTGGGACTGGATCTCGGCGTAGCGCTTCGCAGCGGGACGGGCATCGGCGTCCTCGATCGCCTCAGCCTCCGCAGCGATGGCCGCCTTCGCCGCCTTGTAGAGCTTGTTCGTCCCGTCGAAGTCCGTGTCGTCCGTCGCGACGTATGCCGCGAGTTCCTCGACAACGGCCAACGGAGGCTCGCCCTCGTGCGCGAGCGCCAGCGCAGGCGTGAAGGCGAGCAGCAACACCAGCGTGATGGTGACCTTACGCATCGCCCACCTCCTCTTCGTCCTTCGTCGTTCGAATCTTCTGCAGCAGGAAGGCCGTGAGCAAGACGAGCCCGGCTGGGACGATCCCGAACACGACGACATCGAAACTCACGCCCTTGGCGATGAGCTTCCGCGTGTACTCGAATAGCGACCAGATGAGTACGGCCGGCGTGATGAACTTCAGGCAGATGCGCCACATCGCACCCGTCACGAGCTCCGAGCGCTTGTTGATGTCGCCCTGAAGCTCCATGAACTTCTTCTTTGGGATGATCCACGCCACCACGATGCACTGAACGAGTGCCACCATGGGCAGGCCGTAATCTCCCATGTAGGCGTCGGTGATGCCCAACCAGTCCGGCCCACTCCCGAAGCAGTAGATCAGGCCCACCAGGAAGCCCGCGACACACAAGCCGCGGACGACGAAGGCTCGGCTCACGTTGAACTTGTCCTTCATGGCGGCGGCGACGGCCTCGACGATCGAGAACGCCGAGTCGATGCCGAGAGTGAGGAGCATGACGAAGAAGCCCACGGCGAGCAGCCCCTGCATCCACACCGCACCCATGTCCATGCGCTGAATCGCTTCCGGATAGGTCACAAAGGCGAGACCCGCACCGGAGATGCCATCCATGTCCGGAATCGGCTGCCCCATGGAGTGGGCGAGGTAGCCCAGGACGCTGAACACCGCGAAGCCTGCCAAGAAGCTGAATCCGCAGTTGGCGAATGACGTGATGTACGCGTTGTTGACGACATCGCTGTCCTTGGGTCGGAACGAGGCGTAGGCGATCAAGATGCCCCAACCCACCGAGAGCGAGAAGAACACCTGGCCGTAGGCCGCAAGCCAGACTTCGGGCTCGGCGAGCTTCGACCAATCCGGCGCCAAGTAGTAGGCCAAGCCGTCCATGGAGTTGGGCAGGGTCAAGCCGCGGACTGCCAGCAGGACGAGGATGATGAGCGGCAGCGGCACCGTGATCATCACGACCTTGCCCACGCGGTGCACACCCTTGGCGATCGCGAGGTAGACGCAGAGCCACGTTGCGGCCAGGCCGAACATGACGCCCACGTTGAAGGTGCCCACCCCCGTCTCACCCTCTGCGGGTGTGCCGAGTACCTCGTTGAAGTAGGCCTGGGTGTCCGTCGCGCCAATCGCCCCATCTTGAGCCGCGGCACCAGTCCAGGGAAGCGCATTGCTGAACATGGCAATGAACGAGTCGTACGCGAACTGCCAACTCCACGCGAGGATGATGCAGTAGTAGCAGGAGATGACGAGGCCGATGAGCACGGCCCACCAGCCGACCCACTCGAAGCGCTTGTCCAGCCGCTGGTAGGAAAGGGGCGCGGAGCCCTGGTACTTCGAGCCGATGCCGTACTCGACGATCATCAGCGGGATGCCGGCCGTCAGCAGGGCGATGAAGTACGGCACGAAGAAGGCGCCGCCGCCGTTCTCGAACGCCTGGCCGGGGAAGCGCCAGACATTGCCGAGACCGATCGCGCTGCCGACGGCAGCCATGATGAATGCGGTTCGGCTGTTCCAGCGTTCGCGCTGCTCTGCCATGCGATCCCTCCCAAGCGAGTCGCGGCAGTCTACCGATCCTCCCCCTCGCGCGAAAGCGCTCAGACTTTGGGGGTCGGGTCCGGTACCGGTCGCTCCAGCACGACCTCGAGCTCCGACCAGCCGACGGCGTTCCAAAAGGCCCGAGCGCCGGGGTTCTCGACGGCCGCAGCGAGCCGCACGGTCTCCACGCCCTCCTCATAGAGCAGATCGAGGAGGCGACCGGCCAGCCGGCGCGCGATCCCCTTGCGGCGCCGGGGTGCGGCGACGTAGACGTCCGAGATCCGCCCGAGGCGCTCCGGCACCTGCCAGCCATTGCCGGGCAACACGACGCCCGTCGCGAACCCGACGATCATCCGGCCTGCCTCCTCCGCGACGACGACCGTCCGTCCGGGCTCCTGAAGCCAGACGGCAAAGGAGGCCGCCATGTGGGCTCGCGCATCGGGATGGACCTCGAAGCGAGGATCGGCGTCGACAAACTCCCGCATCATGGCGTCCCAGAGCAGCAGCAGGCTCGGGATGTCGCCACGGCGCGCGCTGCGGATGGGGATGCCTTCCACGCCTAGCCCCTTCCCAGCGTGCGCTCGAGCTCGACCTGGACGGGGACATAGCCGGCCTTCTTCAGCCGCGCCTGCGCGGCGGCATGGCCCATGGGGACTGCAGCCCGGAGCACCTCGGCCCCACGCCCGACCAACGCGTCGGTGAGCACCCGAACGATCGCAGCGGCGTGGCCCTGGCCCCGGAACTCGGGCACGACAAACACCTCGAGAAGCTCGCCGACGTGCCGCCGCACCAGGACGGGTGGCGCCGTGCGCAGGTAGCCCATCCCGTAGGCGACAACGTGGGTCGTCTCGCCGTCGCCGTCGCCGGCCTCGGCGACCACGAGCACACGATCCTCCTGGCCCATCCACACGGGCAGCGCATGCTCCGTACGGGCGCGCGCGTCGGCGGTGAGCCTCAGGCGCGGTTCGTCATGCGCGGCCTCACCGAGATAGCGCATGCGCAAGTCGGTCAGGGTCTGCAGATCGCTCCGACGAGCCGCCCGAATCGCGGGGGCCGGGCCGCACGTGGCGTCATCCATGGACACCCTCCGCACGAGACCTTGGTCTCGCGCCTGACCACCATCCTACGGGAGACCCGTGCGGGGGTCAGCGCCGACGCCCGACAACGCGAGTGCCGCCGCCGTGCTGGTGGCCGATCCGCAAGCGCCCGGACCGGAAGCCCACAACCAGGCCTCCGTAGCTGCGGTAGCCGCCGTAGCGCAGCGCACGCGAGCTGTAGCCGTAGCCGTAGCCGTAGCCGTAGAACGGCGACGGGCTCGTGTAGAAGGTCTCAAACGCCGGACGGTAGCCCTCGTTGACGGGCGTCGTGGCGCGCTCGAGGTCGTCCTCGATGAGCCGGCGCTGGGACCAGGCCTCGGCGTTGCCCGGGTCGAGAATCAGGGCTGCGCGGACATGGGCGCGGGCCGCCTCATAGCGCGCCTCCTGACGGTAGAGGTCGGCGAGATCGAGGTAGGTCGTCACAAGCGCCAGGCGCAGATCCTCCCCGAGCTCGCCCAGGGCTTCCCCGTAGGCTGCGGGGGCTTCGCGCACCAGGCGACGCGCCAGCAGGTAGGCGTCACCGGCGCGGCGCAGGAGTTCCAGCGCGCGCCGCGGGCGGACGGACGGATCAGCCGCCGCCTCGCGGGCGTCGCTTGCGCGCTTGGCGAACCCGGCCACGCGCTCCTGGATGGCCTTCAGCGGGGCCCCGGCGGCGGCGGCGGGGACGGCGGGCTTGGCGACCGGCTGCGGGTCGGGCTTCGGGTCAGGCAAGGCCGCGGGAAAGACAGGCACGCTGAACGGCGGCGCGGCAGGCGCCAGCGCTGCGGCCGTGCGGGCGTCGTCGCGCGCCACCAGCCGGCGGGCAAGCTCGCCCAGCACACGAGCCCGTCGCGCTTGCGCCGGACGCAACGTCGCGACCTGCGGCTCCTCCAGGAGGGCCTCGGCAAGGATCACGGCTCCGCGCGCGTCGGAGCCGCGCCGGATGCGCCGCTCGAGATCACGCAGGGCGTCGGCCGTCTCCAGGGCGCGCAGGCGCCGGAGGCCGTCCTCGCGCCTTGACGCGAGGGAGGCATCCAGTTGGGCCGCCCGCTCGAACCGGCGAGCCGCTTCGGCGCGCTGACTGAGCGCCAGGGCGAAGTCCGCGCCGGCCAACATCGCGGCGGCGTCCTTCGGGTCATGGGTCCGATCCCAGAGCGGGAGGAGATCGTCCGCTGCCAGTTGGTCGAGTCGCAGCAGGATGCGCGCCGTGCCGCCCTCGCGCGACAAGGTCGCCTCGATCTTGCCCGGCAGGAAGACGACCGACGCTGCCTCGAGCGTCTTGCCGGAGCGCAGCCGGACGGTCTCGGCTTCGGCGGAGGGCGGGAGAGCCGCAAGCAGCGCAAGGACGAGCGCCGCCGCGGCCATCGTGCGGAAGGCTCGAGAAGCGGTGCGATTGGCGGTTGGCTGACGGGGTCGGGTCGGCATGGCAACTCCCAGTCTAGAGCGGTGGGGCTGGCGCGCCGGAAGCGACCGCTGCTTTCAACGTCGTTTCCAGGGCCTTTGCGGCCGAATTGGGGTCCGAAGGCTGTCGGACTCGGGCCTCAAGGGGTCACAGCGGGGGGAAGTCGTATCCTGCGGCCATGGCACTTTCACCGCTTCCCGAGATCTTCGATGAACTCCGCGCTGGCCGTTTCGTGATCCTGGTCGATGACCCGGACCGCGAGAACGAAGGCGACCTCGTCATGGCCGCCGAGTTCGTCCGCCAGGAAGACGTCGCGTTCATGCTGCGCTACACGAGCGGCATCCTGTGCGCGACCATGCCCGGCGAGCGCGCAGACCTGCTCGACCTGCCCCTGCAGGTCGGCACCACGAAGAACTCCTCGCGGTTCGGCACGCAGTTCACCGTCAGCGTCGAAGCCCGCGAGGGCGTGACGACCGGCGTGAGTGCCGCCGATCGCGCGACGACCATTCGCTTGCTCTCCGAGCCGGACTGCACCGCGGGCGACCTCGCGCGTCCCGGCCATGTCTACCCCATCCGTGCGGCCGACGATGGCGTACTGCGCCGCAGTGGGCAGACCGAGGGTTCGGTTGACCTCTGCAAGCTGTCCGGCCTCAGGCCCGTCGGCTTGATCAGCGAGCTCATGAAGCCCGACGGCACGATGATGCGCATGCCCGACATCGAGCCCTTCGCCGAAGAGCACGGCATCAAGATCTGCACGGTGCGTGACGTCATCGCGTGGCGTCGCCGCAAGGAGCGCCTGATCACCCTCGAGGCCTCCGCGAAGCTCCCCACGGACCACGGCGAGTTCGACATCCATGTCTATCAGGCCAGGGCAGACCCCGAGCCGCACCTCGCCATCAGCATGGGGCTCACGACGCCCACGGGCGACGTCGCCAACGCCCCGCTGGACGAAGCGATCCTGGTGCGCGCCCACAGCGAGTGCCTGACCGGCGACCTCTTCCATTCCCGGCGCTGTGATTGCGGCGAGCAGCTGCGGGCGGCCCAGGCGAAGATCGCCGAGGAGGGCCGCGGCGTCATCCTCTACATGCGTCAGGAAGGCCGCGGCATCGGCCTCGTCAACAAGATCCGCGCCTACGCGCTCCAGGACGGCGGCCTCGACACCGTGGAAGCCAATGTCGAGCTCGGTTTCAAGGCCGACCACCGCGACTACGGCGTCGGCGCCCAGATCCTCCACGACCTGGGCATCCGCCGCATGCGGCTGCTGACCAACAACCCGGTGAAGTTCCGGGCGCTCAAGGGCTACGGCCTCGAGATCGTCGAGCGCGTCTCGCTCGAGATGGAGCCGAACGAGTCCAATGCGGCCTACCTCCGCACCAAGGCCGAGAAGATGGGCCACCTGCTGTCCATGAGCGAGAAGCCGAAGACGGGTTCGGAAGGCTAGCGGTCCGCGCACGCCTGAGGCTCGTCAGAAGTCGAGGTACGTGTAGTCCTCGAGCGCCTCGGTGTACTCCCGGAGGACCTCCTTGGCCGCGCGCCGCGTGAGCTTGCGGCTGGAGACCCGGACGTCGAGCCGCGCCTGCACGCTGGCGAGCATGGCGTCGGACTCGTGCCCGAAGCGCTGCAGGACCTCATGGGCCTCGTCACCCGCGACGGTCTTCACGATGCGCGCAGCACCGGACTTCAACACGACCACGTGGGCCTCGTCGACGCGCCCGAACAGGTTGTGATAGTCGCCGAGCACATCCTGGTAGGCCCCGAGCAGCGTGACCGCGATGTAGTACGGCTTGCCCGACTGCAGCTCGTGCAGCTTCAGGCTCGTGCGCTTCTCGCGGGGATCGACAAATTCGTCGATCTCCCCGAACGAGTCGCACGTGACATCGCACAGCGTCGCGGCGACGGTCGGCCGCTCTCCGAGGCGATGGATCGGGACGACGGGAAAGAGCTGGTCCAGCGCCCAGTGGTCCGGCAGTGACTGGAACACGCTGAAGTTCGCGATGTACTTCGTGACGAGTTCCTTCTCGAGCTGCACGAACTCATCGGGTACGAAGCGCTCTTCCTTCGCATAGCCCACCGCAAGGCGGCGGATGCGATTCATGAGGCGCTCGGCCAAGGCCCGGTCGCGCAGGGATAGGTAGCCGAGATCGAAGTTCTTCAGGAGCTCCTCGCGCTTGGCCTCGGCGTCGTGGAAGAACTCGCGGTGGTTCTTCCGACCCATGCCCTCCCAGATCTCGAACAGCTCCTGCACCGTGTCGTGGGCGTCCACAGGCACGATCAGCTCATCGCCGTTCTCGTCCTGGTTCTGCCCCCCCACCTCGCTGATGAGAACCGCGTGGTACGCGGAGAGGGCGCGCCCGGACTCGGAGACCAACGTGGGCACCGGGACGTTCTCGGCCTCGCAGATCTCGTTGACGATGTACACGACGTCGTTGGCGTACTCCGAGACGGAGTAGTTCATGCTCGCTTCGTAGGAGGTGTTGCTGCCGTCGTAGTCGACGCCCAGGCCTCCGCCCACGTCCAAGTGGTCGATCGCGTAGCCCTCGGCGCGCAGCTTGGCATAGATCCGGGCGCCTTCGCGGACGGCGCTCTTGATGCGGCGGATCTCCGTGATCTGGCTGCCCGCATGGAAGTGGAGCATGCGGAACTGATCTTCCAGTCCGTCGCGGGTGAGCACATCGAGGGCGTCGAGGAGTTCCTGCGTCGTCAGCCCGAACTTGGCGCCCGATCCCGTGGAGCGCTCCCACATGCCGGAGCCTCGGGCTTGGAGGCGCGTGCGGGCGCCGATGAGCGGCCGCACGCCGGCCTTCTTCGCGAGACGCGCGATCATCTCTGCCTCGTGCGGCTTCTCGATGATCAGGTAGACGTTGCGTCCGAGTTGGGCGCCGCGGATGGCAAGCCGGATGTACGCCTCGTCCTTGTAGCCGTTGCAGACAATGACGGCTTCCTCGGGCAGGTCATACGTCAACGCCGCAGCCAGCTCGGCTTTGCTACCCGCTTCGAGGCCCATCCCGCGCGCGTGGCCGGCCTTGGTCAGGGCCGTGACGACATCCGCGTTCTGGTTCACCTTGATCGGGAACACCCCGCGATAGGTACCGTCGTAGTGGAACTCCTGAATCGCGCTCGAGAATGCATCAAACAGCTCGTTCACCCGGCTGGCGAGAATCTGCGGAAAGCGCAGCAGGAGAGGGAAGCGCGACTTGCGACGCTTCAGCCGGGCCAGGAGGTCGTGCAGGTCGATGCGGCGCCCATCGCGGTGCG
>JAJDEM010000099.1 GCA_029259795.1 Planctomycetota bacterium
GGCCTGCACGGTCAGCTCCAGCGCGGCGCCGTGGCTGGCCTCGATCGGGATGAGCAGTCGCTCGTGGGCACCGGCGGGGATCTTCACATCCCGAAGCGCCACGAGCTTGCCGTCCATGCGGATCTCGAGCTTGGCCTCGAGCGGTGCCGGGGCCTGGGCGTGCATCTGGACGAAGGCATCGAAGCGTCCGCGCTCCAGCGGTCGCGGACGGAGTTGGAACGCCGTGATGCCGACATTGATGGGGGTCTGGATGCCGACGTCGAACGTCTCGAGGGTGACGTCGTCCGGAAGGCCAAGCCGGGACGCAGCGTCGACCGTCTCCGCCGCACCGTCCGTCGGGGACTCGGCTGTGACAGGCTGGCTGGTGCTCGCTGCCTCGCCCAACGCCAGCAGGGTGGGCCGGTCGGTCACATGCCAGATGGCTGCGGGGGCGCCGAGCGCCGCGAGACGGGCCGCGAGATGCAGCGCGGCCTCGGCATCGCCCTCGACAGGGCGGACCTTCAGGCCCTCGAGCTCGCGCAGGAGCTCGCGGCGGTCGAAGGTCGTGGGCATCACGATCTCGGGACTCCGGTCGTAGCGCATCAAGAGCACACCGACCTCGGAACCCAGCCCGGCGAGCCGCTCGCGCACGAGCTGCTTGGCGGTGTCCAGGCGCGTCACTCCGTCCGCGTCCAACGCGGCCATCGAGGCTGAGCCATCCACGACGACCAAGACGCTCCGGAGCTCGCCGGAGTCCGGTGCCACGACCAGCTGCGCGAGGGCGCCCACGCCGAACAGGACGGTGATGGCGGCGATGAGCAGCGCGATGAGCCGCTTGAGGCGACGCAGCCACGGGGACTCGCGATAGACCTGCGCCAGGGACTTGAAGAACGCAAGCGTGCTGACCTTGACTTCCTTCGGACGCCGCCGCACCAGGAACAGCAGGAGGACCGGCAGGAGCAGCCAGATCCAGCTGAGATGGGCGGGAAGTTGGAAGTGCACGAGGGTCCTCGGGTCAGCCCTGGGAGAGGGCGCTGCCGCGCGAAAGGAGTTCGAGGAAGAGCTTCTCGAAAGCGAGGTCCGTGCGCCACGTCACATAATCGACGCGGCGCCTGAGGCACGACTGGCCAAGCTCGTCCAGGTAGGTGTCGAACGCCTTGGCGTAACGCTCCATGTCGCGACGCGTGAGCGTGAGCTGGCGCTGCTCTTGGGTCTCGACATCGATGAGGCGGACCTCGCCGTCGATCTTCGGGCGCATCTCCTCGGGCTCGAGTATGTGCACGACATGGGTCTCGGCCGGCCAGGACGTCGTGACCTGCAGCGCCTCGGCGGACTCTTCGGGCTCGCTCCCGAGAAGATCGGAGAGGATGAACACGATGCCGCGCCGTCCGCGGCTCGGGCGGAAGTGCTTCAGCGTGGCGAGGTTCGTCACGCCCTCGAACTCGAGCCCCGTCAGGTGCTGCAGGATCCGGTGAATGTGTCCCTGGCCCTTGAGCGGCGGTACTTCGGTCTTCATCTCGCTTCCGAAGGTCGCGATCGACACCCGGTGTTGGTTCATGAGACCGAGGTAGGCAAGGGCCACAGCCAGCCGCAGGGTGGCCAGGCGCTTGCGGGGGAACGGCTCGACCATCGAGCGGCTGACATCGATCAGGATGTGGACATGGAACTCCTGGATCTCTTCGTAGAGCTTGACGAAGAGGCGCTCGATGCGGGCGAAGAGGCGCCAGTCGATGGCGCGGAAGTCATCACTGCGTGTGTAGTGGCGGTAGTCCTTGAACTCGCGGGTGAAGCCGACGGCCTGGGTCTGCTGCACGCCCTTCTGTTTGAGCATGCGCCGGCGGCGCAGCTTGAAGAACAGCGTGCGGAGCCGCTGCAGGAAGTCAGGGTCGAAGACCTGTTCGTCAGCGGTCACGCGGCTCACCGCCCTTCGGATCACCAGCCTTCGGTTGCCCTGCCTTGGGCGCGTCTGCCTTGGGCGCGTCTGCCTTGGGTTGGCCCGGCTGCGCGCTGGCGGTGGCTTCTTCCAGCGCGACGACGCGCCACGGATCCGAGACGGTGTAGAGCGTGCCTGGGCCCGAGGTGCCGATGGTTGGAAGCATGGGGCCCCAACCGCCGGGGTTGCGGAAGGTCGTGATCCCCCGCAGGAGATGCTGGAGGTTGCTGGGGTCGTCCCCGTCGGCCGGGCGCGCGGCGCGCGGCCAGCGGGCCTGGAAGACCTCCTGCAGCGTCGTCAGGTGAATGCAGAGGATGCCGTCGGGCCCTGCGAGGTAGAGGAAGCCCCCCTCCTGGATC
The DNA here is from genome assembly GCA_029259795.1 of Planctomycetota bacterium. Classification (GTDB taxonomy): domain Bacteria; phylum Planctomycetota; class PLA2; order PLA2; family JAEUHO01; genus JAHEIK01. The sequence goes on from JAJDEM010000099.1 coordinate 2,272, forward strand.
GCTTGCACGTTGTAGATGTTGCGGCCGCCCGCGACGGACTTCAGGTCGAAGTACGTTTGCGTCCCGCGCTCGAAGTGCCACACCACGAGTCGGCCCCGCTGGAGCATGGCCAAGCGGTCGCCGTACACGGCGACGGGCGTCCCTGCGATCCGGGCCGTGCGCGCGAACATGGGCAGGTCCGTGTCCAGCAGCAGCGCCTCGGCGTGGGTCTCGGCGTTGCCCTTGACGGGTGCGTTGCGTGCGAGAATCAAGCGCTGGCCCATCAGGAGTCCCAGGCGCGACTCCCCCGCACCGAGGGGCGCGGCCCAGCGGACAGCCGGAGCGACCACGGCTGTCGTGGCGCCCGGCTTCGCCTTCGGGGACCAGGTCTGGGCCGAGCGCCCGCCAGGGGTCAGGAACGCAGTGGACGCGATCGGTCGGGCCGCCTGCGCGCCGACGCCGAAGGGAGTGGCTGCGAAGGGACTTCCTGCGAAGGAGCCCGGGCCGCGGAAGCGTCCGCTGCTGAACGGGCTGAACCCGGCCGAGGGCTGGGGAACGCCAGCCGCCGGCTGGCCGCCTGCTGCGCTCGTGGTCCTACGGCGCCTGCGGCCGCCCCAGAGGCCGCTGAGCTCGCTGGTGGGTTCTTGCAGGGTGAGGGGCACCCGGCGGACGCGGTCCGGCTCGAAGGTCCAGAGTACGGAGCCGTCGGTGATGTCCAAGATTGCCGTCCGCGGTCCGTAGACGAGCAGGCGGTCGCCGGAGATGGCGATACCCTCGCCCTGGGCGGCCGGAATCGACTGGGCCTTCATGTTCAGCCGGCGATGCCAGCGGAGCTTGCCGTCTTCCAGGCGCAGCGCGGCGACTTCGCCAGACGCCGTGTCGTAGGTGTAGAGCGCACGCTCGTCGGTCGCGAGGGCAACGGGAGTCGCCTGTCCGCTTGCCTCTCCGAGGCCTGCCTCCCAGCGCTTCGTGCCGTCTGCGCGGAAGCAGACGACATGCCCCGGCATCGGGAGGAAGAACGTGCCGCCCGGTCCACGCAAGGGAACGCGCACGGGTGCGAGGGGCGCCGTGTTGTTCGCGCGGCTTGTCACGAGCGCCGTGAACGCCTGCGGCAGATGCCAAGCGAGCTTGCCTGTGGTGCGATGGACGCTGTAGACGTCGCCAGCCGTGTCGCTGATGAGCAGATGGTCGGCGTCGAGCGGCAGGATGGCCGTGACAGGGGAGTTGCTCTCGGTCTCGAAAATCCAGCGGGCCTTGAGCTGCCCGCCGGGGCCCACGCGATCGGTGATGGTTCCGCCACGCGTGCTCGGCGGGGGTTCGCGTCCCAGGAGGGAGCGTGCTGCGGTCCAGGATGCGCCGAGGCCGTCGGGGAAGTGGATGTGCTCGAGTTGGGCCAGGGCGTCGGCGCGCTCCTCGGCCAGATCTTCCTCGGAGGGCTTGTCCTCCGCGCGCGCGGCTTCGGCGTCGACGGCGGCGAGCGCCCGGGCCCGTCGCGCCTCCATCATGCGATCCAACTCGCCAATCGCCTCGTCGCGGGCCTTGGGGCGCTCCAGTGCGTTGTGCAGCCAGGCCCGGGTCCAGGTGATCCAG
>JAJDEM010000100.1 GCA_029259795.1 Planctomycetota bacterium
GGCTACACCGAGGAGTTGCTCGGCTCGGGCTCGGCGCCGCTCGTCGCCTTGTTCATTGGCATCCTGGCCACGACGCTCGTCCAGAGTTCCTCGACGACGACGTCGCTCGCTGTGACGATGGTGGCGCAGGGCGTGCTGCCCTACGAGTCTGCGATCTACATCGTCATGGGTGCCAACATGGGCACCACGGTCACGAACACGCTCGTGTCGCTGGGCCACATGCGCGATTCGCTCGAATACAAACGAGCCTTCGCCGCTGCGACGGTCCACGACTTCTTCAATCTGATCGTGCTCTTCGTGTTGTTCCCGCTCGAGGTGTTTACCCACGTACTGGATCACATGGCGCATTGGTGCGCCGATGTGTTCCAGGGCGTCGGCGGGGCCAAGCTGGCGAACCCGATCAAGGCGATCACGAAGCCCGTCATCCAGGCCGCTCAAGATGCCATCGAGAGTATGGGCGGAGGCGGCGGCGTGGTGCTCGCGCTCTTCATCCTGCTGACGTTCGTCGGACTCATCTTCATGGTGAAGCTGCTCAAGAGCATCATGGTGCAGAAGCTCGAGAACCTCTTCGACCGGGTGTTGTTCCGGTCGGCGGGCCTGAGCCTCGTGTTCGGCATCGTCATCACGATTCTGGTCCAGAGCAGCTCGATCACGACCTCGGTCGCCGTACCACTGGTCGGGGCGGGCGTGATCACCATCCGGCAAGTGTTGCCCTACACCATGGGTGCCAACATCGGCACGACCATGACGGCGCTGATCGCCTCGCTGGCCGCGATCGCTGGGGCGGATGCCGGGGATCCAGCCGCGATGACGACGGCCTCCCTGGGCTTGGTCTTGGCCTTCCACCACGTGCTGTTCAATGTGGTCGGTGTGGCCATCCTGTGGTGGTTCCGCTGGCTTCCGATCAAGATCGCCGAGGCCTTCGCCAGTGTGGCGATGCGCAATCGCATCATCCCGCTCGTATACATCGTTACGATGTTCTACATCCTCCCGTTCCTCGTCGTCCTCCTAGGCAGGTAGCACCATGCTTCGCAAGATCCTCAACCTCCTGAAGAAGGACGACCTGCAGTCGCAGGCGCTGGCCGAGTGCCATGAGATGCTCGACATGTGCCAGCAGATGGTCGCGGCTTCGGTCGAGTCGCTGCGGCGACGCGACGACTCCACGGTCGACATCGACATCAACACCATGGACAAGAAGCTCAACGCCTTCGAGCGCGATGTCCGCCGCAAGGTCATGACGCACCTCGCGCTTGGCAATCCCGGCGACCTCAGCTCGGGCCTCGTGCTCATCTCGATCGTCATCGACCTCGAGCGCATCGGCGACTACTCCAAGAACATTCACGACCTGGCCCTCGTCCACCCCGAGCGCCTGCACGGCGGGGAGCTCGAGGATCAGCTGGCCGCAATCGAGACGGAGACGCTCGCCATTCTCTCGCGGGCGACGAAGGCGTTCCGTACGGGAGACGAGGAAGAGGCGCGTCAGCTGATGGAGGCCTACAAGGACGACATCTCCGCGCGCACGCGCACGCTGGAGCAGGCCCTGGTGGGGGGCGACACGGTCACCGACGCCAAGACGGCGGTCGCCCTCGCGCTCTACATGCGCTTCCTCAAGCGCATCAGCGCGCACGCGCGCAATGTGGCCTCGTCGGTGGTCAACCCGTTCGATCGGATCGGCTACCCGGAGTAGGTCGCCTGGTCGTAGCCGGGCTGGGAGCTACAGCAGTGCTGCCAGGCAGACGGCGATGGCCGCTGCCGCCACGCCGCTCACGAGGTTCACCGCGTCGTTGTCGAGCCAGGTGAACCCGCGGATGTGCTCGTGGCGCTCGCCTGCGCGTGGGGGCTGCTCCGTCGCGAGGCCTGTGGCTGGATCCGTGGCGCGGTATTGCAGCGTGCCGCCGAGGACGCTGTCGAGGAGCCCGCCCGCGAAGCCGGCCGCACCGAGCAGCGCCACCGCCTCCCAGGCGAGGTCAGCGACGAGCGCAAAGGCCAGCGGTGCGAGCAAGCCGCCCAGGACCGAGGCCAGGAGTCCGGCCAGGGTGACGCCGCCGCTCTCGCCCGAGGCCACGGGGCTACGGCCGAGCCATCGGAACGGCGTGCCGCCGTAGCGGGTGCCGATTTCGGTGGCGCAGGTATCGGCGCCGAGGCAGGCGAGCGCGCCGAGGAAGAACGGACAGCCCAACTCAGGGTGCCCCGCAAGAACGGCGATGGCGCCCGACAGCGCCGGTAGCCCGTTGCTTAGGACCTGCTTGATGCTGCGGGCGCCCGCGCGCTCCGCGCCGGGCAGCTTGCCCAGCAGGGTCGCGATGAGGAACGGCGCGAGCAGCGCCAGCAGGCCCGCCCAGCCGAGCGCGGCCGTCGCGGCGAGGCCCAGGATGCCGGCCGCTGCGGCGGCGCCGCGTTGCAGCCAGCCGAGGCGAACGGCAACGGTGCCGAACGCGAGAAGTCCGAGCACGAGGCCGGCGAAGGCGGGGAGTCCTTCAAGGGGCGTGGGGGTGGGGAAGCTCGGCATGCGCGTCTCAAGCGCATCGTACGCGGGCGGCGCGATCTTCCGCGGCTCTCGTTGCCGACTCAGGCCCGGTGCTTCCAGCGGGAGGAGGAGAAGCAGCAGCAGACCGACCATGAGTGCGAGGCCCGGACGCAGCAAGCGAGGGCGGGACGCCGAGGCCGCGGCCCCGAAGCCGGTGGCGTAGAGCAACCACCAGAGCAGGGTCGGTGCGCGCGCCTCGCGGGCGGCGAGGCCGAGCTCCTGAACCAGGGTGAGCCACAGACGCAGGACGGTGGTGGCCAGCTCGAAGCACGCCGCGGCGGCGCCTGCGAGCCACGGGACGTCGCGGCCGAGCAGCAAGACGAAGCCGGACCCCAGGATCACCGCGGTGATGGGTATGGCGGGCAGCGCGATGAACGCGGCGGCGGGGCAGAGGCGTCCGATGTAGGTCGCAATGAACGGCGCGGTACCAAGCCAGGCGGCCAGCGAGACCGCCAGCGACGTCCGCACCGGCGCACGCTTTGGCGGCAGCAGCCCGACGATGACGGGCCGTGGGCGCACGAGGAGCGAGCGGATGCGCGTACTGAGCACGAGGATGCTCGTCACCGCCGCGAACGAGAGTTGGAAGGAGACCGACTGCAGCGAGCTCGGCCAGCGCACGAGAACCACCAGGGCAATGAGCGCTAGGATGGCAAGGCTCTCCGGGCGCCGAGCGAGGAGTGCGGCGATGAACCACGCTGCGGCCGCCAACCCTGCGCGAACGGCGGATGGGGGGGAGCCGGCGAAGGGAACGTAGAGCGCGGCCGTCGTGAGCCCCGCGATCCACGTGAATGCGAGCGGCAGTCCCAGCGCACGCAGCACGAGCAGCAGCCCACCCAGCAGCAGCCCGACATGCAGCCCCGACACCGCGAGGAGGTGGGCCTGGCCTGTCGCTCGGAACAAGTCGCGGTCTCCGGGAGCGAGGCGTCCCCGGTCGCCCAGGATCAGCGCGCGCGCGAGGCCGCCGTCGTGGCGGCCGAGGCGCTGCGCGAACACCCAGCTGGCCTTGCGCCGGGCAAGGGTCAACTCGGCGCCGAGTCCGCGGCCCGTGGCTTCGACGGTCACGCCGCGGCGGTCGGTGACGACCGCGCGTAGGCCGTCGCGGCGCTCGCTGAGTCGCGCGAGGAGCGAGACGCGCGATCCCGGAACCAGGTCGTGCCAGCGCCAGCGCGTGCGACCGCGCTGGCGGACGGTGACGACGACAGGGTGCGGCCGCGCCAGGGCGACCCGTGGCTCGCCCAGCGCCTCGAGCGCGAGGGTGAAGCGCTGGGCCCCGCGCGAGGGGAGCGAGACGTCGCGAACCGTTCCGTGAAGGTAGTGGATCGCGGGGCGCTCGACGCCGGCAAGGAGCGGGGGCGCCATCTGCGCCAAGGCGGCCTGGCGGCCGAGCACGAGCCCGAGCAGGAGGCTCCAGGCGAGCACCCGCACGCGCGCCGCGAGGCAGCCCAGCAGCAGCAGGGGAGCCGCCAGCGCGGCGAGCACAGACAGGCCCAGCGGGGCGCCCGCCAGGAGCCCGAGGCCGACGGCCGCGCCCATCCCGACGCCCAAGGCCGGTGTGGCGAGCGGCGTGCGCGCGGCGGCGTAGGGCGGGGGCGGGCAGACCACGCCTTGGTCTCGGGCCGGGTGCCCGAGTGGTCACGCCCTCAATCGACGCGTGGCGTTTCACGGTGTGCGCGTAGACTCCTGCGCATGGCCACAGACCCCCACGAGTTCGGCGCTGACGTCATTGCCGCCGAGCGGGACGCGCTCACACATCTGCTGGAGCGGTTGCCCGGCATGGGGGGGGCGTTCGACGAGGCCGTCGCCCTCATGCACGACTGCGCCGGCCGGGTGGTCGTCTGCGGGATGGGGAAGTCCGGCCAGATCGGGCGCAAGCTCGCAAGCACGTTGGTCTCGACCGGCTCGCTCGCCTCGTTCCTGCATCCGGCGGAGGGGTTCCACGGCGACGTGGGCATCGTGACCGCGCGGGACGTCGTCGTTGCCATCAGCAACTCGGGAAGCACCCGCGAGGTGATGGACCTCGTCCCCACGCTGCAGAACCTGGGGGCGAAGATCATCGCGCTCACCGGCCCGGAGGAGAGTCCCCTGGCGCGCGCCGCAGACGTAGCGCTCTGCTGGGGCGAGATCCGCGAGGCGGATCCGACCGGCCTCGTGCCGACGGTCTCCGCGGTTCTCACGCTGGCCCTGGGCGATGCGCTGACCGTCGCCCTCATGCGTCGGCGTGGCTTCACGACGGACCAGTACCGCTTGTTTCATCCGAGCGGCGCCATCGGCACCAAGCTCACGCTACGGATCGTCGACCTGCTCCGCGGACCGCACACCAACCCCGTGGTGGCCGAGAGTGCCACGTTCCAGGAAGCGCTGGAGCGTGTGACCTCCAGCACGCTGGGCGGCGTCAACGTCGTGGACGCCGATCGTCGCTTGGTCGGCATCCTCACCGACGGCGACGTGCGTCGCTGCATGCAGGGCGCCTCCGGTACGGTCGCCGACCTCTTCGCCCGGCCCATCGGCGAGATCATGACGCGGGATCCGACCAGCATCGGCCCGGACACGCTCGCGCTCGATGCGCTGCACACCATGGAGCGCCACGAGCCGCGGCCCATCTATCTGCTGCCGGTGGTGGACGAGGCCGGGCGGCCCGTTGGCCTCGTGCACCTGCATACGCTCGTCCAAGCCGGCCTGACGGCCGACCGTCCCTCCTGAGGCCCGCCGCTGTGAGCATCAAGCCGACCCTCTTTCGTGAGTACGACGTCCGCGGCCGCGTGCCCGAGGTCTGTCCGGACGCCGTCGATGAGCTCTCCGACGAGAACATGCGCATCCTCGGTCGAGGCTTCGGAACCCTCGCCAAGCAGCGCGGGCTTCAGCGGGTGGTCATCTGTCACGACCTGCGCCACTACAGCCCGCGCCTGAGCGCGTGCTTCGCCGACGGCCTTGCCGCGGCGGGCATGCAGGTGACGGACATCGGCTGCGGGCTCTCGCCGACGCTCTACTTCGCGCAGATCCACCTGGACAGCCCCGCGGGCGTGATGATCACCGCCAGCCACAACCCGCAGGGGTGGAGCGGGCTGAAGATGTCGCTCAACTACGTGCAGACGATGCTCGGCCCCGAGATCAAGGCGCTGCAGTCGATCTGTGCCGCGGGCGCGTTCGCCGAGGGCGAGGGCTCGATCGAGACGACGGACCTGCGGGCGGCCTATCTCGACGACATGGTCGGGCGCGTCTCGATGGCGCGACCGCTCAAGGTCGTGCTGGATCCGGGCAACGGCACCGCCGCGCTGTTCTGCGTCGAGGCGTTCGAGCGGGCAGGTCTCGAGGTCGTGCCGTTGTTTTGCGAGCCCGACGCCGACTTTCCGAATCACTTCCCCAACCCGAGCGAGCTCGCCGCACGCGAGGCGATCCGCGCCAAGGTGGTCGAGACGGGGGCGGACTTGGGGCTCAGCTTCGACGGCGACGGAGACCGACTGGGCGTGCAGGATCACAAGGGCAACGACGTCAACGCCGACCGTGTGCTGATGTTGCTGACGCGGCCTGTGCTCGCGCGCAATCCGGGTGCGCGGGTGGTCTTCGATGTGAAGTGCAGCCAGGCGCTGCCCGAGGACATCCGCGCCCACGGTGGCGTGCCCATCATGTGGAAGACCGGGCACTCCTACATCAAGACGAAGATGGTCGAGGAAGACGCCCTGATTGCCGGTGAGCGCAGCGGGCACATCTTCATTCGCGAGGGCTTCCACGGCTACGACGACGGCCTCTTCGCAGGCCTGCGCCTGGCGGAGTACGTCGCGTCTGGCGACCGTCCGTTGGCGGACCTCCTGGCGGAGGCACCGCAGTACGTCACCAGTGCCGAGATCCATGTCGATTGCGCGGACGAGGTGAAGTACGACCTCATGGAGCGCGTGGTCGCCGCCTTCAAGGCCGAGTTCGGCGAGCGCGTCAACGACATCAACGGCGCGCGCGTTACGTTCGATGACGGCTGGGGCCTCGTGCGGCCGTCCTCGAACCTGCCCGAGCTGGTGTTGGTGTTCGAAGGCCGGACCCAGGAGGCGATGGACCGGATCAAGGCGCTCTTCCGCGAGCGCTTGGCGGGCTACGAGGGGATCGGCGCCACGTGGCACAACGAGTAGGCGGCGCGCGCAAGCCACTGAGCCTGCTGGTGGCCGGCATGGGCCGCGCCGCAGCCCCCCTGCTGCGTCGCTCCTCCCGGCGCGCGATCCTCCCGCTTCAAGGCGAGCTCGCGCTCGCAGGCCTCGCGAGCTCGGTTGACGTTCACCTCGACGCGCACGGCATTCCGCACGTACGCGCCGAGCACGACGCCGATGCCTTCCGCGTGCAGGGCTTCCTGCACGCGCGCGATCGCTACTTCCAGATGGACATGATGCGCCGCGTGCTGCGGGGCGGCTTGAGCGAGGTGGTCGGGGAGCGTCCCCTCGGCAAGGTGGGCTTCCTCGGTCGCAAGACGCTGCCTCCGTTTGGGAAGGTCGCGACGACCGTGGACTCCGATCGCCTGTTGCGCGTGTTCGATCTCGCGCGCGCGGCCGAGCGCACCTGGGAGGAGGGCGGCGCCGATGGCCGTGCGCTGCTCGGTGCCTACGTCGAGGGCGTCAATGCCTGCGTCGCGCGGCTGCAGGCCGAGGGGCGCAAGCCGCTCGAGCATCGCCTGCTCAAGTTGCCGCTCGAGCCCTGGACGCCCGCGGACTCGATCCTCGCGGCCAAGGGCATGGCGCTGGGCCTGGCGTTCAAGTGGCGGGCGGCGCCGGTGTGCACGGCGCTGGCCGAGCAGCTGCAGAACGCGCCGGAGCATCTGGACCAGATCCTACCGCTGGTACCCGGGCATGCGGCGTTCGCTCACACGCGCTGCGTGACCGAGGGGCTTGCCGATGCCCTGGACTTCCTGCCGCCGGCGCCGCTGGCCGGGAGCAACGCGTGGATGGTTGCCGGTGGGCGGAGTGCGAGCGGCAAGCCGATCGTGGCGAGCGACCCGCATCTGGACTTCGGTCTGCCGTCGATCTGGTACCTCGCGAGTCTGCACGCCGACGCCTACAAGGCGGTGGGCTGCAGCCTGCCCGGACTGCCCGGCATCGTGATCGGTCGGACGCCCACGACGGCTTGGGCGCTGACCAACGGCATGCTTGATGACTGCGATCTCTGGGTCGAGGAACTCGACGACGCCGCCGAGAACTACAAGGTGGACGAGGTCTGGTGCCCCCTCGAGGTCGAAGACGTCGCCATCAAGCGCAAGGGCGCCGCGCCGGTACCGTTTCAGCTGCGCCGGACCCACCGCGGCCCGCTCTTCTCCGACGCCTTCGTCACGTACGAGGGTCCTGCGTTCTCCATGCGCATGGCGTTGCACGAGCCCAGCCAGGATCTCGAGGCGTTTCTGGGCCTGGGGCGCGCGCGCACGGTGGCCGAGGGCCTGGAGGCCGCGCGTCGCTACGGCTCGCCGGCGCAGAACCTGCTGGTGGCCGACACGCACGGCGCTGCGTCCTACCAGTTCATGGGGCAGGTGCCCATGCGCAGCGTAGACGTCCATCCCGGCCTGCCGCGGGACGGAACGACGCGTGCCGCCGACTGGACCGGCTGGGTGCCGCGCGAGCAGCTTCCGGCCCGCCGACTGGCGCCGGGCGACGACGTCGTCTCGGCCAACCACCCGCCCGTCGATGGCAGCTACCCGCACTACCTCAGCCACCTCTACGAACCCGACTATCGCGCCGAGCGCATCGCCGCCCTGCTGCACGGCCGCGACGGGCTGACGACCGCCGACATGGTCGCGATGCACGCGGACTCCCAGAATGCGGCGCTCGGACGGTTTCGGCGCGCCGTGCTCGATCCCTACCTCGCGGACGCGACCGCGCGCAAGCCGGCGTATGCCGCGCTGGCGGACGCCTTGCTGGCGTGGGAGGGGGGCGAGCGGGCCGCTGATCGCGGCGGCGTCCCGTGGCACCTCCTCTACCACCACCTCGTGCGGCGGACGTTCGGCCCCAGGCTGGGTCCCGACCTCCTCAACCACTGGATGGGCGTGCTGAATCTCGTGGACTTCGCGTTGCTTGCCGCGTTTGAGTCCGACGAGAGCGTGTGGGCGCCACCCGCCGCCCGCGCAGGGCTCCTCGCCCTTGCGCTCGACGACACGGCGAAGGACCTTGCGCGCCGCGGTCTGGCCCCGGATGCGACCTGGGGATCCTGGCACACGCTCACCCTCAGTCACCCCGCCGGCTCGGCGCCGTTGCTGGGCGCTGCCTTCCAGCGCGGGCCGTTCCCGGCCGATGGCAGCCCGTTCAGCGTGGTCTCAGGCCAGTATGCGCACACCCGCCCCGGCCCCGTGATCGCCGGCCAGAGCTACCGACAGGTCGTGGATCTGGGCGACCTCGACGCGGCGGGGATGATCACGTTCGGCGGGCAGTCGGGTCATATCGGCTCGCCGCACTACGACGATCTGACGCCGATCTGGCTGAAGTACGGCTCGGTACCGATGCGACTCGAGACCCCGCCGGCGCAGGCCGACGTCGTGCGGTTCGTGCGCGGCTAGTCCTCGGCCGCGTAGGCGTCGACCTCGGCCAGGTACGCAGCCTTCATCGCCGCGGGCAGGAAGGCTGCCTCGAAGGAGTTCTTCGCCAGCGTGATCAGCGCGTCGCGATCCAGATCCAGCCCCTCCGCGACAGCCTCGAAGTTGCGGTTCAGGTAGCCGCCGAAGTAGGACGGATCGTCGGAGTTCACCGTGGCCTTCAAGCCGCGCGCAAGCAGGTGCGCGAGGTTGTGATCTTCAATCGTGTCGAATACCCGGAGCTTCACGTTGCTCAAGGGGCAGACGGTGAGCGGCGTGCCGGCCGCCACCAGCCGCTCCACCAGCGCGTCGTCTTCCATGCAGCGCACGCCGTGGTCGATGCGCTCGACCTTCAGAAGGTCGAGGGCCTGCCAGATGTAGTCCGGGGGGCCTTCCTCGCCGGCGTGTGCCACGGTCAAGAAGCCCTCGGCCCGTGCCCGGTCGAAGACGGCCTGGAATTTCTCGGGCGGGTGGCCGAGCTCCGAGGAGTCGAGTCCCACGGCGACGATCTTCTCGCGATGGGGCAGGGCCTGCTCGAGCGTTGCCATGGCGGCCTCGGCGGAGAGGTGACGCAGGAAGCAGAGGATCAGCCGCGAGGTGATGCCGAACTCGGTCTTCGCGCGCTGCAGCGCGCTGTCGATGCCCGCGAGCGCGACCTCGAAGGCGATGCCGCGGTCGGTGTGTGTCTGGGGATCGAAGAAGAGCTCGGTGTGGCGAACCGCGTCCTCGCGGGCTCGCAGCAGATAGGCCCACGTCATGTCGTGGAAGTCCTGCTCGGTCTGGAGCACGCCGGCCCCGGCGTAGTAGATGTCGAGGAAGTCCTGGAGGTTCGAGAACTCATAGGCCGCGCGGATCGCCTCGACCGAGTCGTAGGGGAGCTCGATGCCGTTGCGGCCGGCGAGCTCGAACATCAACTCGGGCTCGAGAGAGCCCTCGATGTGGATGTGCAACTCGGCCTTGGGCAGGCCGGCGATGAAGGCGCGCAGGTCAGACACGCGCAGCACTAGTCGTCGAAGGACGGCTCGGGGATCGAGAACTTGAGCCAGCGCTCGTCCTCGGCGCGCTCTTCGATGACGACGAATCCGTAGCGGGCCAGCCGGGCGGCGGCCTGGCGGACGTCCACCAGGTGACGCGCGGTACGGCTGGACACCCGGGTCATGTCGAGCCAACCGTCGGACTCCTGCATGGTGTCCAGGATCGTGTTGAACGTGGCAGTCTCGAGCGAGGAGAGGGGCTTCTTCATGATGGCCTCGGACTATATCCGGGAACCTCCGGGCGTCAGCCCGTCGACCTACCGAATCCTCAGGCGTCCTCGCCCGCAGGCTCGAGGACCAACCCGGTCTCGGTGAGCCGCAGCGACAGGGGCTCCCACGGGCCCGCCGCCAGTGCGACGTCGACGGCGTCCCCCGTGTGGGGGTGCAGCGCAGGGTCGGGCAGCAGGATCAGGACGCAGCCGCCGCCGCCTGCGCCGCAGATCTTGGTGCCGAGCGCCCCGGCCGCGCGCATGGTCTCGTCAAGGGCCTCGATGCCGGGCGTCGTGACGCCCGGCGCCAGCGTGCGTCGCGCGCGGCCATCGGCCAGCATGGCGGCGAGGGCTGCGTCGAGGTCGCCCGCCCGAAGCGCCTCGGCGACCCGCCCGGCCTCGAGAGCGATGGTCTCGAGCGCATCCGCGGTGGCGGCTTCTCCGTCGAGGTAGGCGCGGACGACCCCCCAGTTCGTGATGCCCGACTCGTGGGGCTCGCCCGTGTAGGCCAGCCGGAGGCGGGCCTCAAGCGCCCCAAGGTCGACGTCGAGGCGCGCGATGTCGAGGCCCCCGACGGCGCGGGTCAGTGCGAGGCAGCCGCCGTAGAGCGGCGGCATGTAGTCCTGGTAGCCGGTCGTCGTCCGCAGCAGGCGCGTCTCGACGTCCTGGGCCAGGGCCTGGATGGCTGCGAGCCCGGGGCGGTGACCCCGCGCTGCCCACAGACAGCCCACCAGTGCTGTGGCCAGCGCCGAGGATCCGCCGAGTCCGCTGCCCGCGGGCAGCGCCGCGTGCGACGTCAGGGAGAAGCCACCGTCGGGCTTGGAGGCGACGACCGCGCGGCCCAGGAGGGCGAGCGGGCAGGTCCCGTCCTCGAGGGCAGCCTCCAGGGCGTGCCCATCGGTGTAGCGGGCCTCGCGGTCGAGGTCCTCGCTGCGGAGCACGATGGTCGTGCCCGGCAACGGCTCGATGCGTGCGGTGATCGGCAGATCGAGCGCCGCGTTCACGGTGACGGCCGGCGCGCGGAGCGCGAGGCCCAGCGGCCAGATGTCGAGGGTTCCCCCGGCGAAGTCGATTCGAACGGGGACGCGGGCTTGGGTGGCTTTCACGATCCGCATGGTGCCGTGAGTGACCGATCCTAGGAATAGGATTGTCGGCGAACTTCGAGGAGCCCTCCATGCAGCAGCGCCCCGTCATCGGAATCTCCTGCTCAACCCTCGCAGCCCAGGAGGTCGGCGATCACCGCCGGTTCGCACTCCCCGACTACTACGTGGAGTGCGTGCTGACGGCGGGCGGCTTGCCGCTCGTGCTGCCGTCGATCGGCCCCGAGCATGCGGCTGCGTACCTCACGCGCTTGGATGGTCTGGTTCTGAGCGGGGGCGGGGATGTGGACCCGCACACCTTCGGCGAGGAGCCGCATCCGGAGCTGGGCCTCGTGGACAGGCGCCGCGATGACTTCGAGATCGAGCTCTGCCGTGGTGTGCGGGAGCAGAGGATGCCCCTGCTCGCGATCTGCCGGGGCGTGCAGGTCCTCAACATTGCCTATGGCGGCGCGGTGATCCAGCACATCCCCGCCGAGGTCGAGAGCCCCATCCGCCATACGCAGCAGGCCGTTCGGCGCTCGGCGCTGAGCCACTCGATCGACGTCGTCGAGGGCTCGCATCTGCACGGGATGGTGGGGGGCACCCAGACCACGGTGAACAGCTTCCACCATCAGGCCGCGGGGCGCGTGGGCGAGGGTCTTGAGGTCACGGCGACGGCTCCCGATGGTGTGATCGAGGCCCTCGAAGATCCCGCGCACCCCTTCTGTGTGGGCGTTCAGTGGCATCCCGAGCGGCGTCTTGACGATCCGCTCACGCAGGCGCTCTTCCGCGGCGTGGTCGAGGCGGCCCGGAGCGTCGCGCACGCCGGGGCGTAGGGCGGGGGCGTCTGTTCGCCTTTTCGCGCCGTGGGCTGCCGGGGATAGGGCAACAGGCCTCCCGGACGTTTTGCCGAAAATGTGGATACCGCCCTTCCCGGAGCCGCGTCCAATGGGCGGGTGCCCGGCGGGCATCGGTGTTCCTGGAAGCCCAGATGACCAAGTCCTACAAGATTGCCTTCACGTTCCTGGCTGCGCTGGCCCTGGCCTGCGTCCTCGTGGTGATTCTGCGCGATGACGGCACGGGCGCAGGCACCCAAGGCTACGACCTCGAAGGCGACGCCAAGGGACCCGACACGGCCTCGGGCGCGAACAAGGGCCTCAAGGGCGCGCAGCCAAAGGACGCCACCGAACCCAATCTCGGGCCCGATGGCGGCGGCGGCCTCCAGCCGGGGATGCGCACGCCGGAGGGAATCGACCTCTCCGACCCTGCGGTTCGCGAGGCCGAGCTCACGCGCCTCCTGAGCCAGTCGACGGTGATCTGGCAAGATGTCGCCAAGATCGTCGGTCTCATGGAGGAGCCGATCCCCGCCGCCCTGCGGCCGAAGATCCTCAACGAGATCAAGTTCGGCAAGCGCAACCAGGTCATGTTCGTCTTCGCCGTCCTGCGCGACGAGAGCTTCGTCGAGGACCTCTTCGAATTGCTTGATGACAGCACCGTCATCAAGGGGGGGCGCTCGGCCGTCCTGACCGCGCTCTGGCAGATGCCCGGCGGCGATCGCGACGCCATTGCCCGCCAGCTCGAGAGCCGCCTGGCCGGCGATCCCGTGCGCGACCTCCCGATCATCCAGGCCATGGCGAAGCGCGGTGGTCCGGAGGCTGGCCGCGCGCTGGTCGAGTACCTGCAGGGCACCGCGAATCCGCGGCAGATCCCGCAGCACATCCTGCAATCCCTCGATGTTACGGATCCGCAGACGGCGGAGGTCATCGCGGGTGCGATTCGCGGCGAGCAGTCGCCGAAGGTCCTCCGCGCGCTGATTACGACGGCATCGAAGGCCGGCGCGCGCGCGATGGTCGATCCGCTCATCTCCCTCGATCGTGACGGCATTCCCGTCGATGTCCGCCAGCAGGTCCTCACGGCCCTCGCGCGCATCGGCGATACGCCGTCGGTGGACTATCTCCTGCGCAAGTCCGAGGAGCCGGGTGTGTTCGGCGAGCGGGCGATCCAGTCGATCGGTGTGCTGAACACGTCGGCACGCGGTGTCGCGGATGTGCTCACCAAGGCCCTTGCGGGTGCCTCGAACAACCCCCGCCCGGCCGCCTTCAAGAAGAGCCTGCTCATCGCCATCGGCCGCGCACGCGCCGCCGGCAGCCTGTCGGTCGTGGCCAAGACGCTGGACGATCCGGACGAGGGCGTGCAGCAGGCCGCGGTGCAGGCCATGGGCAGCATGGGCCATCGCTCCCGGGGCTACATCTCGAAGCTCAGCAGCATCTACAGCAAGGGCTCCGAGCTGACCAAGCGCCGCATCGCCATCGCGCTGGGCAGCATCGGCGGCGACGAAGCCGCCAAGGCCATGCGTGGCATGCTCAAGGAGGAGGGCCTTTCGCCCAGCCTCAAGCAGACCCTCCTCATGGGCATGCGAAACGTCCAAGAAGAGCTGAAGGCCGCTGCGGGCGGATAGGATGGCGCGGTCGCCCGTCTCGGGCGTTTGCATAGGTCCCATGCCGACCCGCTCCCTCACCGCCCGCTGGATGGTCTCGCGCCTGCTTGGCAGCCTCCTGCTCCTTGCGATCCCCCTCGGTACCGGGGCTGCCGCTGCCGACTCCGGCAAGGAGGCCGCAACGAAGGCGGTCGTGGTGCTCAAGCGCGCCTTGAAGAAGGGCGACGAAGCCGAGCGCAGCGCCGCGGTGGTCGATGTCGGTCGCTTGAGTCGCCATCTTGCCCGCGGGCAGCAGCTGGCCGTCTCGAAGGTCTTGCGCAAGGCGCTCGAGGAGACCGAGGAGTCCGGTGAGGTCCGCCGCTTGATGATCCGTGCGCTCGCCCGGATGAGCCACGAGCACGCCTGGATCCCCGTGATCCTGACGTCGCAGCAAGACCGCGACAAGAAGGTGCAGGCCCAGGCGCGTCAGGAGGTCCTCTCCGGTGGAGAGGACGAGCTCACGGCCTTCCGCAAGATCCTCGCCTCGGAAACGAGCGCCGCGTTTCGCGCCGAGCTGTTGCTGATGCTGCGCGATCGGCGCAAGGCCGACGCCGCGCCCATCCTGCTCGAACGCCTGGTCGAGAAGAGCCGCATCGTCCGCGCGGCTGCGGCCGAGGCGCTCGAGGCGATCAGCGGCGAAGCCCACGGCTACGACGCGAAGCGGTGGGCCGGTTGGCACAAGCGCTGGCTCGCCTCGCGTCCGACGGAGGCGGGGCCCTCGGTCAGCACGGGCGGCATCGTCGAGGAGCCGCCGCCGCACGTCACCCGGTCGCTTAGGCCGGACTTCTACGGACTCTCGCTCACGGCCAAGGACATCGTCTTCGTGGTCGACATTTCGGGTTCGGTTGGCTCCGGTGGCTTTGGCCGCGCGAAGAAGCAGCTTACGGATGCCGTTGCACTGCTGGGCAGCGACGTGCATGTCGCGGCGCTGTTCTTCTCCGACAAGGTGCACATGTGGAAGCAGGGCGCCATGGTCCCGGCCACGCCGACGAACAAGGAAGACCTCGTCTTGTTCCTCCGCGGTCTCGAGCCGGGGCGGAGCACCGACGTCTACACCCCGCTCAACGCCGGCTTGAAGATCCTGGAGCATCGCGTCCGGGCGAAGCAGAAGGCCAAGGAGGTCTTTCGCGAGCCGGTGGCGATGATCACGGTCAGCGACGGGCGCGACAACATGAAGGCGATCCCGCCGCGCATCGTGGCCGACAAGCTCGATCGTCTGGACGCTGCGCGCACGGTCCTGCACTCCATCGTGCTCGGCACGAAGGAGAGTCCGCTCATGCGCGCCATCGCCCATCGCGGAGGCGGGCACTACCTCCGCGTGGAGCGCTAGCCCCTCCCGCTACCGGAGCGCGGCCCGCAGCGTCGGGTGGGTCTTGGCGTCCGTGGCGAGCCGCGAGACGGTCTCGGGGCGGCCCTCGGTGGGTCGCGCGCGCGCGGCCGCGGCGCGGATGTGGATCGGACGCAACGGGTCGAGAATGACATTGTCGAGCGCGCGGGCGGTGA
This sequence comes from Planctomycetota bacterium, assembly GCA_029259795.1. Taxonomy (GTDB): domain Bacteria; phylum Planctomycetota; class PLA2; order PLA2; family JAEUHO01; genus JAHEIK01. The sequence goes on from JAJDEM010000100.1 coordinate 15,361, forward strand.
GCTTGCCGACGCCATCCTCGAGCGCGGCGATGAACGCGATCGCGGCCGGCGCCGCCGTGTTGTCCTCGAGCGCCTTCAGCGCCTTGACGGAGAGGTCCGTGATCGGTCCGTCGGACTCAGGCCCGGCTCCCTCGATCAGTCGCGTGGCGAGCTCGAAGGCCTCCCGACCGCGGCGTCCGCGGAGGTCCTCGACCGCGGCGACGGCCTTGAGGAACTTGGGGCGCAGCGTGCGCTGGGTCTCGGCGGGCGCCGTCGTGTAGTAGACGACCGCCGCTGCGTAGGGGAGTGTGAGCTCGGAGGGGCCGCCAGCCTCTGCGGCCAGACTCAGCTCCAGGGCACCGGCCGGGCCGTCGGGGGCCGTGGGCGGGTCCTCCTCGGCGCGGCGCCGCGCGGACTCCCGGGCGATCTTCTCAACGCTCTGCGCGGGTGCGCTGCGACCGGTGAAGTCGTAGATCACCGCCGCGAGCACCGCCACGCCGATGAGCATCATCACCAGGCCCTTGCCCTTGGGCGGGGGGATGGCCGCCTTGGAGGCGGCTTCGACGCGTCCGGCGATGCCGGTCCGCGCGGTGGAGGGCTGCTTGTCAGCATCTTCCGTCAACTTCAGCTTCATCGTTGGCTCCTCTGCGGGTCGGAGGGCCGCCCCGATCGTACAGTACGCGGACGCATGGAACTTCATCTCGAAACGGCAGGCGAGAGTCACGGCCCGATGCTGACCGCGGTGCTGGCTGGGATCCCGGCCGGATCCCCGGTCACGGAAGGCTACATCAACGCCCGGCTCGCGGCCCGCCAGGGCGGAGCCGGCGCCAGCCCCCGCCAGCGGACCGAGCACGATACGGTCGAGTTCTCCGCCGGCGTGCGGGACGGCCAGGCGACGGGCAACCCGATTGCGCTCCACATCAAGAACCGCGACACGACCTACGCCCACCTGCCCCCTGTCCACACCCCGCGACCCGGCCACGCCGACCTGGCGGGGGCTCTGAACCGCGGCCTCGACGACGCCCGCAACATCGTCGAGCGCTCCAGCGCGCGCGAGACAGCAGCGCGGGTTGCCGCCGGTGCCATCGCAGCCGAGTGCCTCGAGGCGCTGGGTGTCCATGTGCTTGGGCACGTCGTCTCGGTCGGGGGCATCGGCGTCCACGCCGAGGCGGCCGAGGATCTCGAGGCATCGCGCAGCGAGCGCGATGCGAGCGATCTGCACGCGCTCGGTGCTGCGGATGCGCAGGACGAAGCGCTGGCGCTCGTCGCCAAGGCAAAGAAGGCCGGCGACACGTTGGGTGGTGTCGTCGAGGTGGTTGCGACGGGACTACCCGTCGGACTCGGCGGGCACGAGCGCCCCGAGGAGAAGCTCTCGACAGGCTTGGCCGCGGCGCTGATGGGCGTGCAGGCGGTGAAGGGCGTCGAGATCGGGCTGGGCTTTCGCTCGACCGGGTTGCACGGCTCGCAGCTGCACGACGTGATCTTGCCGTCAGCGGAGGGCCGCCCGCCCGCACGCGGCGGCAACAACGCCGGCGGCATCGAGGGCGGCATGAGCAACGGGCAGCCGGTGGTCTTGCGCGCGGCCATGAAGCCGCTTGCGACGCTTCGCAACGCGTTGCCGAGCGTCGATCTGCGCACGGGCGAGGCCGCACCGGCCCGTGTCGAGCGCAGCGACGTCACCGCCGTACCGCGCCTGGCGATCGTGGCCGAGGCCGTGGTGGCGCTGGAACTTCTGCGGCACGTCCGCCGACGCTTCGGGGGCGCGAGTCTCGCGGAGCTGCAGGCCGCGCTCGCCTCACAGCGCCAGGCGATGCGTGACGTGGGCGTCTGAGTCCACGCGCTCGAAGCCATACGCCACGTAGAATGCGTCGGCGTCCGCCGCGTAGGTGCGCAGCTGCAAGGTCGCGAACGGCCCTCGGGCTGCAGCGACCACCGCATCGACGAGCGCCCGCGCGACGCCCTTGCGCCGCGCCTCCGGTCGCACGAAGAGCCGGCGCACGCGCCCTGGCGCCCGCTTCGTCCCGCTGGAGGCGAACGGATCCACGTTCAGCCCGCAGACACCCAGGAGGAGGCCGGCGCGCCGGGCCTCGAACAGGGCTTCCCCCGGCCGATCGAAGCGGTTGCTGCGCTCACGCCACTCGCGGGCCAGGCGCGGCAGCGCCAGGAAGCCCTCCGCCTCGGCTGGCGCGAGCAGCTCCTCGAGATCGATCGGGAGGGCGTCCACGGCCTTGATCACCAGACCCTCGGCGCCGTCCACCATCGCCGCATCGTAGGTTGAACGGGGGAGGACGTTCGTTCGCAACGCGCACGCCCGGCGGTATCGTCTGGCCAGACAACGCGCCGGCCGGTGTAGCTCAGTGGTAGAGCAGCTGTTTTGTAAACAGCAGGTCGTCAGTTCGATCCTGACCACCGGCTCCAGCGCGCGTGCTAGCGCTTCATCATCGAGAGGAAGTCGACGAACCAGCGGCCCTCGTGCTTCACGAGGCCCAGCGGCTTGTCCTTGCCCTTGGCGCGCACGGTGGCCTTGTCGCCGTCGATCTCGATCTTCTCGAACTCGGAAGGGAAGTCCGAGCTCGACTTGTCGCCGTCGCCCATCTGCTCCATGAAGGCCATCGACTCCTTGAGGAAGCTGGCGTGGTCCACGTGGCCGAAGGCCTCGTTGAGGGCCTTCACGGCTTCGGCGGGGTCGGAACCCATGGCCTGGGCCTGGCCCATCATCTTGTCTTCCTCGAGGTTGATCTTGTGCTTCTCGAGCAGGGCCTCGAAGCCCGACTTGAGCTTGGCGAACTTGTCCTTGGCTTCCTTCGCCTTCTCCGGGTCGCCACCGCCGGCCATCGGCAGCATGGCCTCGCCCATGGCGATCATCATGCTCGGGCCCATGATGCCCAGGCCGAAGGTCAGGGCCGCGCGCTGCTCGGGAAGCACCAGCGGTACGAGTGCCGCGAAGTCCTCGGACTCGGCCAGCACCTTCATCTCCTCGACAAGGGCTTCGGGGCTCTCCGCGCCTTCCTTGCCTGCGGGCTTGGCTGCCGGGTTGGCAGCGGGCTTCTCCGCCGTGCGCATGCTCGAGGACGCGTCGTCTGCCGACGGCTTCTCGGAGGTCGCACCCGGGGTCGGCGCCTCCTCACCGTTGTTGTCACCGCAGCCAGTGAGGGGGAGGGCAAGGAACGCGACGAGGAGAAGAGGCAAGCTGCGCATGGGGGCTCCTGGTGGGGCCCGCGTGGGCATCAGGCCCGAAAGAGAAGGAAAATGGTGGCGGGAGGCAGATTCGAACTGCCGAAGGTAAAACCAGCAGATTTACAGTCTGCCCTCGTTGG